>JBCDAA010000005.1:0-57744 GCA_039186435.1 Myxococcota bacterium | reverse complement strand
GGTCACTGGCGGCGAAGTAGGACGCGAGGGCCATCATCACGAGGCTGGCGATGCATCCAACCGCCATGGAGACAGCGTGCGCCGTTTGGTTGTCGAGCCACTTCCACGTCTGGAACAGGCACCACCAGGACCAGCCCCACCATGCGATGGCGCCTGCTCCCAGCGCACCGAACACCACAAGCGCGAACAGCTTCCGCAGATTCACTCCTCACCTCCAACGATCATCGGCACGCCACTCGTGACGAGCCGCATCCAGTCCTCTGCTCGCATGGTCACGAGCCATTCCCCGCGGTCCTGCCGCTTGAACACCACGGGCATTCGCGGGTCCTCGGCGATGTCGCGATCACGTACCGCCTGCCGCATCTTCGCGAAGTGCGACGTCCCTGCAGACCGACACACCTCAACCCAAAACGCCGTACCCTCGACGTCCGCGACCTTGCTGCCGGACGCACGCTGTGCGCTGCCGGAGCGGTAGGCGGGCGCACCGATCTCCTTGAACGCTGCGACCACCTCGAGCTCGCCACGCTTGCCCTTGTCCCGTGACGAGCGGCTCATCCTCCCGGCATCTCCGGTATGCACGCCAACGGGTTCCGGGGTGCGGAGTCGAGCCGAGTCGAGCCGTCGTACTGCGTCACCCAAAGAACTCGGCGGTCGGTCCAGATGTAGATGGCGAAGCACTCCGGGCTTCCGTAACCGCCGCGGATGCGCCAACCCTGCATGAAGGGTGCCGCCTCGGCGAGCGTCATAACCTTCCCTCGCGGCGGCGCCTCCAGGTTCCCCGGTGGGTTCCAGCTCCCCCAGCCCCACGGGCCGAACACCAGCGCCTCCACCGTCTCGCCCTCCTCAAGGGCGGCGACGAGATCATCCAGCGCGTTGGTCACAGCCCCACCGCTTCGCGCTCTGCGGGCGTCAGCTTCGCGGCTGCGCTCTGGCGCAGCATCTCGCGATCAATATCGGCGGACCACCGCTTGCCCCACTCTGCGAGTTCCTCGGGCAAGTCGTCTTCCAACACCTGCGACCGCAGCCAGCTCTCGACCCGGTGCTCTTCCGGCCGGCCAAATGTCTCAATCATTCCTTGGGTCAAAACAAATCTCCCTGCCCACCATCGACGGGCTTCTTGAAAACCTTTCGTGCCGCGCGCTTTCGCTTCGGCTTGTCCTCAACCGCGACCTGCGTGCGCACTGCGCACTGAGGGCAGCGGTGACCCCAGCCTCCGCCGTCCACGATCCACATCTCCCACCCGTGCGGGAGCGGCAGGTGCGCGGGGTGCTCGGCTCCGCAGCTGTCGCAGCGCGTCACGTTCACCACGACCTCAGATGCTCTGCCGACTGCACTATTGACCAGTCGTAGCCAGGCACAGTCACCCAGTTCGTCGGCGCGTACCAACGGCGACCGTCGGAGTCGGAGCCCACCGACGCTAGCGAAGTGCCGCCGTCGACCCAGTTGATCAGGTAGAGGCCGTGCGGCAGTTCCGAAACGGCGATCTTGGTGCCATCGGGAAGCGGGATCCTCACGCCGCCTCCGCGCGTTGAATCAGTTCGCCATGCGGTCCGAACACCTCGCGGAAGCGCTCAACGTTGGGTCCGCGATAGAACACGCTGCTGGGGAATGCGGCGCCACCCTTGGGCTTCGTACCATCGGGAAGCTCGAAGTGAACGCGCGACCCCAGAGTGGGCGACGACCAGAGAAGGGAGGCGTCCGAAGTCGCTAGCAGGCTGTGCCACCACTTCGTTTCGGTGCGTGCTGGAACGAGGTAGATGGCTTCGCCGTAGAAGTGCGCCATCTTCAGCGCCCATCCGCGACCGGTGCCGACCACCCGCTTCTTGAATCGAACCTCAGCGTGCGGGTTTACGTCGCCCGTGAGGTGTCGTCCGTAGCGAGGATTGCAGAAGAGAAGACCTCCCGAGGACATCCACTTCCAGTCAACGCTGAGCCCGCAAACCCCGACGTACTCGCCGCGCTCGTGATGCGAACCGCGCGGTGTCGAGAAATGGGTCGCGTCGACAGGGTTGCCCTCGGATGTCGCTGGGTCGTACCGAACCGGGCCGACCTCGCGGACCAGGTCGATGAAGTAGCTTGGCGTGCACCAGTCGTGATGCGAGCTGGAGTGCATGACTTCACGAGCGTTCACCGCTCACCTCCCCATGGATTGAACTCGTCGGCGGCAGGTGCGTCCCCTGTCAGCCTCAGGTCCTCGTTCGCGCGAAAGCCAAGGTGGTCGCTCCAGTGTTCGCGGCGAGGCTCAGCTTCGAGCGACGCCTCGAGCAGGTCGTGCAGAAAGTCGGCGTAGTCACCAACGGCGAGCTTTCGTAGAGCTTGTGCCTCGACCTGGTTGATTGCCTGACGCGAGCACCCGAGTGCTTTGGCGATCTCGTCGCAGGTCATGCCCGTGCGCCTTCGCTGACCGTTCTCGTACTCGCGTCGAGCAACGTGCATGTACACGAGCGCCTCGAAGTCCTGGTCGAGCGGAACATCGAGCCGGTCGTGCCGCGAGTTGGCGGGTGCGAGAATGCGGCCGAGCGGCACTCCGCGCTTCACGCGCTCTCGCAGCGTTGACGGCTGGACGCCTGCGGCCCTCGCAGCATCGGGAAGCGACACCGAGGAGCCATCGGTGCAGCGAAAGTAGATGCGTCCTCCGTCTCGGAAGACGTCGCAAATCTCTTGGCTCACGCCGCATCCCTCCCGGGCACGACGCCCTCGATGAGCACATCCCAGTCCTGCAGTAGCCACCCGGGCTGCCACTTGAGTTCCTTCTCGCGAGAGCCCCCGGCGCGAGCCTCGGCGCGCTCGGCGCGCCGCTGCCTGTGGCTCTCCATGACGAGCCGCACCACCGACGTGAATGCCTGCTCGGTGGTCATGTCGTGGTGCTTGGCGAGGGTGGGGGCGAGCTCCAGCGCCCGACGCTCGATCTCGAGGAAGTGCTTTCTGGCGTTGCGGATCTCCGAGCTCGTCGAGAGGATCCCGGCGCGCTCGCCTTCAGCGACCCAAGCTTCGATGACGTAGGCTTCGCTACTCGAACACGTCCCGGTGCCGCTCGGGTGTGGCAGCTGACCGAGTCCCCCGGGTGGTCGCGTTCGCGACCGTTCGCGTTCGCGCTCCCGGTCGGGGTCCTGGTCCCGGTCCTGGTCCCGGTCAGTCGCTACTGGTCGCGACTCATTCGCGAATGATTCGCGAATCGCCGTAACCCCTGGAGACTCTTGCGCTTCCTGCCAGGGGGCGTAATCGAGGTCCCATTTGTCGAGAACGTTCTCGAATCGTTCGCGAATCTTTCGGGGAGGAGTCGCGACTGGTTCGAGAGGGAACGGAACGCGCGGCTTACCGGGCTTGTCGACCTTCTGATGTTCGAACCAGCCGATGAGGTGGATGTACTGTCGCCCTCTCACTTCGTAGCAAGTCAGGTAGCCCGCCTCTGCTAGCTCACTGATGGCCCGTGAGGCGCGCTCCTTGCCGTCATCAGCGAAGGGCCACACTCGAGCGGCGACCAGGGCAGGATGGCCGGTGACGCCACCCCAATCGTCGGAGAGCGCAAGCAGCGCGATGCTCAAAAGACGCGCCTCGTCGCTCAGCGGCGAGAGCTTCTCTGAGTCGAGCCACTCCGGCTTGATGCTGCGGATCCTTGTCACTGGCCGTAACCCCCTATCTGCCGAAGCCGCTCGGACTTCCCGTTGCCCATCGGTGCGAGGTCGACCGGCTCAAGCGATCGCAGCTCGCCTCCGCTCCCGCGGATCAGCTGCACACGCGGGCGCTTCTCGCTGTCCTTGAGCTTCGCGATCTTGGCGAAGGCGCGGTCATCCTCGGAGTCGCCCGTCTTCCAGGCGAGCACGATGCCCTCGCTCATGTTCTCGAGGTCGCCCGTCTCCTTCAGGTCGAAGATGGTGGGCTCCCGATGCTTTTTGTCGCTCGGACGTGAGAGCTGTGCGCACAGAATCACCGGCACGTGCAGCTGTTTCGCGACCTGTTTGATGCGGCGAGCGATGTTGCTCATCACCTCGCGGCGCGGCGCCCCCCTCGATGCTGAGAGGTCGGTGATCTCGGTGAGGTAATCGACGATGAGGACGCTGCAGCCCTCGGCCGTCACAAGACGACGCATGTGGCGCTCAACGTCCCAGACGTCGTTACGCTCGAGGATCGCGAAGCGGTACGGCTCGTTCTGCTTGAGCCACATCGATGCGCGGGCGACATCGTCCCACTCGTCTTGGGTCATCGAGTCGCGAGCGGTTGGGTTCACCGAGCACTCGTGCGCCAGCGCGCGGCCGCCCCAGACGTGCGCCCGATCTTCGACGCTCACAATCCCAGCGCGCGCCTTGGTGCATGCCCACCAACGACGCGAGACCATCAGCGCAAGGGAGCTCTTACCGGCGCCAGTCTCGCCGCCGATCGTGACCAGGTTGCCCGGCAGCAGATGCTGGGCGAGCGGTCGGAACGGGCCGAGGTCAACCTTGGGTCGCTCTTTGCGCGCCTCCATCGCCTCGATCGAGTGAGCCGCAGCCTCTGCGCTCGTGATGATCCAAGGCCAACCGCCCTCGTCTGCCCCGACTGCGAGTGACTCGGAGAGCTGCTTCGCGAGGGAGATAGCCGTCTCCATGTCGCCGGCCTCCGCAGCCGCTGCGATCTCCATCGCGGGCTCCCGCAGCGACCGGCGTTGCCCGTAGTCGCGGAGCACGGCGATCGCCTCGGTCACGCCATGAATGTTCTGGGCACACTTCAGGAGCGACGGGAGCTTTGAGGCTGCTGCGCTCCGCCCGCCTTGTCGCAGCTTGATGCGAACCGCCTCGACGTCCGGGCGACCGCCCTCGTTGTGGACGTCGACGATGGCGCGGAACACGTCTGCGTGCGCGGGGTCGGTGAAGTCCGTGGGCCGAAGCGTGGAGACGCGCTTTGCGGTCATCGGTCGGCGCATCGTGTACGCGAGAAGTCCGCGCTCCAGCTCGAGATCCCAGAGGCTCACGCAGCCTCCAGCTCTGCCCGGAGCTGTTCGAGCCACATGAAAGCCATCGTGTTGGGCTCAGGCTCGGTCTCGCTAATGAGCGACTCGGCGTTGAGCAAGTCTTCGTTGCTGGGCCGGAATGCGGTTGGACTCCAGCCACTGAGCCATGACGCGACGCGCGCAAAGCGGTCGCGGTTCTGTTCTTCCGACGCGAACGCCGGGGTACGCGGCTCGACGATGCTGCGGGTGTGGTTCGCCGGACCGAGGACGTCGCGAACGGCACAGCGCACGTCGTGGATCTCTTGGCTGACGCCGGGCTGCTTCACGCCGACACCCACGTGATGCGGTACAGCGACTGCGCGCGGTTCTCGACCTTGTAGCCGAGTTGCCCGCGCTGCCGAAGCGAGCGCAGGATGCGGGTCGGGCTGTCATGCACGCCACCCGCGCGGCCCATGACGAAGGTGGTCAGCTGCGGTCCGCGGAACGTCTGGCCCGCACCGATGTGCCGGCAGAACTCGAGGATGACCGCGTCGAGCTTCGTGGCGACTCGCTTCAAGTTGGAGGCGTTCTCGCGGCCACGAGCGGCGCGACGCTCGGCCTCGAAGCCAAGTGCGAGCTGGTCAGTCATCGAGCCCCCACGCGGTCGCGGTGAACGTCACGACGCAGCACGCGGCGAGGAGCGCAACTCCTGTCGGCCACTCACCGAAGCAGACCGCCGAGACGATGCCGCCGATGCACAGCGCCCACTGGACTACGACCCAGGGGCTCATTCGTCGTCACCGCTTCGGAACGAGCCCGTTAGCGCATCAAGCGCTTCGACTGTAGCGTTGATCTTCCCGGCCTGAATGCCGAGGGCCGAGACGAAGAACGACGAAAGCGCGGCGCACGCAGCAAGAAACCAGGCCTCGCGCTGAATGCCGCTGGCGATCGCGAACCCTAGAACGACGTGGGTGACTGTAAAAAGCGCAGCTAACGCCAAGGTCTTCACCGCTGCCCCCTCTCGTAGAAAGCCTGCGGATGCCCCGGGAAGCACGCGCTACGCACGAAGCCCGTAGGCACTCCATCAAGCCGCGCGCTGCCGAAATGTTCCAGGCGCTCAAGCTGGCGGTGCGCAGTGCACTGAGTGGAGGCGTCGACCGTTGTCCGCGAGCCCAACTTCGGGCGGTGCACCCTCCAGCTCGCATTGCTCGGCCAGTCAGCGGGCTGACGCGCGGTGTCGCGCAGCTGCGTCACCCACGCTCGTCGCGGCACTCGAAGCGCCCGACTGTAGGCGCGCGCCATCCGCGCGAAGGTCCAGCCGCGGCGAGCAGCGCGCTTGCGAATGACATGGGCCTGCGCAGCGCAGACGGCCGCGTCGTTCCATCCCGTCTCGCCGACGCACATCTGCGCTCCGGTGCGCACGTCGACCTCGAGCGCGGTGGTCGTGATGACCGCGGCCATGATCAGTTCGATCACAGCACCTCCTCGAGGTAGTCGGCGATCTCGGCGAAGGATCGGCCGCAATCGTTCATGTCGGCAACGTGCCCCTGGATAGCGTGTTCAACCCCAAAAGGATTGAAGCTGCAGAGCGAGCCGGCCGTGCCGGCGTACCCGACTAGGATTTCGTCCCCGATTTCGTACTGCCACCCGTGCCCCCTTTTGACCCAAGAGCCGGCGCCGGACACATCGCAGAGAACCCCAAGGCAGCAGTAGCCCTTACGGGTGCGGAGCTGATGCGCTCCCTGCTTGTAGTCGCCTGACCGCAGCGCCTTGAGCCACTTGGCTTTGAGCTCGGGAGTCATTGAGCGACCCCGATCACGCCTTCGCGCACAACCTGGTGAGCCGTCTCCTCCACAGCCGCGATCGCCGCACGTGCGTCCCGGCACTCCTTGATGATGTCGCGCGCCTCGCGAGCGTCGACGTATCCATCGCTGACCGCAGACGCACTCGTCACCAACGCCTCACCGGTCTCGCGAGCCATGTCCGCGATACGGGCGAGCGTCCCGATCACCTCGCTGCTCGGTGGCGCTTCGACGAGCGTGAACCCATCGATGTCGGCCAGCGCTTCGAGGATGACGCGGCGAACTGCAGGTGGCAGCCCGAGGACGTCGGCGAGTGGCACCATCTCAGGTCGGTCTGGGTCCCAGTACCTGCGGAGGTGACGGGCTTTGACTCCCAGCTGCGCGGCGACTACCTCGGTGCTCGCATCCGCCTCGTGCATCGCGCGCGCGAAAAGTCGCGAGGCCTCGCGCTTGCGCGCGGCTCGGTCCTCTTCGGGACTACGCATGCGTACACGTCCGCTTGAGTCGCTCATCGGTCGTTCCCTCCGTCCTTCGTGCGCCGCACGTTTGAGGCGTGGCCGAACAGCAGGAAGTCAGACGGGACACCAAGGGCCTTCGCGAGGTCGCCAAGCCTTGGCGCCGCTGGAAGACTTGCCCCGGTCTCCCACTGGCTGACCGTCATGACCCGAACACCGATGCACTCGGCGAGCTGCGCTTGGGTGAACCCGCGAACCCTTCGAAGGTCCCGAAGGCGCTGCCCGAGTCCCGCTATATCGCTACGCACGCCTCATGAATAGCGCATATCCGATACGGCGGCAAGTGATTGATCTCCCAACAGCGCTATGCACCCTTGGCTGTGTGGGATTCAGCGACAGGCTTCGGGAGGCGCGGAAGCGTCAGGGGCTCTCTCAAAAGGCGCTCGCTGAGCGAGCGAAGACCCGAACGATGACCATCAACAGCTGGGAGAGCGGTGGCTCAAAGCGGCCCGATCAGGAGATCCTGGCTCGCGTCGCCAAGGCGCTGGACGTGTCCGTCGGTTGGCTCTTGGCCGGGGACGAGGCGATCGAGGGGCCGCGCGCGGATCCACCAGCCCTCTCTCGCTTCCTCGAAACGCTCGGCGATGATGTCACAGAGGAGGAGCTCGACGAGCTCCGACGCCTGCGGTTCAAAGGCGACCCGACCGTCAAGAGCTACCATTTCATGCTCATGGCGATCCGAGAGGCGAACTAGGCCCAAGGCGCAGCGACAGCGCATACCCTTCTCCGATCTCCCACTGCACCGCGTGCTTTGGAATGGGGACGGCGAGACCTCGCGCCCACTTCATTTTTCCCTGTTTCCATAGGGTGACCTCGCCGCCAGTCACATCGGCCAGCCGGCGCGCAAGGAGCGTCTGACTGACAAAGGGGTGGCGTGTGCGCAACGCAAAGAGGTCGAGGCCCAGCTCTGCGAGGTCACTAATCAGAGCAAGAGCTGGGACTTGGATTGCAGCGCCCAGGTAGCTTGCCCACCCGTGTCCCCCACCGACTCCGCTCTCTCGCAGGACGTGTTCAGCGATGTGTGTGGCGACAAGCCCTTGCTGACGCTGAGGGATCGCTTCCTGCGAGTAGACGACTAGCTCGCGGTCTGGGCTGTACACAGCGCGTTCGATGGGTGCCTTTCGGATCTTGAGGCCAAGCAGGCACGCAATGTGGAAAGCGTTGATGGGAGGGACAACACCAAGGTCGGCCAGCGTCAACGCGGCTAGATCTTCGAGGAGATGGTGCACGTTGCACCCACTCTACGGATCGCCTGTGACACCACGATGAGACTCAAACATGATCTGGTTTGAGTTATCTCACATATCGGACTAGCGATATTTCGATTACTCGCTACGCTGGTTCTCGTGGACGCGACGAGATTCAACGCAGCCTCCCTTGCTGAGCTCATCTACGAGCTGAAGCGCGAGGGAAAC
This sequence comes from Myxococcota bacterium, assembly GCA_039186435.1. Lineage (GTDB taxonomy): Bacteria > Myxococcota_A > Polyangia > Polyangiales > Houyiibacteriaceae > JALVDI01. Next base: position 49,106 of record JBCDAA010000005.1, on the reverse strand, counting down.
GAGGACCTGGTGCATCGAGTCATGGTCGCGTCCTCGGAGCGCTTCGGTCCCGACACCGCGCGTCGATGCGCGCTCCGCATCCAACTCGCTGCGGAGCGCGAGCTGTGAACGGCTGGGGTTGCAAGCGCTGCGGGACACAGCTGAAGCCCGGCGAGACCGGCCATCGCCTCTGCGAGATGTGCATGAATCGGGAGTCGGAGCTCCGCGGGAAAACCAAGCGCTTGGCGACAATCGAACGTGGCAGCGGCAGACCCGACCAGTACCTGCTCGACGGCGAGCCGGTGCCCTCTGTCACCGAGATCCTCGAAGCGACCGAGGGCAAGCCGGCCCTTGACGGCTGGCACATGAAGCACGGCTTTCGCGCGAAGCTGATGAAGCAGGAAGCGGCGGACGTCGGTTCGGCGGTTCATGACGCGAGCGAGGAGTACATCCACACCGACGATGACTTTCTCGCGTACGCCGCGGCGGAAGACGTTGTTCAGCGGGCGGGCCTCAAGCACCTGAACGCGCAGCAGGCACACCTCGCCCTCAAGTCGTGGGTGTCCTGGCGGACGGGGCTGGGCGCTCGCTACCGATTCCTCGCCACCGAAATCCCGATGGTGCATCCGCACAAGCGCTACGGGATGACTACGGATGGTGTGGTCGAAGACACCGAGACCGGCGAGGTGCTGGTCTACGAGCTCAAGACGAGCACACGCAGCTACCCAAGCCATGTGATCCAGACGGCCGCTTACGCGCTCGGGCTCAACGAGGTGCGGGGGATCGAGGCAACCGGCTCTGTGATCGTGCGCGTCGATAAGGGGCGCATTGTGCCGGGCGGCGAAGTGCGAGGTGGCGGTGGACCAGCCGAGGTGAATGTCGTTGGCGGGTCGGTGTGGGGGAAGGCGAAGCGCGAGTTCGTTCGGCGACTCGCTAGTTACGCGACGACGCGAAGCATCGCGAGGTTCTACGGAATGAAGATCTGAGGTTCGAAGCGGGGGCTCCGGCACTCCAAGGGTTTCGTCGCCATGCGCTGGGGACCCCGCTTCGAGAAGCAGATCGCAGAGGAGTTTAGATGGCGTTTCGCAAAGCAGTACGTCAGCAGATGCAGGGTCGAATCATGCTGTTCGGTGCGTCGGGGGCGGGTAAGACCTACACCGCGCTCACGATCGCAAGGGAGCTCGCGGGCCCAAACGGGTCGGTCGCGTTTATCGATACGGAGCTGCGGCCCAACCCGAAGACAGGCCAGCTTCAAGGATCGTCCGAGTGTTATGCCGGGCTCTTCGATTTCGACGTTTCGTGGCTCGACAACCCGAGTCCGAAGACCGTTCGATCCGAGATCCGGGAGGCACACGGCGCAGATGTGCTGATCGTCGATTCGGTCTCGCATCTCTGGGAGTGGGTGCTTGCCCAGGTCGATCACAAGAAGGGGATGAGCGCCTGGAACAAGCCGAAGGGCGAGCTGAAGCTGTTCGTCAAGGACCTTCTTATGTTCCCGGGCCACGTCATCGCGTGCGCGAGAGGCGTCCAGAAGTACGAGACCAACGAGGTTGAGCAGAACGGTCGCTCCAAGAAGGAGGTCACGAAGCTCGGCGTCGGTCAGCAGTTCGACAAGAACTTTGAGTTCGAGATGGACATCGTCGGGCGCATGGACGAGGACCACACGCTTCATGTTGTGAAGTCCAGGTACCCCGAAATCAGCGGGGAGACCTACAAGCGGCCCGGCCCTGACTTCGCGCGAACGATCCGCGACTGGCTCGACAATGGGCAGTCCCGAGAAGAGTCGTCGGCGTCCGAAGTTGCCGCCGTCCGCGAAATGCTGGCCGAGGCTTCGACTGACGAAGACCTGCGGAGGGCCCGCGCGCGAGGCCTCGCGGCTGTGAACGGCCTCGGGCTCAGCGAGGAGCGCATCAACTCGATCCGGGACGCAGTGGAGGCGACCCGCAAACGAATCAACCAAGCGGCCCCGGCCGCTGAGGAAGGAGAGGCGGCATGAAGACGGTTGAGGATCTGAAGACGAAGCGGGTTGAGTTGTTGAGCCAGGTACGCAGGCTCGACGATGCGATCGCCCTCATCGAGGGACTGGAGTTCACGCAGAAACGTGGTCCAAAGTACGTATCCCGCCGCGCGATCAGGGAGGTCATGCGCGAAGGTGTCTGGTACACGGCACAAGAGCTCTCCGATGCCATCGGGCGATCCTGCTCCATCACTCTTTGCAACTGGAAGCCCACCCGTCGCGAGTGGATTCAAGTTGATCGAAGTCAAACCCCGATTCGCTACCGGCGACTGACCGGTCTTGCGGAGGCGGCAGAATGAGCGACCTGAACTCAATCTCGGTGACTGGCCGAGTGGGCAACGATCCCGAGCTCCGCGGCAGCGGCGAACAGGTGCGACTCGGCCTTCGCATCGCGGTCAGTGATCGCGTCAAGAAGGGCGGCGAGTGGACGAAGGAGACCACGTGGCTCTCCGTCACACTGTGGGGCAAGCGCGCCGAATCGCTTTCACGGCTCGTGCGCAAGGGCAGCCGCATCGGTGTAGGTGGCAAGCTCCATATTCGCGAGTACGAGCACAACGGCGAGAAGCGAAAGGACGTGGAGATCGTGCGCGCTGACGTGGCGTTGCTCGACCCGCCGCCCGACAGCCGCACGAAGCCACGCCCGAACAGCGGAGGCGACTTCGGCAAGGGCGCCTACGATGACTTCCCTGCCGATGACTTCGGCGATGACCAGGTGCCGTTTTAGTGAACGAGGCGCACCAGGTTGACGCGGTTCTGGCCGACAACACGCGGCTAGATCGTGACCACAAGGCGTGCTGGACCGCGGCGGCCCGTGTCGTCGACCTGTACGGGAAGCAGGTGTACAGCGGCCCTCAGTTCGTTGACGCGATGCGCGACCTCAAGCGCGTTCTCCGCGAGCACATGCCGAAGGACATTCGGTGATGGACTGGCGGCCGGGATTTGATCGCTTTGCGGCAAGAGTGCGGGCGCGACTCGAGGCGGGCGAGCGTGAGTACGGCAACTCTGCGCTCACGAAGCCTGACGGCGTCCTCTTGGGAGAGATCCAAGAGGAGCTTGAGGACGTCATGGGGTGGACGAGCTGGTTGTGGATGCGCATGGAGCAGATGCGGGCCCTGCTAAACGGCAAGGTTCCGCTCGGCACGCTGTCTCGCGGCGCCTCGTTCACGGTGATCGAGGACCGCTACAGCGTCGGCAAGTTCGAGAGCAAAGGACCCGAGTACCGACCCGGCTACTGGTGCCACCGGGAGCGTGACGGACACGACGTGTGGATCGAGGCGACCCAGCTGGTGGTGCCACTATGAGCGTCGACATCGAAGAGCTGCGGCGACTGCTCAAGAACGCGGAGCTGAAGCTGCCGCTGAATACACCGGGGGCGAAGCTCCCGTTCTACACGACGTCTACGGTGTACCAGACGGGTAGGGCCATGTCGGTCGCCGAGGTGTTTGATGTCGACGCAGCCCGCCTGTTCGTTGGCGCGGTCAACGCGCTGCCGAAGCTGCTCGAAGAGCTTGAGGGGCTACGGCACATCGAAGATCTCGCTGGGTGGGTTTCTGAGCCTGTGGACGTTTGCGACGCAAAGGGTGACGTCGCGATGGAGGACCTCCGTGAGGCGCTCCGACGGCGAGAAGAGGCCGGCGAATGACCAGCGCCACCGTCGACATCCTGCGCTCCGCCACCGGCACAACCTGGGCCTGGGTCTTCGACCCGTTCAGCCCGGGAGAGCGCATCGCGCGAAGCGTTGACGCGCATCACCCTCTGTGGGCGCCGCGTGAGTCCGTGTGGCTCGCGCGCTGCTGCGGGTACCGCGAGAACCGGAGGGCGTCGTGAAGGTCGCCATCTTCACCGGCTCGCGGGACTTGCCCTACCGTCTGAACATCAGGCTGGCGATCGAGGGCTGCGTCTCCGAGAGCCGGCACATCTACGTTGGCTGTTGCAGGACGGGCCTCGACGCTGCGGTGCGCGACCTCTCCCGCGAGATGTGCCCGCTTGGGATTTCGGTGTTCCGCGCGCGCTGGGAGGCGCACGGGCGTAAGGCGGGTCCGCTGCGCAACCAACAAATGGTCGACGCAGCACGCATGGAGAGCGACGTCATCGTCTACGCCTGGCCGCTCGGCGAGAGCCGCGGGACCCGCGACTGCATGCGCCGCGCGAAGGCGGCCGGCTTCGAGGTGCGCGTGATGACGGAGGAGCACGGTGGCTGACCGCCCGCAGCTCCACCACCTCACCGAGGCGTGCTCGTGCTTCGCGTGCGAGACCGCGCGACGCGATGCCGAGAGCATCCGGCAGACGACGCTTGAGGACGCCCTCGGCGAGAACGCCTGGGACGCGCTGAGTCCGCATACGCCGGCAGACCGCATCGAGCAGGAGCTCGAGCTCTTCGGCTACACGAAGGAGGAGCAAGTCGCCTTCGCGCGGAAGATGGACGCCAAGGTCAAACGGCTGCTGGGCGTCCGGGAGGCGAAGCTGCGGATGCGCGAAATCATCGAGCGCGACGGCGAGGACGCGGTGGCGGAGCGAATGCGTCGGGCGCTGTTCTCGGAGGAGGAGTGATGGGGCTAGTCGACGACATCGTCTCGGACGAACAGCATCGCGCCTGGGAAGAGGTGACGGACGCGCTCTGCACGTTCTGGGAAGCGATGTTCCAGCTGATTGGGGTGTGCGATGCGTGACGAACTCAAGCTTCTGCGGGTCAGCCTCAACGACGACGAAATCTACTGGGTCGCGTCGACGAGGGTGGATGTCGAACACGTGCTCTCGCTGATAGACGACGAGGTGGGCGACTACGTCGACGAATGCGTACTCGAGGTGACCGAGGTCTCCGAAGCGGAAGCCCGCAAGGTGCCGATTCGCACCGATGACGATCACCCCGCCGAGGAGAGCCTCTGGAACGTCTTCAAGCGCGAGACGGGCGAGATGATACTCGCGGGCTCGGAGTGGTGATGATGCGCGTTGAGTCGAACGAGCGCCCGCCGCACGCAGTCGAGTTCCAGGAGTACGTCGACGAAGGATGCCTTGAGTTCCTCGAACTGCACTACCAGTGGCCACGGTGGGCCGGGTTTGTCGAAGACGATGGTTCTGTGGTCCTTGAGGACCCGGCGGAATGTTGTCGCACCTACAGCGAGCCGGGTTGCGGATGCTCCACATGCTCTCCGGGGTTCTACGACTGCGAAGGCTATCCGGTAGGCCCCGACGTTCGGCATCGGTGCCTTCTCTGGGAGACGGTCGCCGACAACGCGAGGCGTAACGATGCGCGCTGAGGACATGACCGAAGAGCAGTTCGCCGCAGTGCAGGAGTTTCGGCACTGGGCGCTTGCGCTCGTCGGGCGACCAACAGACGCGGGCGTTCGCTACGCGCTCGAGATGGCCGCGGCAGAGGTGCAACTGCTCGGTCTGGACCCATCGAAGATTACGCCTGAGGGGTACGACGATGCGCGCTGAGGACATGGACGAGGCGACGGTGCGGGAGCTCTACTTCCGCTTCTGCAGGCTAGCGAGCGCGGTCGTTATGTCGAAGCTGTCGCAAAAGGAGAAGCCCAAGGTCATCCCGTGGGACGCCCTATTCGTGATGTGGATGGGCTACATGCAGACTGAGTTCGATATCCATCACCCGTGTGGCGAGGACTTCTCAGAGTGGCGTGCGTGGGCAGCCGAAGACGGCATCGAAGTTCCCGAGTTCGATGAGCACCGACAGGAACAGCGCGACCGCTACGCCGAGGTGATGGCGCCGGTGGTCGCAGAGCGCGCGCTGCAGGACGCGAAGGGAGGCGGCGATGAGTGACGAACCAGTGGACGAAGGACGCGGGCTCCTCAGCAAGTGGGTCGAGAAACTCGAATCCGGCGAGTACGTCCAGACGGAGAGCGCTCTGAAGGATGACTTCGGACACTGCGCCTTGGGCGTGCTGTGCGACATCGCCGGGGTCGGCAAATGGGTTGGCGACGGGTATCGCTTCGAGGGCGCCCACTACGCGTATTCGCTGCAGCGCGGTCTTTCCGACGAGCTCGACGCGTTTGGGGACAGAATCGTGGTTAGGGACCTGGGATCGCGCCTCGGCGTATCCCCGAGGCTCGAGCAAATGGTGGTGGAGATGAACGACGGCGGTGCGACGTTCGACGAGATCGCCGAGATGCTTCGGGACCGGCTGGACCTGGGATGGTGGGCGTGAGCGACGACAAGATGCTGGTGCAGATGACGCGCGCGGAGCTCCGCGCTCTCATTGACGAAGCGGTTGATCGCGCTGTCGCAGCGGTGCGAGACAGTCCCGACAGGGCCATGCTCACAACCAGGGATGTGGCCAAGCTGATGCGCGTCCACGAGCGGACCATCATCAACTGGATCAAGAGCGGCACGCTCGCCGCGACTCGTGTCGGTAGTCGGTGGCGCATTCACCCCGACGTCCTCGACGCATTTACGAGGCCCGATGCCGCGTAAGCTCCCGCCCGGCGTTCGCCTTCGCGACGGCGTCTACTACGTCTACTACCGCGGCCCGTCGGGTCGACAGGTGGAGGAGTCCGCGGGGGCAGACAAGCGCACCGCTGTAGCCTTCCGACGCAAGCGCGTCGAAGAGGTGCAGGCCGGGACGTGGCGACCGCGCTCGAGCTCCGGCGTCCCCACCGTCCGCGAGTACTGGGAGCAGTGGGCGCCGCGGCGCAAGCGCGAGCGTCGTTCGGGTGAGACCGACGTCGGGAACATCAGGCGCCACGTGCTGCCAGAGCTCGGCGATATGCGGCTTGATGAGATCCGGCCGAAGCACGTCGCGGACCTCGTGGCTAAACTCAAAGCGACCATGAAGCCGAAGTACGTACGCAACGTGCACGGCTCCCTTAGCGCGATGCTTGCGGACGCCCGGTTTCACGAGGTGATCATCGACAACCCAGCCAAGGGGCTCCCCCGGGGAATCCTCCCTCGGCCTGCCCGTCGAGGTGAGCGGCCGTTCCATCGGGGCGAAGCGATCACGCTGATTACGGATGCGCGTATTCCCGAGGACCGCCGCGTGCTCGCAGCGCTCTGCTGCCTTGCAGGAGTTCGCCCGGGTGAGGCCTGCGGGCGACGGTGGCGAGACATCCTCGAAGGCGACCCGCTCCCGCGCCTGCACGTCACCACGCAGTACCAGGACGCGCCGCTGAAGGGCGCCCGCGACGACTACACCGCGGAGCGGCTTGTGCCGGTTCACCCGACGCTCGCGCAAATCTTGAGCGACTGGTGGGCGGAAGGGTGGGGCGCCACCTACGGCCGAGCGCCAAAGCCCGCAGATTTCATCTGCCCCGACCACCGAGACTTGCGGATGGCCCGGACCAAAAATCAGTACTCGAAAGCTCTCACCCGCGACCAGAAGCGGCTGGGGCTCGACGCCTCGGTGGGGCTCCACTCGGGGCGCCGATTTTTCATTACCCAATGCCGTCAGGGCGGGGCTCAGAAGGATGTGGTGGACCGCATCACCCACGATCCAAAGGGCGACATCCTCGACCTCTACACCTATTGGGATTGGGAGACGCTCTCCCGCGCGGTACTGTGCCTCCGCCTCGATTTGCGCGAAGCGGAGGTCACATCCATTGCTGGGGGAAATGCTGGGGAGGGGTCGCTAAGTATGCGAGATCATGGTGGAGGCGCTGGGAATCGAACTGCGGGCCCGAGCAGCGTAGGCAAGAAATCACTGCGCAAACTGCCGCATCCCGCTCTTCGCGCGGCGCTTAGTTTCCCGTCAGTTCCGTCCGGTGCACGCACGATGCTGGGTAGCCCCAGCATTCGCTGTCCCGAGTGTGCTGGCGAGCTTCGCGAGTGGCGATGCACCGACTGCGGGCTGCTCGTTGATTCGGAGGTGGGGTGATGACCAGCAAGCGTGAGGATCTCTTTGACGCTCTCCGCCATCTGGAGGAGATGGAGGACGCCGAGAGCGTGGCGCGTGGCGTTCTCGGCGAGCCAAGCGAAGTGCCAAAGCACAGAAAGTGGCGGAACGCCCACGCTTGTAGCGCGGCGACAAAGTCGGTGCGGCGCGCGGTTATTCGGTCGTTCCTGAGCCACTTCCATGAGCTCGGGATCGATCCAAAGGAGTGGGGAGAATGACCTTCGGCTTAGGAAGTCGCCCAAGAACTGAAGAGGTGCGCGAGGTTAGGCCCCCGCGTGACAGTTCGTGTCATTTGCGGGGTGCGCGGTGGAACTGAGGCACCCCGCCGGCTCGGCGGGCGCCGCCATCTACATCGCTCGCCGCGAAGCCGAGACCGTCGCGCAGGCCGTGGAGAACGGGTGCTGGTTCGCGGCGAGCGTGTCCCGTGTGCATTGGCAGCTGGGTTTTCTTCGAGCACTCGTGTGGGCGCTCGAGACGTTGAGCGAAGGAGATGAGTCGTGAAGTTCAAAGCGACGCTCTGGGTCCACCTCGGCCGCTTCGGCGAGACCGAGTACGAGGAGATCGAAGCCGACTCCGAAGAGGAGGCGCACGAAATCGCCAAGGAGCATCTCGAGGCGATGATCGCCAACACCATCGACGCCGGGTTCAGCATCGAGGGCGAGTCGTGAGGCCCCCAAAGGTCGAGCGCCCGCTCCGCGAAGCCCTGCGCGCGCTCACCGGCGCGGAGCCGCCGTCGTTCGTCGGCGACGCCTACAGCGTCAGCGAGCTCGACGAATCGCTGTGGACGCGACTTCAGGACTGGTGCTCAGACCACGCGCGGCCCGAGTGGGCATGCGGAATCTCGATGATGGATGCGGCCGACGCGATCGTGTCGGAGGCGGTCGCGAACGGGAACATCTCGCGGAAGCCAAAACTTTTTCGTCAGAACCTCGGGCCCGACGCGTCTGTCACATGTGGAGTGGAAGATGCGGGCGCGGGGTCCACCAAGGAGGCGAGCAATGGGTAGCTACGTACACAGCGAAGACACGAGCCTAATCTGGAAGCTCAGGCACGAGAACGCGCAGCTGCGCAAGGAGCTCGCGGATTTGCGAGCGGTGGGAGAGGTGCGGGCGGTCTTACCCACGACGACGCAGCAGGCGGAGCGACTCCGCGGACTCGCGAAGCAGATCGAACTCCTCGCGGACGAGCTGCCCGGAATGCACGAGTACCGCGATCTCCGCGACGAGATAGTCCGCCTCCGCGTTCAGCTGGCAAACGAGCGGCAGGAGCGCCGCGAGCGTGAGGGAACGTGAGCGACGAACGAATGGTGCTTGTGCGAGCCGACGACCTCGAGGCGGTGATGGCCGCGGCCTTCTACACCAGCGGCGTGTTCAAGCAAACGTGCGGGTACGCCGCGGACGCCGAGAAGCGTCTGAGCGACACGCTGAGCAGCCCGCAGCCCGAGCGCGTCCTGATGGGGTACGTGCTGCGAGAGCGCGGCGGGGACCGGGCCTGGATTCACGTCGACGGGTACGGCGCGCAGTCCCGGAGACGCCGACCCTGTATGGATGGCCGCCATTGGAACGACCCGGTCGAAGCGCAGGAGTACGCAGACCGCTTCTGCAACGACGTCGAGGTGCTGCCGGTCTACGTGAACACGGAGGGTTAGCGATGGAGTGCTGCGTTCCTGGCTGCACGCGGCGACCGGTCTACCAACTCCACTACACGGTTCCGACCCCGTGCGGGTACGGCCAAGAGGAGACGACTGAGAGCTGTGCGGACCCGGGCCACATGGCCTACGTCTTCGTTGTGCCCGCGGGTGCCTGGGGTCTGTGGGTGGAGGAGCTGGAGCAACCGAGAAGCGAGTGAGCCCGATGGTCCCACCGTGACCATCGAGACCTACGCCAGCGACATCGCCGTCATGATCGGCCCGTGGACCCTCATCCTCGACGGAAACCTCAGCGTCGCCTTCTGGGTGTCTGCGTACGGAGGGACCCTGGACGTCGTGGTGGGGAGAGCGTAGCGCGTGCGTGAGACATCGTGTCCGTGACGGGGTGTCGCGAGTGGGCGAGAGCGCACATCGCCACGTAAGATATCATTAATTTATTCAGTCGCTTTGTGTAGGCATTTGGCTTGCATCACCCAAGGCATGAGCGTCCAAAAGCGGTATGTGAGGGTGATTGATGACAGCTGCCCTTGGACCGCCGAGCAGACGCAGAAGTGGATGGATTGGTACCTCTCAGGGACAGGCGTCCAGATTGCGGTCTACCGTGAGGGCGAGTGTCCGCTCGAGCACCTAGTGCGCACACCCGCAGGGCTCTCGCGGAGGCCGATGGAGAGCGGCACCTATCTATTTCGCAAAGGCGAGTGGCACCATGTCGTCGGCGTGAGCAGCGACGGAATCACGGGGCGCGCGTCTTTGCGCGTCATGCACATGCAGATGCGGTTGATGCAGGCGATGCACAACCGATAGGCAGGAGGGACTATGGAACACCGCAGCATCGCAAGCTTGCCTTCGATCGCCATCGAGTATCGCGACGGATCGGAGTGGATTCGCCCAGCAGAGCTGGTGACGAAACGGGACCGCATACCGAACGAGCACCTGACCGAGATGATGGCGCGGTCGCTCGCTTGGGATCTCGGATGGAACCTCGCCGGACCCTGCTCTTGGCGTGCCGTCGAAACGGATGGGTCGATCGTCTTCTCGGTCGACTATGCCAAGGCTGCAAAATATTCGGACGAGCTCCACGATCTGCCGCCCCAACCGCGTGCCGATTTTCAGGCAGGAGTCGTGGCAGGACTTGAAGCAGCTGGTGCTACGTACGGCGTACTAGAAGGCGTGTGGGTCACCGTTGACAACGGCCTCGACTCGGTGCTCGCCGCCGGCTGGGCCGCAATCGAGCCCATCGGTGACAACGGGGTGGGGAGAGTCCTGGCCGTCTGCGAAACGCGGGAGCAGGCGGAGGCCGAGATCCAAAATGTGATGGCTGTGCTCGGACACGCAGCGGCTCGGGCCGCCTCATACGACTAATGACCGCCGAGAAAAAGACGGAGCAGCTCCACATCCGCGTGCGCCCCTCCGTCATGGAGCGGCTGCGGCGGGCCGCGGAGGTATCCGGCCGATCGATCGCGTCCATACTCCGGCAAGGCGGACAGGACCTCGCTGACGACCTAATCGACAAGCACGAGCGAGCTACCGCAGACGACTGAGTCGCTTGTCCTCGCAGCCGAGCCTCACGAGTTCCACCCGCGCGACCTCGATGCGTCGCCGCGTTTCAGTCATCAGCTCTGCCGCGCCCGTTGGCCACACCACCCGCACGCCGTAGAGCCAACGCACGAGCGGCCGGATGACCTCACGCTGCTCTCGCGTCGCGCGCCACCACATCGACCGCAGCGCGGAGAGTCGCTCGAGATACGGGCACTCCCGGTCGGTCCAGTCGACGCATGCTTCGTGCGCGGTCAGCGGGAAGTTCACCACCCAGTTTGGTCCGCACCCCAGCGGCTCACCGCAGACGCAGCAGACGTCAGCGCGGCCCATCGTGACTGGGCGGGACGGGGAGGGCATCGAGCCAGTCTATCGCGGGCTGTGACGGCCGCTCGTTCTCGCCGACTTGCTCGTACAGCCGGCGAATCTCCCACTCTTGGAGCTGCAGCGACGCGGCCGTCTTTCGCAACGCGAGCTGGACCTTCCAGGGCACTCCGCGCACGTACACGATGACGCGAGCGAGGCGCTCATGCGCGACCGACTGCACGAGCCACGGCTTCTCCAGCATCCCGCGGAGAGGGTCGTAAATGCTGCCCTTGCGCCGCTGCGGCGTCCACGGTCCCCACGTCGAGACGTGGCGCCCCATGATGGTTTTCGGACCCTTCGGGTCGAGTCGCTCGTGGTCGCCGTAGACGGGCGGACGGGCGTTGTACTCGATGTCCGCAGGGTTCACCGACCGTAGTCTACGTCACCCGTATCGATCGCGGAGATGCTTCTGCGAGATCCACGACACGTCACCAAAGCCTCGCCCGCGGGCGACCGACTCGAGGCGGACCATCGCGACGCCTGACCACCAGAGCTGGTGCGTGTTGCGATTCCATCCCTCGACACTGTCCTCGTGGCCGTAGTAGCCAGCGTTGATCGACTGCAGCCGATCCCCGAGGTAGTCGGTGCTCTGGTATTCGCTCCGCACGTGGGAGTGCCCCACGATTGCGGAGACGAAGCCCTTCGTTTGCAGGCTCCGGCCCTGGTTCACGCCGCCGACAGGGCGCCCCATCACGCCGCTCGGCAGGTAGTGGGATGTCGCGTACCCGCAGACGTCGACGGTCTCCTTGAATCGAGACACCGTCCACCCAAAGCACTCCAGGCCGTGCGTCAAATACTTCGTGTCGGGGAGGGCGCCGCCGAGGGCAGGTGATTCCGCCCACAGGCCGTCAAGCCGATCCTCATGGTTGCCAAGGCACATGTGCCTGCGCGGCTCGTAGTCTGCCCAGCCCCGCGAGAGACGGCGCATCGCGTCCCATCCGACTTCGAGGTCAGCCGCGAGCCGGTGACCTTCGAGCGCAGCGCGCGAGCTGTGCTTGCAGACACTCGGCAGATCCCACCAGTCGCCAACGCAAACGATGTGCTCGGGTCGCTCTTCGGCGATGAGCCCCGCGAGCCAGTCGAAGCGACGATTGTCGTGCCGCGAATGTGCATGCGCGTCGGGGATGATGAGCAGGCGCCCAAGGTCACGAGTCGGCCGCTCTTTCGCGGGAGCTGTTTGCTGCTCCGGCTCCTGTCGGCGACCGAGAGGATCGGGGAGCACGAAAGGCGATGACTCTACCGACGTGACCCGCTCTTCACGCGGAACATTTGGGGGCGACGGCAACGGTGCTGCAGCCTGGATCGCCCCGCCCCATGAGCCGAAGTGCCTCACCACCGACCCGCTACCTAGGCCGTTGCGTGCTTCCCGCGGAACGGTCTTGTAAGCGTCCCTTCGCAACTCGCTGACAGAGATCCCCAGGTACTCGGCCGCAGAGCGCAAGCTCGCGATCGCATCCGCCTTATTCGCTGCCATTCGGATCCTCCTCGCACTGCGAGAGCGCTTGCCAAAGGGTCAGCTCGCGCTTCGACTCGCGCTCGATGCCCGCAGCTCGCACACGAGCCCACGCATCGAGGGCCGCGGGCGCGACCACGAGCATCAGCATCTCGGGAAAACCCAAGATGTCGTCTTCGCCGTAGCCGCTAACGGCAAAACCGAGAGCAGCGAATAGACCGACCGCGTACCTCATGCCGCGCTCTTCAGCGGGTCAGGTGCGACGACGCGCTCCCGATAGTCTTCGAGCCACGCGACCGTGGGCTTGCCCGGGCACGAGCTCTTACTGCGACCGCCGAAGCGATCACCTTCTGCGTGCCAGGAGATCCCGAGGGGCATCACGAGGCCGTGGCGCTGGATGAGCCACGGAAGCAGCGCCTCCAGACCTTCGATCTGCGAAGCGGACGGACCGGTCTTCGACAAGTTGCCCTGCAGCGCGACACCGATGCCGTGGTGATTCGCGTCGCCGCCGGTATGCCACGCGCGGTATTCGTCTTCCGCGAGACGCAGCACAACGAGTCGGCCGGTGTGGTCACGCTCGTCGCGGTACGGCAGCCAGAAGTGGTAGGGAGCCCCGGGAAACGGAGACTTCTTCTTGCCCATTACGAACTCGGTCGCGCTTAGCGCGCCGGGGAATCCACCGCGACCAAGGGCGCCCGAGTGGTGGACGTAGGCGCGCTCGATCTTCGCGTCCTTCGGGCGTCGGTCCATCCCACGAGGATGCTGCTTTCGGGGCAGCGCCGTGCTGACGTCGTAGAGCACGACGCCGCCCGCAAGCTCGAGCTCCTCCCGTGCGTCGCGAGGGAGGCTCAGTGCCACAGCTGCCTCCAGTCGATGGCGCGAAGGCTGTACCGCACGCGGCGTGCACCCAGCCAAAGGATCACGAGTCACCCCATTTGCGGCGCGCGTCATCTTCGGCGAGGCGTCGCTCGACCGTCAGCGCGAGCTCGTCATCGAGGAGCTCGTCAACGCGCTGTTCGTCTTCGTCTTTGATGGCTTCGAAGAGGCGGCGGGCCCACTCAAAGATCATGCCCAGAATCTCGAGGGCTCTCTTGAACTTCGTCACGACTCACCTCCGGGGCAGAGCTCGTCTGCGTAGGCGCCGAAATGCCCGATCGCTTCGACCAGCCCATCGGGTAGATCCACGCCCGCGGCGATCACCGCTTCCGCAAGGCTGCGCAGCGCGGCGAGCGCACACGGCGCGATCTCGTCGAAGCCGTCACCACTCGATGCGTCGTGCGCGGACTGCAGCGCGAGCAACGAATGCCGGGCGGACTCTGCCGCAACCGCGATCCGAACCCACGGCATCATTCGCCGGTCGTATTCTTCGCGCGTTGGCGACTCCGCGAGATGCTCCTGATGGGCCTCCCGGAAGAGCGGAGCGATGGTTTCGTCGACTTCGAGCAGCGCGATAGACGTCACCGACAGCGTCCTCTGTGTGGCGTCGCGAAGGCTTGCTCCGCAGCCGCTGAGAAGCGCGGCGACAACCACCAGCGCGACAAAAAGAAAGGCGCCCGACTGGGGCGCCTCGACGTCCGACCAGCGCTCGCGGCGCTGTTCACGTAGCTGCCCTGGCGTCACTTGTTTACCGCGCTCGTAGGAGCTGCCAGGCCAACCGCCCCGGCGATCATTACGCCTGCGGTGGTTGCCCACTCGGCTCCGCCGAAGATGGCGAGGAGGACGCCACCGGTGCCGAGAAGGCCCGTGGCTACGACAGTGGTCCAGTTCATTTTCATTTCAGCCTCCAGGTCCGGTGATGAGCTGCCACAGCCACCCGAGGAGCGCGGTGATCCCACCGCCCCCGCCGATGCCCGCGAAGAGCTTCACCGTTTTCATTTGCCCGCGACGCTCAGCTTCGGCGTCTTCGAGCTTCTTCACTGCGTCTTTGATCGCTGGGATCTCTTCGACGCGAACACTGATTTGCGCGAGGTCCACGCGGACGCCGCTCACCTCGCTGGTGAGCGTGTCGATCTTCTGCTCCAGCCTATCGGGCATCACGCGCTCCTCTCTTCACGAGCTCGAGCGCATCCGCGTCGTCGTGCGTCACGTGCGGCGGGAGCGGGGTGACGCCGGGTTGGGGCAGGTCGTCGCCGCCGATCACCGGGTACATGACGGAGCGCTGGTCCACGCTGTGGCCGAGGCCGAAGCAATGGCCAAGCTCGTGTGCGATCACGAAGCCGAACGCCGGCCGAACGATCACGGCATCGCAGGCGTTCGATTGGCCGGGCCATTCGGCGTAGCCACCCGTCCGGGAAGACGCGCCCGGCCACAGAAAGCCACGGCGCACGCAGATGTCCGCGCCCTGGCAGCCGCTCTGGAATGTGCCCCAGCGCCACTGCTTGATGGCCCAGCGGGTGCCGTCGGAAAGGTCGGTCTCGGCGATGCCAATGACGGGCTCGCGAGTCCACTGGATGCGGTCGTCGCGCAGGTCGACCGTCGAGACGCAGGAGAGCGTCAGCGTGAGAAGGAGTGGGCGCCACATAGGCGCTCCTTTCAGCGGAGGAGTTTTTGGAGCTGGTCGCGGAGGCGACCGTTTTCATCGCGGAGCGCGGCGATCGTGGCGCGATCCGTCTGCGCGTTGCGCTCGAGCTCGAGGTTGCGGGTGCGGTAGAGAGCGAGGTCCGTCTCCGCCGCTGCGACCTGCTGCTTCGCGGCCGCGGCACCCAAGCTACGGGCGCGGAGGAAGAGATCTGCGTAGCGGCGGTGACGCAGGTCGACGTCGTCGATCTCCCGGATCCTCTCCAGCTCCTCGTGAAAGAGTGCCCAGCTACTGAGGCTGGCGTGGGACAAGTTTCGCTTTCGGATCGCGCTGGGTACGCCGGGGCTCGTGTCGTCCTTCACGGAATGGCCTTTGTCGTCAGGTACGACTCGAGCGCCCCGACGTCCGCGTCAGACAGCCATGGGAAGACGCCGAGCGCATAGAGCTTTCCCTCCCAATCCTGCGTGGTGCTGGATGGGTTGCGTCCCACCCGCGCTGGCTGCGTGTGGTTTGTGGCGACGGGGGACAGCGACGGGCTGCCGCTCGCGAGAGAGGCGCCCGTCCAACGAATGTCGTATTTCGGCGACTGGCTCTCGTCGTACCGAAAAACGAGGATCCCCGTCGTGTTGAGCGTGGCGGAGATCGTCTCGTCGATGAGGAGCGCGCCCGTGTCTCTCCCAACGCCAATACGAAATGTCTCTGCGCTCGCATCGTAGCGAATGAACAGCCCGACGTTGGCCCCTGAGAAAGGGCCCATTGACGTGAAGAGTGTCTGCTGTGTGCCGTTGCCCGCAGTTCGGACAAGGAATGCTGCGGTTCCCCCAGTGCCATCATGAAGCACGTTGAGGTCGCCGCCGACCGCCGGCTCAACCAGAGAGTCGTTGTCGGCGGGATCGAATGACAAAGACGGGAGGCCATTGAAGTCAGGGTCGCTTTCGATTCGCTGAGGCTGGGACGCGGGAGTGGTGTTCCCAAGATCGGCCGCGCCGGTCTGGTCTTCCCACAACGCGGGGGCGCAGTTGCGATCGCCCTCGAACCACCTCAGCGGAGAAAGCGTAAGCGGCACGGGTGTCGGCATCGGGCTGGGGGACCAGCTGCTCACTGCCGCAACACATTTTGTCACTGCGGCCGGGACCCACCGCCGCCATCCGTTCGCGGTCGTTGTGCCTGTTCGAATGTGGATGAGGTCCCCGGGCTGCCGATCGTCGTCAATGTACGGAACGATCGAGCGCGGGGGCGTCGCCGCCTCGTCTTCAAGAGCCGCCTGCTGCGTTCGGACCGTCGCCCAGTCAGTGTAGATACCGCTCGGCATTGACGGAGACAGCTGCGCGAAGCCGATCCACTTCCAATCGATCCCGGGGAAGTCCTCGTTGATGATGTGGTCGAGCCAGTCTTGTGTCAGCGCTGACCAGTTCGTGGGGTCCGCAGTGAGGTCAGAAGGGTTTGCGTCGTTCTCTCCTTGAAGGTGGAGGATGACACCGACACCCCCTCTCGGGGCCAGCGTGCCTGGCTCGTCGCAATCCCCAAGCACCACGGCATCCCGCTGGACGGCGTACTCCCCATCGCCACCGCTGGTGCCAAACAACTCCGTGACCGTCTGTCCGCCCGTCGCCGTCGAGAGGATTCGAATCGTCCCAAACTCGATTCGCCCTGCAAGCGCGTCGATGAGCTGATCTGCGAACATGATCGCTGGGCCGACTTCGTTGCCGGGAGCCGTGTCCGCGTCGTACGGATACGTCGAGGGCGTGATGATTCCGGTGTGCACCACGGGGGGTGCATCTACGGTGGCGCCTCTGCCCTCTGCGTTGGACTGACCGACAAGGAGGAGCGTGAGCTCTTGGATCTCCTCAGACGGCGCCCCCACGCCACCGCCGAGGATACCCAGGAAGTGGTGCTCCCTCGCTGGATCGAGGAAGGTCATCAGCCCGCGTTGCCCGCGTTTCCGGTGGCGCTCTCGCAGCGGATCTCGCCCGTGCCGGCAAGCATCGCGAAGTGAGTCGCGTCGAAGGGCACGCCGACGCGGAGCGTCGTGCCGACCGCCACGCGCACCGTGGGCGCGTTCGCCGCTGGCGCCGGCGGATCGCCGGCAGAGCGCATGGCCGTGTCGATGGTCTGGGCGGCCGCTCCGAAGCGGACGTAGAGCGTTGAGTCGGTCTCGTTCGTGAACGTACAGAAGTCGCCGATCATATCAGCGGGAAGCTGTCGAGCGATCGCTACGCCCGTGCTGTCGAAGACATAGCTGTTCTCTCCGGGCGTGTAGTCCGCCGCTTGGCGCTCGCGGGGGGTGCTCATGGCTGGTGCTCCTAGGTTTCGTAGGCGTCGGACACGGTGAGCGTGTCGAGCGTCACGGTCTGCTGTCGGGTGCCGCCGTCAGAGAGGCGGAGGAAAACTTGGTGCTCGCCACGAGCGAGGAACGTCCCGCTGGGTACGGTCCCTGTGACCTGCCCGTCGGTGCCGGTGTTCACGAATGCGCCCGCGAAATCCTGCGCGCTGCCGTCCGGCCGCACGATGCGGTACGTGATGGTCGTGGCAAAGCTGATGTCGGCGCCCCCGCCGCTTGAGTCGCGGACGGTTGCTTCGAGTGGGATCCCGAAATCGCCGACGTGAAAGTCTATCGCTTTGCTCATACGTCCTCGTCGAGGTGGCCGAGTAGGCCGAGAGTCATGTGGAGCTCACCGCGCACGAGCGCCTCGGAGAGCCGAGTCGTCAGGCCGCTAGGTGTCGCACCATTCAGCGAGCGATCGCGAAGCGCACCCTCGGTCGGCAGTCGCTCAAAAAGCGCGCCGTGGAGGCCCGAGGGAACGGAGCCGATGAGCTCGAAGGCCTCGATCGCGAAGACCGATTGCTCCTCGAACACGTACCCCTCGCACGCGATCGACGAGAGGCCGAAGCCGATGCCGTCGCATGCGATGCTTTGGAGTAGCACTAGGTCCTCGTCGTGGTGATCGTCCCAGCCTCATCGTCGACGATGTCCTGGCTGATCACGCTGCCGTCGTTGGGTACGCGCCGCTCAATCAGCGTCGCTGAAATCTGCTCGTGGATCGCAGGGTTGGCCGGGTCGAGACCACGGCTTTGCCAGATCTCGCGCACCCATTGGCGGAGCTCTTCGTCGGTGCCGCTGCTGCTGATGAGACCCGCCGAGTTCGCGGATCGCACCGAGACCTGATTGACGTTGGCGACGTCGGCCAAGTTGCTATTGGCGCCGACCATCTCGACGGCGTAGTTGCCGTCCTCGAAAGTCACGGTGTAGCCGTTGACGATCTCAACGACGCGCGCGAGCGTCACGCCCCCGATCGAAACCTCGGTGTTGTGCCGATGGGTATCGGGGAAAGGGAGGCCATCGTCACTCTCCTCGATGCTCTTCAGCTCGAGGCGAAAAGCGTCGATGTCGAGGACGCGGATCTCTTTGGGCAGCGACTGCTTGAGTGCCATGTCCGCCCGCGGAACCGTGATCACCCGCGTGCTCCAGTCGACGGATAGCGCCACTAGACACCTGCCCGCATCATTGCGATTTGCGTCGTAAGCGCTTGTACCTGCGCCTTGAGCTGGGCGATCTCCCGCGCCTGCTGCTCGACGCGCTGAGTCGCAGCGTCGCTCTTCGCGCGCACCTGGTCGAGCGTGATGCTGAGCGCGGCGATGTTCTTTTGAATCGCTTCGGTATGCATGGCTACTCGTCCCGAATCAGGAAGACAGTGAGGTCCAGTCCCGCGCTCGTGACCGTCGACGAGATCGCCGACGTCTTGTAGCGAGTCCCCGTCGATGCACGCCGCACGCGACCGGTAACCGGCTGGTCTGTCGAGAAGCGGAGCTCCGTCGAGATCTGGCCCGCGACATCGGTCGTGCCGCTGATGATGTCGGTGCCCACAGCGAGCGGCCCTCCAGCCGCTGCCTCGAGCAGAACGCGAGCATCCTGAACCACGGAGCTGTCGGTGATGTCGCGCACCGTGAGGGTGACGGGAACGGTCTCGACGAGTGAGATCGTGCCGCCATTGGGCGTGCTTAGAATGGAGGCGTCGGATGTCCCGCCGTTGACCCACGTGAGAACGCCAGATCCGACGTACTGCAGGTGAATCGAGCAGCGCGGATCGAAGGTCACGTCGTTGGCGACGAGCTCGAAGTTCGCGGCATCGGTCGCCTGCTGCACTCGGATCGCCAGCGGGGCGTCGGGTCGTAGCGTGCTTGCCAGCGCGTCAAGCTGTGTCTGCATTGCGGCCGTCGTACCCGCCGTGATCGTCACTGTGGGCAGCGCGCCCTTTTCGAAGAGCTCGTTGCGGACGTCAGCATCCGTCAGGGCGACGCGCCACGTCGCCCACTGCGCGTACTGACAATCCTCGGGGCCGGCGAACGCAATGTCGGTGCCGCCCATTTCCAGGTTGTTGTCGGGGTCACCCCAGTTGATGTCTCCGCTGTGCGAGTCGAGGTCGGTCGAGGTGAGTGGATTCCCGTCGGTCACCGTCTGAACGACACCGTCGATCAGAAGCCGGAACTCCGGCGTGCCGACGCCGTAGTCGTAGCGAAAAGCGATGTGGTAGGGGCGCTGCGCAGTCAGACGAAAGTCGCTGTATGCCTGCGCCTGGTCGTCGCTCGTGTCGGCAAGCTGAGCGACGAGCGTGTTTCCCAACCCTACGAGAAAGGCGAGGTTGTTGACCGCGCCGCCCTCCTTGTAGATCGCGGCGAGCGATTGCTGAATGCCACCGAGCTGGATCCATCCGCCCATGGTACGGGCGGTGAGGCCCGCGAGGTTCATGTTGGCAGTGTCCGCAACTCCGCGACGATCGAGGACGTCGTCGATTTGCCACGTGTGCGTGTTCTTCTCGCAGATGGGCGCCGTAACGAACGTCTGTGTTCCGACGATGTCCGTCGTCATCGGCCGATCGCCTGCGCTGTCGTTGTAGTTGTTGTCGAGCTGCCAGTGGTGGTCGGGTGCGAGCGCGCCAACGATCTCGTTGTAGGGAGGAGAGCCGTAGGTGACGCGGTATGCGCCCGAGCGCTCGCCGTTGTCGTTCGTGACAAAGACGAATGCGGTGCCCTCGGCGATCCCGCCGACCGAGTCGAACTGGATCGACGTGTCGGACCACGTATCAATGGTCTGCGTGACGCGGGTCGCAGTGCCGTAGTCGCCCGAGTCCGCAAGCTCGACCAGGCCCGTGCCCTGAATCGCGCCGAAACCGAAGCCGGTGATCGTGTTGTCGTTTTCTCCGACGCCGATGACCTCATCGTCGAGGTCGGTGATGCCGATTGGCCCGAGATTGACGAGGTCGATGACCTCAATCCGGGTGTTGATCGTGTTGCCGGAGCGGTGGACCCAGAGCTCGGCGTTCGTCGTCGACGTCAGCTGCGCGTTGACCCAACCGCGGCCGTACGCAGTACCTGTACCCGACGAGGTGCGGGAGACGTCGATGGATGCCTCCGATAGGTTGGACAGGCCTGCGGAGCTAATGTCGACGTTCATCGCCGAGCCCAGCGACTGCGTGTCGCTGAACCTCGTGACGACCATGCTGGTGTTGCGGAGGACGTGGACGAAGTGCTCGGCGCGGCTGCCGGCGCCTCCCGCGTCGACGTGGTTCGGGTCGAAGTCGAAGTCGACCGTTGAAGTGTCGCCGCCTGGCTCGTATCGCGCCGAGGTGTCCGAGATCGCGTCGTCGACGTTGTTGAGCTGGTTACCGACAAACTGATGGTGGATGTGGGCTTGTGACCAGTCGGCGATGTCTCCACCGCCTGCGGTCTGCCCGTCCGCTGCATCGACGAGCGAGATGCTGCCCGAGTCGGCGTTGCTTTCGAGGCGCCCGTGCGCCAGCTGCCACGCGGCGCCAGTGAACTCGACGACGGTTACGTACACACGAGTCGTGCCCGTGGAAGCAGCGCCTCGTTTGACGTTGAGCGTGCCGCTGCTGAGCCAGGCGATGGCCGTAGCAGCGTCGGCGCTGTCGGTCGTCTGCGTCGTGAGCAGCCCAGTGATGATCGGAATGCACCGGTCGATGTCGGCGATCCCGCTAACCGCAGCCGTCGTGCTGTTGCCGGTCAGCGTGAGCTGGAAGCGGCCTCGCACGATGAACTCATGCAGTCCGCCGGGAGCGCCAGTGTACTCCCAGGACTCCCACGCGAAACGCATGCTGCTCGCCTGGGATGCGCCCTCGCGATCGAAATCGATTTGGCTTGTCGAGGCGAGGTGGATCCCGCCGGACATGTCGTCGCCCTCGAGGTTGCCGGCGTTCTGGTCATCGCGACCGCCATGCATGCGGCGGTTGTTGCGGTTCCAAACGATGGTGCTCGCGAGGGAGCCGAAGGTGATTGGGGGCGCAGCTGTCCCGCCCCCGCTGCCAATGGCCGCGGTTCCGCGCTGTACGGTGATGTCGCCCATGGCTACGAGTCGGGGATGAGGAGCGCCACTAGGTCGGCGCCGTCGGTCGTGATCGTTCCGGCGACCGGGCCCTCCTTGAACGGGTCGCTGCCGTCGCCCTTGCGCGCGCGCCCTGTGACAGCGACATCGCCGGTAAAGCCGAAGGTCGCGCTGATCTGACCCGACGCATCGGTCAGACCCTGCAGGATCTCGATGCTCGCAACCTCGAGTCGCACCCGCGCGTTTTGAATCGGGGCCAGCGTCGAAGCGTTGAGGGCCGTGACGCGGACGGTGACCGGCTTCTCAAAGACGATGGTGCCGCCGTTCGGCGTGCTGCCAATCGAAGCATCCGAGCCGCTGGCGTTCTCCCACGTCAGCGTTCCCGCG
The DNA here is from genome assembly GCA_039186435.1 of Myxococcota bacterium. Classification (GTDB taxonomy): domain Bacteria; phylum Myxococcota_A; class Polyangia; order Polyangiales; family Houyiibacteriaceae; genus JALVDI01. The sequence continues at coordinate 27,019 of JBCDAA010000005.1, read as the reverse complement.
CCCATCCACTGCACGTGGATCGAAGCGAGCGGGTCGAAGGTGATCGCGTCCGCAGAGAGGCTAAGGTCGCCTCCGCCGGAGATGTCCTCGACGCGGATGCAAAGTGGTGCGTTGGGGCGCGCGGTGCTCGCGAGCGCATCGAGTGACGACTGCATCGCGGCCTGCGTGCCCGTCGAAATCGTAACGTCGGGGAGGGCACCCTTCTCGAAGAGCTCCTCTCTCACCTGCGTCGTGGTGAGCTCGGCGCCGGTGCTGTTCCAGCTCGCCCAGTGGTTGTAGAATCCGTTGACTGGGGCGACGAGGATCACCGCATCACCACCCACTGCCACCGTGCCGACGGGGTCGCCGAACTCGGTCGCGTTCCGATCGGGGAGCGACGCGGTATCGGGCTGGCGATCCGCGGGGGATGCGTCGAGCTGCTCCACCCCATCGAGGTAGAAGCGCACCAGGTTATTGTTCCCGTTGCCCGAGAAGATCCCACAGAGGTGGTAGTCGCGGTTCGGCACGAGTGGGGTGTCACCGAAGATCTGGACGACCCCGCTCGCGGTAAAAGACTCCAGCATCACCTGGTTGCCGAAGGCGAGGATGAAAGCGAAAGACGAGGTCGTTCCGCCGTCGCCGACGATGCGGCAAGGCGGCGTTTGGATCGCCGAGGTGCGGAACCATCCGGCGATGGCTTTCTGCGTCTGCGCGCCCGTGATGGTCGCGAGGTCGGGGATCGTCACCCGGTCGGTGCGGGCATTGATCAAGAGCGCGTTGGTGGCGTCCTCCGCGATCGCTGCGCCCGTGTAGGTCACCGAGGTGTCCGTCCCCGTCGCCGCGCCGATGATGTCGGCACTACTGGCCTCAAAAGGCCAGTGGTGATCGGGGCTGAGCGCTGCGATGTCGTCGCGGTAGGCCATGCCTCACTAGGCGTCGGAAGTGCGGATCACCGTCGAAGAGCCACCGGCGGAGCCGAGTGAGCCGGTCGATTCGAACGTCTTGATGGGCGTCCCACCGCCATCCCTCACGCGGACAAACAGCGTGCGGTCGGCGAGGTAGACCCCCGTGAAGCTTGCGGTCGCGGCGCCGGCAAGTTCATCGATGTAGCTGATGAAAACGTTGTTTCCGCTGGTCGCGTTGTCGCCGCTGAAGTCAGTCGATGGGATGGTGAACGTCGACCCGGAATAGCTGGTGTATGACACCCGCTGATACCGCCCGGTGTTGACGAGGATGCGAATGGTGCCGGTGCTCGGCGTGTCCGTGGGGATCGCCGTGGAAACCGAAACGGAGGTGACCGCGCCGCCGCTAAGCGTTCCGCTGAGCGAGAGCTGGTCGAGGTCGAGTCCGCCGGCACCATCTTCGGGGCCAACAAGCACGCGGTCCTCGCCGCTCACCAAGCCGTTGACCGTAAACGAGACGTTGTTGGGCGGGACGCGGACCGTGTTGGTGAGATCAAACAGCTGGTCGGACGCGCTGAGGTCCGTTGCTTCGATGCCCAAGCCGTACGCGCCGATGATCGCAGAGCCGGTCGATGCGCCCGAGAACGGGAAGCTTAGCGACCGAGTCGTGACCGTGGTGTTGACCTGCGCCGTCGCAGTCGATGTGCCGCCCGTGATCGTGTCGTTGTCGGTGGGCGCGACTCCAGTGAGCAGCTGGATCCACATCTTCGTTCCCGCGGTCGTCGAATCGATCGCGAGGAGCTGACCCGTGCCGGTCGGCCACGAAACACCCTCCGGCTCCTGGAACGTGCCGGTCGGATTGTCGATGTCGATCTCGTGGGTGATCCCACGGAAGATCTCGCCAGAGAGACCATAGAGCGTTTCCGCCGATCCGCGTCGGGTCAGCCACTTCGTCCGCTCGTAGAACTGGTTGATGGACCTCGAGCCGCGATCCCAATCCGAGTAGTAGAACTCGTCGGTCGTGTCGCCGTTGACGTCGATCGCGGTGTATCCCTCGTTGCCGTTCACCACGTCGGTCCACGTCGCGACGGTGCCGGCGACCGTTTGGTTGTTGAGGTCGGCGCTTTGCGAGAGCGCGAGGACGTTGTTGCCGCGCGTCGTTCCGTTGATCGAGAACTCGGAGTAAGTGAAGCCGAACTCGCGGCTTGTGCCGATAAGCCTGCGGCCGTCGATGTCTGCGCCCGCGTCCCGCACCTTCACCATGAAACGGTGGCTGATCCCTGCAGCGGTGTCGCCGTTTAGGCCGCTCCCGCCGAGGTTCCAGAAGTCGTTCGCGATCAGCGCGCCGTTCTGAATGACCTCGATGTGCGTCGCGTTTCCGAAGTTGACGATACCGTCGTAGATCGTGTCGCCGTTGGCTTGAATGATCGATCCGTCGAAGAGGACCTCCGCGGTCGCATCGTCGATGTTGTACGGCGCGAGCAGCGTGATGATGTTGTCGGTCGAACGATCCGAGGGCGTCGCCTGCGTGATGTCCATCAGGTCATCGCCCGCTGAGGTCGCATCGTCGGCCAGGTCCTGAAGCCAGCGGTGAAACTCAAGCACGGTGTTGGTCGTCGTGGTGCCCGTGTAGCGAATGTCGCCGTTCGCCGCGACGCTGTAGTCCGCGGGGTTGACTGCTGCCATGGTGTCCTCAGTGGCCGCTAAGGAGCGGCGTCAGGCTGGAGTGAGGTCAGGTACTCGCGGTCGGCAGGCGTCATCTCAACGCCGGGGATCGCTGCGAGCTGGAGTAGGTGAGTGATGGACGCCCGGATGGGCGTGAAGTCTTCGCCGCGCTTTGAGGCGCGTTTGTGCGCCGAACGCATCAGGCCCAGCGAGTGATCAAGGCGCTTCTGTGCGCGCTTCGCAGCCTTGCGCTCGGCGAGTTGATCGCGGCGGCGGATGGTGCGGGGAGTCATGAGGGTTGCTGCTCACCAACTCGGGTGAGCGATTACGTTCAGGATTGCGCGACGCGCATCACCGGCGTCAGTCTCGGGCAATGAGCGATGAGTACGTGGATGCAAAGCAGAAGATTGAAAAGGCGATCCTAAAGATCGCGAGCTTTCCGTAGGCGGCGCCTTCTGGCCTATCGTCTCTGGCCTCTGCTTTGCCATCGCAGGGTTCGTTTTGTTTGGCGCGGGGCGCCACCTTCGCATCGCGCACTCGCTCTCCAGACCGGTTTCCGCGTAGATACCCATCTCGAAGACTAGCTACGGCTCGTAGGCGACTGCCGACGCGACGAAGAGTGTGCCGGCACCGGCTGTCCGACGGAACTCAACCTGCACTCCGTCGAATGTCCCGCCCTGCAGCCCGTCGGCGGTACCGAGGTCTTCGCAGTCGAGGCTTGCGGTGAGCTCGGTGGACCAAGCAGGGGAAGTGTTGGTGATGGTGATCGCGGTGCCAGCAGATCCGAGAGTCGGTGCTAGCCTCACCTCACCTTGAGTTGCTCCGTCAGACACCCAGGCGAACACCTTGGCTGCGGCGGTTTGTTGGGTCGCTCCGAAGTCCAGCTTGCGCGCGAGGGCGGGGATGTCCGCGTGGAACACATCGGCGTAGGTGCCCGATGTGGTCGACGCAGCGAACTGGGTCGTGGTCCCACCGCTTGTGATGTACGGCACTGCCCAGTGCGCGAAGACCCGGTTACCAGGAGAGCTCTGGTTTGCGATGTCCCAGATGTCATCGAACGCCGCCCTCGAGATCGGCTGCTCACTGGTGAAGGGCCCCTCCACCGCTGCGAGCTCGTTGGCGATGGCAGGGGTCAGAACCGCGCGAGGCAGTTCCCAGACCGAAAGCGCGTCTACCTCGATGGGGAATGTCGCTCCAGTTGTCACATCAAGCGTTGTTTGCACCTCGGCGTTTGACTGCGCTCCTAGCTCTTGTCGCTTCTGCGTCGGTGCGGGAGCGGTTCCGGGTCCAACCTCAGTGAATAGCGGCGAGGTGCCAGAGACGGACCCGCCGCCGAACTCGGTGAAGCTGCCGCCTGTTCCTCGCAGCGTTGCAGACCAGAGCCGGACGAAGTTCGGAAACGACGGACGAAGCAACACCGCGTAGGTGTATGTGTCCCCTGCGGGAAGCGCGGAATGGTCAGGGCGAAACGTTGGAACGAGCTGTCGTCCCCTGGAGCGCAACCAGTTCTGCAGCCTGGCGATGGTTCGCCAGTCGGTGGCCGACACCGGGAGACCGTTGAGGAGAGAAGACTCAACGATCTGGCCTCGACTGACAGGTACTCGAATGGTCATGTTCCGAAGTACTCAGCTGCGTAGAGGCCGGTAAGATCTGCGTCGGGCTTGGTCGTCTCTGCGAGCGCCCACACAACTAGGGTCGCGGAGTAAACCGGAACGGAAATGATGTCGCCGCTGAGCACATCATCGGTGCTCTCGATGGATGCGGTCGGAGATGCGAGTGACAGAAGCCCGCCGTTTTGAACGGGGGCGATCCAGGCGTCACCGGCGCCAACGGTGGATGAGTAGACTTCTAGCGCTGGAGAGACGTACGAGCGCGGAGGTGTGTCATTCACGGCCTCCGCGTAGGCGGAGATCTCTCGAACGTGGGCGCCCGGGTCGAGCGCCGAAGCCAATGTGACCGCGAAACTCGCATTGCCAGATCCCGTCAGAAACTCGCCGCGAAGTCGCGTGCGGATCCGATAACTCTCGCCATCGGGCCGGGTGCGAACCGCGAACGTCGGGGAGTTCCAGAGGCGATGCCACACCGCCGATTCTGCGATGGCTCTCGAGACCGGGTTGGATGATGTCCACGCGATGAGAGGCTGCCCGCAGCTGTCGGCGAGATGAGAAACATTGTTCAGCAGCACCCGGTGAGCCACTGTATCGGTCGCCTCGAGCTCGTCGTGTTCGGCATCTTCGATGGCGATGAGCGACTCCCAGATCGAGGTGCTCATGCTGAGAACACCTTCGCGCCAAACGGAAGCTCGGAAAAGGAGTCTGCGTAGTAGGCGTAGCGCTGCTGCGACTGGGAGGCGTTGTTCGCGTCCGCGAACCGCAGATACTGGTTGCCTGTGAACACGGGGGCGGAGTCGAAGTCGACCCGTATCACCCCGGTGTCGTCGTCAATGGCGGTTACGGTGCCCTGAACCGGAGTGGTGGTCGCGGTGTTGAACTCCAGGATCTCGAGGAAGTCGCCAACGGCGTAGAAGTCTGAGAGGACCGCCCCGGCCGGGGCTATGCTCGCGACGTTGAGCGGATCCATGAAGTCGACGGTGAGGTCGTACTCGGTGCCGCTTACGAGCGCATTGCTCCGCACAGAGCACGATGCCGCGTAGCCAGCGATGCTCTGGTCTGAGATGAGAATCTTGAGCGTGCCGCGCTCTTCTCCTTCGAAGGACCAGCTCCGGCCAACGATGAGGCCGGCGGCGGCATTCTCGGTGCCCAATCCGCGCCTTCCCGTAAGCACGTTTGGCAACGAAGCGTTTGAAAACTTCACGATGGTGCCGAGTGTTGCCTCATACATGATCGAGGGGATCACGGAGCACGTCACCATCACGTACGGGCGGCCGAAGATCCCGAGTGCGCGGGAGAAAATCTCGACCGCCTGCGCCTGGTCGACAGCGACCAGCTCGGTGCTCTTTGGCTTGATTTCCAGCTCGCGCGGAGCCTTTCTCATCCCGAGGGCGATCCGGTCGCGCACCACGTACGTCGTCCCCATGTGCCGGTCCTGGATTGGCTCATATCCAGTCTTGAGCACGCCGACGCTAATCGACCCGAATGCGTTTCTCTCCCAACGTGGTGGGTCGTCAGGGGTCAACACGGAATCGTCGATCGTCAGCGACGCTATGCTGGTCGAAGTGGGTAGCTGGAGCTGCCGAACGTCGATCTGGCCAGCGAGATTCAGGATCGGATAGACACCGGCGAGCTTGAACTCTTCCTCCAGAAACTCCGCGAGCTTGATCGACTCCGTCGCGATGTACTGCCTACTCAGCAAGAACGAACGGCCGCCTGCGGCGCGCGCGAGTTCAAACTCCCAGACGTCGAAGTCAAAGGACGTCACAAACGGGGAGCCGCCACGGTTGGCGAGCACAGGCGCATTGGCGAGCAACGCCGACCTGAAATCGTTGAGGGAGCCGCTCGTCACATAGGTTCGGAAGACGCGAATCTCTGGGAGCTGGCCGGGGAACATGCCCCGTTCAGCGGGCACGCTCGCGCTGCGCACTTGGGCGAACCCCTCGTCGGCGTCTGCGCTTACCGCCTCGTAGAGCGCCTCGGTGTCGTCCGGCCAGCGAATAGCGATCGAATCCCCGGCACTCGGTCGCACGAGTCCGCCCAGGTAGAGATTCAGGGGCGACAGTGCGCCAGTGCCCACCGGGCCAAGCGCCGCCGCACCAAAGATCCCGCGAGGAACCTTGCCCTGCTGGGTCGCTCCGCCCCCGCCGGACACGATGGCCTTTACTCCGAGGGGCAGGGCGCTGGGATCGTCTGGCACCTGAATGGTGCCGTCGATCAGGGGTAGGGCGCTGGCGGAGCCTTCGGGAACTTGGACGATGAAGTCGGTGCCGCTCCAGCGAATACCCCAATGGCCAGTGTTGGCGACGAACGCTTCGGCGTCGGTGATGCCCGCCCATGCATTCAGTCGCGTGGAGAGGGCAAGGCCACCGGAGGCTGTGGGCGCATTCAGGTACGCAGTAAAGCTCTCTTGGGACTCAAAGAAGCCTGTTGCTTCGAAGAACTCACGGTCGCTCGTAACGCCGGTGATGTCGGGCGTAGTTGACCGAGCGAGAGTGAACCGACCCGGGCGGGTCGAGGGATAGAAGACGCCCCGAATCGACGTCGGTTCCGAAAGGTCAGCGCCCAGATCCTGGTTCAGGAGTTCCGTCAGCGGATCGATGAGTAGGCTCCACACCGCACCGTCCGCCTCCAGGCGCGCGTCCTTCGTGAGGATGCCGGTGAAGACGGCGGTTCCGAAGCCTGAAAGGTCGTCCTCCCCCAAGATGTAGCGATAGAGGTAGGCGCGGCGACCTTCGATCGACAGTGGCCTCTCGACCGACACGATTGGGTTCGCGTTTTCGTCATCACCCGCGTAGTGCTGCTGTCGTATCGTCCCCCAGTGCCCTCGACCCGACGAGGTTACGGTGAAGGAAAAGTCATCAGGGACTGTGTCGACAAGCAGCGCTTCGGTGTCGATGTGAACGACCGAGCCTATGGCGATCCCCGCCGAGCTGACGACCCCAACCGTGGCCGCTCCCGTCGCAGGAACGTCGGTGGTCAGCCATGTTCGGACCAACGGCCTCTGAGCGAACCATCGTGTGAAGATGCTTCCAGTGTTGTCGCGGCGGTCGACCACAAACGCGGTCATCCCGCTTGATTCAAGCGTGCCTCGCGCAATATCCGTCGCCTCTTCTCGCTGCAGGCCAGTGCGAAGAAGCCCGTCCACACGGACCCTGCCGTCTGCTAGCGTTTGCTCAAGGGCGGGCGAAGACACAGGTTGAATGCCAAGCCCCTCGATCTCGAGACGATACGCCGTGGATTCACCGAAGCTCATTGCTATGTTTCTTGTTGCCTGCTCGGGCTCTTCCGACGTCTGCCAAGACGAGGTCGAGGGAACGGCAACCCCAATCACAGACTATGTCGCGCGTGATCACGGCTGCTTCTTCGAAGACCCGGCTCCCGACCAGCGATGCCTAGACTTATGCACCCAGGAAGTGGCGTGCTCAGCCGCCGCGCCCAGCCCCAACCCGGTTACGTTTCAAGGCAGCAACAACCCAGCATCGGGTGTGGTGGCGTGGGAGTGCAGGTACGAGGATCTCTCTCTTGGTCAGCTGCTGCTGTTCGATGGCGAGCCCGCATACGGACTGCAGATCTTCACAAGCGGCAGCGCGATACCTGGCTGCCCAGGCGAGACCTTCTGCGTCTGGAGTGCTGGGGCAGAGTTCGAGCCGAACTAGAACGTCGGAGTCGCGTCCCGACGCCGAGGACGCTCGGGCTGCTGGGGCGCGGGATCCTCTCGCGGCTCTGGCGCCCGGCGCTCAACTTCGAGCGAGGTAAGCGTCTGGCCGCTGCAGCCTCGTTCGCCGCACTGGACTAACCGGACCTCGTTTCCGAGGAACCTGACGAACTCGCCCTGCTGTCGGTAGCGTCCCCGCAGCTCAAGGAATTGGATGTTCCCGTCGTCGTCGCGACCGATCCACTCAACGGCTTTTACCTCGGTCCAGGTCTGCGAGTACGCCCTCACGCATCCAGCGAGGAGAGCGACGATCATCAGCAAGCGGGTCATGCCGCTACCGTACGGGCTCGCTCGCTGACTGTCGTCACCCACATGGGTGACCGCTAGAGCCGCCCCTGCAGAAAGCCTTCAATGTCCACGTTCCAGTAGTCGTCGAAGTCCTGCACCTCGCGGCGAGGAAAAAACTGCGCGGCGTTCGGGCGCATGACTAGGACCGCGTCCCCGAGGGCCGTGCTCGACGCAAGGAACGGCTCGGCGCCACGATCATGTTCGTAGAAGTCCTCCCACGTCCACGGAACGGACGCGGTGGCCTTTCGCTTGTGTGTGGCCGAGTGCGGCTCAAGCGGAACGCGGAAGTCCAAAGTCTTCGCGATCGACACGGGCGCCACGTTGTAAGGGGTGCCATCCTCGGTGACCGAGCCACGGACGCGACCTCGCTGCTCGCGGTCGTCACTCACCACACTGGCTTCCCCGATTGTGCCCACAATCAGGTAGTACGGGCGCACGTCGCTGGAGTATGAGAGCGCGCCAGCGTCAGAACCGCTGAACCCCAACGCTAGCCCAAGCGAGTTGGTCAGCGTGTACGAGAACGTGACTGAGCAGGTGATTGTGTAGGCGCTAGTGGCGCTATCGTAGACGACCGTCCATGAAGAGGCGAAGGCCGCATTCAGCGCGGCCTCGACTGCCGCCGCCAGGGACGTGTAGCGACCCGCGCCCAGCACGCCGCTGAGGTCGGTGTGACAGTACGTGCCCGACGCGACCGAAACTTCCGTGTTACCGGACCCATCGTTGAAGAAGCCGGACAGCGGGACCTTGGTAGTGTTGATGCCCGATTCGATGCGAAGCATCAGTCACCAAACCTACGACGCGCTTCGCGCTCTGCTCTTGCCTGGAGACGGCCAACCTCGTCCTGAGAAACGGGTTGGTTGAAGTTGATGATCGTGGTGCCACCACCACCGCCGCCCGTGTTGCGACCGCCGCCCACGGCCTCGGGGCGAGTCGCCCCGCCCCCAGCGCCACCGCCTCCACCTGGAGTCGGAATGGCCGCGGCCGCTCCGCCTGCGGCAGCGGCGAGTGCGGCGTGCCCAACCGCGGCCGTCGCCTTCGATGCCGCAGCTGGTGGGTTGGTGAATGCTAGCGAGATGGCCTCTACGGCGGCCTCTCCCGACTTCAGGCCCTGTTCCCGCGCGAAGCTTCGGAGGAAGGCGTCGAGCGAAGTTTGGAAGGCTTCCTTCAGAGAAAGGTTGCCGGCCTGGAGCAGGTCGATTGTCCCGGTCGCGATCTCCGCGATCCCGTCGAACCCGGCCTGCGTGCGCTGCAGGGTGCGCTGCAGATCCTCTTGCGTCTGCAGCCGCATCTCTGCGGCATCCGCCTCACGGGCAATCTTGATCTTCTCGAGCTCGGCGGCTTCGTTCTCGAGCTCTAGCTCTTCAAGCAGTGCGAGCTTGGCCTTTGCGGAGAGGTCCGCTTGCCGCTGTGCTTCGGCGGTTCGCTCTTTCTCGAGCTCCAGCAGCCGACTGGCCGCCTCGATCTTTGCGGCGTCGTTCTCGGCGAGCTCTTCGTTGAGGCGAACCTGCTCTTGGATCAGGTCCTTCCGCGCGAGCTCCGCCTTGTTGACCTCATCGAGCGACTCACGAGAACCACGTGTGAACGTCGTTTGTGGGTTCCTCGGGTCAGCACCAGCTTGCTGCTGGCGTCCCTCGAGCACCGTCGCCGTATTGAAGTTGGTGATCCTCTCGACGCGGTCGCCGAGGGTCGTATCTCTATCGTCGAGCTCGGCCTCGCCTACGCGGGCGAAGGCCTCGAGCGTTCGGCGATCGAAGAACGCGTCACCGACGCTGCCCCCATTCTCGAGCAGAACCTGTCCGAGTGTTTCGAGCGCTTCCTTGGCGGCAACGACAAACTCGGTAAAGTCTTCGAACTCTTCAGCAAGCGCCTCGATGAATGCGGCGCCTTTGATTGCCAAGCGCTCGGTCGCGCTCAGCGGCTCGTCGTCTAGCCCGACCAGCTCTTCGAACAGGCGAGTCGTGCTGCCCTCGAGCTTGTCGAACGCGCGATCGAGAGAGCCCGTCTCGTTCGCCGTGCGGATCATGTCCGTAGCCGCGTCGGCGAGCCGATTCTCGAGAACCTGAAGCTTGCCGGCGAGGGTGTCTGCGCTCGACTCGGCGTTTCCGTACTGGCGGTTCAGCTGCTCAAGCGCGACTCGCTGACGGTCGGCCTGCGTCTTCGCGTTGCCCAGCGAGATGCCAAACTCGCGCAGCGCGCCTTCCTCTCCCTGAGCGAGGGCGCGGGTGAGCTTGTCGAGCGCTTCGGTGGCATCTCCACCGGTCGATGCTGCGAACTCCGAGGCCGCTACGGCCACATCCCCCATCGCTTGTGCACTAAGGGTGAGGCCCGCCTGGCTTGCGGTCGCTGACGCGGCCATCGCATCGAAGCGCGTAATCAGCCCGTTGGTCCGGCGAAGCGCTTCGTCGACGTTCCCCGTGAAGCGGTTCATCACCGCCATCTGACGCTCGAAGGCGTCGGCCAGGTCGGAGATAACGCCAATCCCGGCGCGTAGCGTACCGACCACCTTCTTTGCGGCGTCCGTAACCTCGTTGAAGTCCCGAGCCAGTGAGCCAGCCGACTTGCCCGACTTCTTTATGGTCTTCTCGAACTCGTCGACGGAGTTGGAGAGCTTGTCGAAGTCCGTCTTCGCCTTGTTGAGTCCCTTGAACTCAATCGTATTTGAGAAGACTTCAGCCATGATTCGACCTGGGTTTTTTCTTCGACTCTTCGTTCCGCCGCTGCTCGATGCTCTTCGCGAGCGCGTGCTGGTAGATTTGGATCGCGTCCCACAGGTGGTGTGGGGGGTCCTGTGCCTTCAGAGAGAGGAGGTCGGCACGACCGTTCTCGTCGATGCGGCACGTGCGAAAGAGCGCGAGGGTGTCGCGGACGATTGGGTCCTCGAACGAACGCCACGGACACGTCGGCGGTTGGTACCCGGTGATCTCGCCAATGACCCGCAGGGTTGCTACGGCGCCTGGGTGCCGGGGTCCGTTGGCGGTGTGGCTGATGCCGTCGCAGGAGCATCTGTATCCTGCTCGCCAACTCGGGCCATCTCTGCCTCCGCCCGGAGCTCTTCGCACCTCTGGGATCGGAGTCGTGATGCGGCAGCGGCCGCAGCCTGGGAGACTCTCTGTGTCCAAACGTAGACTAACGAAGGCGGCGGCACACAGACTCCCCCGAGCGCTTTTGGGCAGTAGCTCCGAGACCAGGCGACGCTACCGATCTCCTCGATGAAGATTGGCGGTAGCTCGTCGAGCTCTTTGTCTGTCCAGTGCGCAACGGGGCCGGCGATGGATTGCTGCTGCGCGGTGGGGACATGAACCGGGATCGGTGGACGCCCGTCCATCAAGTGACATCGTTCGATTTTCGACACGCCAAACTGAAAGCTTCGCCGGTACCGCTCGTACTCGCTGCGAGCTGCTTGAACCCACGTCGAGAAGATGCTGGTCGGCAACGGAGTTAGGTAGAACCAGGTTGGCTCTTTCCCTGGAATGAACTCCAGCAACTCCTCTTCGCGCTGCTCCATGTACGGCTTCGCCGTGTGGTTTCGCGCCATGGCCATGACGTCGATCGCGCTGTCCGCCATGGACACCACGCGCATAAGACTTGTCGAGTGCACGTGCACTCTCCCTCTGGATCACTCCTCTTCGTCGCTGGCGGTCTCCGGTCTCCCGAAGCGGGCCGCGATCTCCTGAGTGGCACCTGGCGGGCATTCGCCCATGTCGTGGTCGACGGTGCCGTCTGGACGCACCCAGCCTTTGGCGAGGGTACGTCCGTCGACCGACGTAACGATCCACCGGTGGCCGCGCCAAGCTTCGGCGCGCCGGTATCGAATCGTGTAGGTCATGTTACCCGAAGTGGAAGCGCATCGCGCTGCGACGCTGGTCCGTTTGGGTGCCGGTCACGAAGCTATCGATGGTGCTTCGGAACTCCACGCTCTGGTACGCGAGACCGGTCTCGTCGACGCGCTGGACGTTGACGACCTGCGCCTTGGGCACGGTGATCAGAATCGTCTCGCCAGGGGCGTTCCCGATCTGATAGCCGAGGTGGTAGTACTCGCGATCGTCGCGCTCCGTGAACCAGCGGTCATCCTCATAGGGCAGCGAGATGGCGACCGCGGCTGCCGGGACGGCGCGAATCCGCCGGAAGCAACGCACCGTGCTGCGACCCGACGGCGTTCCCCTAGGAGAGGTGACAGCTTGAAACACCGGCGAGTTGAGCGTGTATGCGGCGCTCGCGATATCGAGCTCTTGAAACGTTGTGGTCCCGCCCACTTGAGCGACGAAATGGCCCTGTGTGTAGACGGGCCGGAAGAGGTCGTAGGTCGCCGGAGTGATCGCGGCGGCGCCGAGCTTCTCCCAGTCCGCGAAGGTGATCGTGAACGAGATAGTCGGGAGGTCCCCGATGGGAATCGTCAGCGTGGGCGCGGCTGTCACCTGGCCGCCCATCAACACCCAGCGGTCCTCGGAGTTCGCGCCCTCGACAATCATCTGAATCGTCGTTGGCGGGTTGCTCGCGAGGTAGATGGATGTGGACGCATACGCGACGTCGGACACCAGAGGAGTTGATGGAAGCGCCACCTTTGGCGCGCTCGACGTCACCAGCTCGCGCATGTGGTACGCGCCGGCGCTATCGACCCAACCAAGCGCGCCAGCGTTCGGAAACCCCGCGGCGCTGGTCAGCGTCCAGTTGGCGGCATCGGTCACAGCCTGGAAGGTTGTGCCGGCGTTGGCATCGTCCGTCGCGCCAAAGAACGCCTTCAGCATCAGCATCGCCGCGTTGCTGTCGAACGTCGGGGACGCCACGCCGTCACCGGCAGGTGAGCCAGTGGGCGCGAGCACCATCGAAAACGACAGCTCGGCGCTGCGCGGTCCGCGGACCGTGCGCGGGTACGCATCAATGAACTGCTGCGCTTCCTGCGTCTCGAGGATCTCTTCGTTGAGGGCAACCGCCGCGGTCCCCTCTTGGAAGGGAACATCCCGGAAGGTCGCAGAGCCAGTGAGGTCAGTGGCGTATTGGAGCGCGGACTCCTCCGTGACCGCAACGCGCTGCAGCGCTTGCAGCTCAATAGTCTGGGCCATGAAGGCTCCTAGGCAGTGGCCGGCGCGACACAGGCGACGCCGGAGAACGAATGGGTGGTCACGAGGCGACCGCCCTGGCCGTCCTCAAAATCGATGGGGTCCACGACCGAGCCGGTGTGCCGGAGCATCCCGGACACGAGCCCGGTTGTCTCACCCGTGCCGTCGACGCGCAGCGCACCTGGGTACGTGAGCGCTTGCGCGATGACGTCCGCGTCGGTCGCCATTGCGGCGCGCAACGCTGCGCGCGCGTTGGTGTCGAGCGAATGCTTCGCTGTGAAGCTGCGAACGCAGCGCACCTCGATGACGAGGTCGTAGAGAATCAAGTTGCCCGGCTGCGGAGGCGTCTGCGGCGCGCGGGTGACGCTCGCGATGATCACCTCGACGCGCGGGTTCACGAGCGCGCGCAGGGCATCGGTGGCCTCCGGCTGACCCTCGTGGACGCCGTCGCCGTAGGTGCCGGTAGGGATCGCACGCACGGGCGGATCGGCGCCCTCCTCAAGGCGACAGCGAATCGCCCCGATGATCGCTTCTGAAGCGAGGTGGGCCACTAGCGAGGCTCAATGCGACGGCGGCTCGCGAGGCGCGTGTTACCGGTCATAATGTACCGGCTGATTTGCTCGAGGGTCTGGCGCAGCCAGCGGCGCGCTCGACCCTTCTCGAACTTGGGCACGCCGTCCCGATCCACGGGGAGGAACGGACGCGCCGGAAGCGTCGGTGTGCCGAACTGGTGGTAGACGCCAGGGCCTCGAACGCCGAGCAGGATGCTCTGATCCTTCGGCTCGACGAAGACCTCGTCGGCGACGCCTTGGATCGCTTTCCCGCGACCCTTCTTCTTTGGCCACTTCTCGCCGTTCATGCCGCGCTGCGCGCGAACGGACGCCACGATCTCTTTGCGCAGCTCCTTGGCGGATGGGCCAAGAGCGGGCTGAAGTGACTTCTCAATCCGAACGCGAACGCCACGAAGCGCGGAGTTCAGTTCGTTGATGCCGCTCGTATCGACGGTAACGGAGACCATTAGAAGCAGTCCTGCAGGTCGCGGAACACAGAGCCGCGCGCTTCTCCGTCCGACGAGGAGGAGCCAATCTTCACGCCGCCCACCCCGTGGAAAGCGTCGGGGTTCGCGTCGACGAGCGGGGTCTCGCCCGTCTGCAGCTCGGCAGGAACGCCGCTGAGGATCTCGTTGAGCGCTTCTGGGATCTCCTGCTGCATTCGCGAATACGCGAAGCGAACGAGCACGGAGAGCGTCGCGAGGCGCACCATGTCCTCGTCGGTCGAAGTCCCGTCCGAGTCCTCCGGCAGCGTGTACCCAGCGTTCAGCGCCTTTGACCGGATGTAGACCGAGGCGAGCTGGGCGGCGCGATTGAAGAGCGCCGCCTGGTAGTTGCCGGACTCGTCGGCGTAGAGCTTCTCGCGCACCTCCGCCGCCACAAGCGCGTCAAAGTCGCTGGTGGTAACGTACTGATGCGCGGGCATGGTCTACCTACTTTGAGGGCTTCGCTTCGGGCTTGTCGTCGTTCTTGGGAGCGCCCGTCGGCTTGGGCTCGGACTTCGCCTTGCACTTCTCGAGCTCGCAGTACTTCGAGAGGTGCTCGACCTCCGCGCTGGTGAGTTCGAGGACCTCGCCCGCCATGCGATGACAGCCGTCCATCGTGACGGCCTTCGAGGCCGTATACTTGGTTCTCTTCTGCGCCATGCTTCTCCTGCGCGGGTAGCGCCCGCTGCTACGCACGACCGGAGTCGTGCACACCCGAGGACGGCCCGGCCGAAGCCGGGCACCTCTCGTTGCTAGGCGACCCCGGTGAGGAGGTAGGCCATGTCGTTCTGAACGAAGATCTCGTCATCCGAGAACTCGACCTGGACGACTTCGCTTCCGCCGCGGCCCCGACTCGGGTCATCCCAAGTGCGGACCTCGATCGGAAAGCCAGCGCCCGCTGCGAATCGCATCGTCGCAGCGAACAGCCCGGTCAGGCCGCTGGGCTCACCGGACGGAACGCGCGCGATGATCGCGTTGGACGGGCTCCAGATGCGCTCACGAGTCGCGGCCTGGCCACGGTTGTTCGTAAGCTTCCACGCTTCGGACACGAGGATGCGATCAACCTCGAGAAGGTTGGCCGCTTCCTGAAGCGTGACCACACGAGACTCGGCGCCTGCACCGCGAAGATCCGGGTGACGCCGAAGCGCGTGCCAGGTGGGCTTCGCGAGGACCATCACGAGCTCGGTCTTCTCCATCATGCCGGGGGCCAAGGCCTCCTTCATGGCGTCGACGTCCGCCAGCGGCGTGCCGCTGGTCGTGTTGGTCCAGGGGTTCGCTGCCGCCGAGGTGTTCGACGTAGCGTAGTTCGAGGTGCTGTTGAAGCCGTCAGCGACGCGGATCTCACGCTCGCGCATGAGGGCCCACATCACCTGCTGAGTCGTGAACTCGCGGGGGTCCTGAGGCTCGTCAGCGTTCGCCTGGGTCTTGCGGGTGACGACACCCTTGAGGCCGCGATCCTTGACGAGGTACGACCCGGTGCCCTGGCTGTAGTCCAGCTCAGAAGCCTGGCCGTTCTCGGCGAGCGCGTCGTCAACGCGACGCTCCACGTCCTCACGAAGATAGGTGGTGTACTTGTCTGAGGCCTTTTGGGTCTCGACAATCGGCGAGATGATGTCCGCGAAGTACTCCGCGGGCTCATAGCCGGCGATGAAACTCGACAGCGCTGCGTCGACGTGAACTTGCTTTGAGGAAGGCATCGTTACACCGCCGCGAAGGGGTTGGCCGCGTTGACGAAGACCGAGATCCGGTCACCCGACGCCGAGGCGGTTTCCCAAGCGCGCCCGAGGGCACGGAGGGTTCCAGTGGTTGCGCCAGGCGTGATCGTCTGGAGCTGTCCGTTGGCGGCGGCGCCTACAAGGTCGCCGGCCGCGATGGCCGCCGAAGCGACACCATCTACAAAGCCGAACACGAGGACATCGATGCATTCGCCCGCGGCGCTTGCGCTCGTAAGCGCAATGCCGATCGGCGACTCGTTCGCCCCCGCAACGTCGGCGTGCTGATCGCTCGTGCCGAACTTGACCACCTGATACTTGGCGATCGCAGCGTCGGCCTCGAACGAAAGCGTGTGCATGAGCTGCGTGTGCTGCGCCATGCTCTTCTCCTTCGTTGTTGGTTCGCCGAGCTAAGCCCCGTGTCTCGGCTATGGATCGCCAGCGGGATGCGCAGGGCTCGCTGCATCACCGGCGGGCCGCCGCAACACGCGGCGACCGTGATTCGTGTCCGCTATTCGGACTTGCCCGCGATGAGCTCCGGGTAGCGAGCCTTCGCGAGCTTGTAGCTTTCCGAGCGCACCTTGCGCTTTGACCACTCTGGGTTCTTCTCGCGCAGCTCCTTGGAGCAGAGCGAGACTGCTTCGTCGCTGTTGCTCGGCGCGTGGGCGCGTTCCGTTCCCTTGTCGGCCTCGTAGACGCCGTTCTGCGGAACGTTCGGGCCGTCCTTCATCAGCGCCTCAAAGTGATCGGGTGCCGCCGATCGCAGGCTGACGAGCTGTTCCTTGCTGTACGGCTGGCCTTCAATGAGCTGGCCATTCGCGATAGCGAGGGAGACTTCGAGGGTCGCGACCTTCGTGTTCACGGCAGCGAGCTTCTCGGAGAGCTCGACTCGCTGCTTCTTCTCAACCGACAGCTTCGCTTCGACCGCCGCGACCGCGGCTTTCGAAAGCATCGCGCCAGACTCTGCGTCCGCAGGCGGCATGCTCATGAGCGAGCCAAGGGCCGAGACGAGCTCTTCGGGGGTCATCATCGCAAGCGCCTGCTCGACGGCGGCCATGACTTCGGGTGGGAGCGCCCCACCTAGCTCGCCTTCCGCTGCGACAATCGGCGCGTCGGATGCTGGCGCATCTTCGGCCGCAACGTCGACCGCGGGCGGTTCGGCGCTCGCCTCAGTCTCAGGAGCCTCGGGCTCCGCGGGACCCTCAAGCGCTTGCTGCTTCTGGGCCTCTGCTTCAATCAACGCCATCGCCTGTTCGATGGTTGCGTCCTTGGGCAGCTCGGCGAGAGCCGCTTCGAGTACGTCCTTAGCGCTCATGGCCAGGCTCCTTCGTCGTGTGCCGTCGCGACCAACGCGCGAGAGGCGGATTTCTGTGAGTTCGGAGAGGAACGGTGAAAGCACGAGTCCAACCTCGTAGAGCTCCGCTCCGATGGGCTCCCGCGTCTTGCGGTCGATTGACTCGAACGAAACGACGACGGAGCAGAATCTGTGTTCGCCGCGGCGCACCATGCCCGCGGCCTTCTCGGTAAACTCGGTTAGGGCCCAGAGGCCGTCGGACCTGATCTCCAGGTCGTGAATCCAACCTGCCGCACCATCGACAGCAGCACGCTCGCAATCGGGGTGCCCCCACGTGAGGGGGATGGGGTTGGGGTCATCGCGAAAGTTGCGAATGATTTGGTCGAAGATCGCGCGGGAGAACTCGAACGCTCCCGAAGCGTGGCCTTCCCATCTGCCTTCGACGGCGATGTGGATCCACGTGCGGGCGCTGTCTTCGGAGATTGTCGGCAGCTGCGATCGAAGGGCAATCCATCGACCGCTGGTGTGAGCGACTGCGAACATGGCTACTCAAGGAGTTCGGGGGCTTCGCCCTCGGGATCCGGCTCGAACGACGGCGTGCCGACGGTGCCCATGATTTGCTCGGCCTCAGGCCGCGTGATCGGGAATGCCGCAACGATGACGCTGATGCCTGTGTCGCGAGGAAGCTGGCCGCTGGCGACTCGCTCGATAATGTCGAGGAGAGCTGTGACCTGCGCTCCGTTGAGCGCTGCGGTCGGGTCCTTTGCGTTCGGATCCTCAGCCTGCTGGGTTTCGTCGGGCGCCTGTGGGGTTGGTTCCGGCTCGGGCCGCGCCGGCCGTGCGACGCCGTCGGCGAGAGGCGACTTCATGATCGGACGCACGATGCGACGGCCCTGGGCATCATCGAGCGGATCGAAGCCTTGTGCTTCACGAAACTCGTTGACGGTGATGACGCCAGCCGCGATGAGCTCTGGCGTCACGCGGGGGCCCTCCTCTTGCTTGAGGATGAACCCAACCTCGGGCGGCGGGATCTTGTGGCTGCCGAACTTGGCGGCGTTGAAGAAGAGCGCCGGCTCAATCCAATGCGCACGCACGGTCATGCCGAGCGATGTCGCGATGGACTGAAGGCGTGGAAGGATGGTTACCGACGCCTGCGACTCTGCAGCTGCGCGGTTGCCTCCGGGTTCGCCGATCTCGACGTTGAGTGTCGATCCGAGCATCGCCTTGGTGATTTCCGCGTTGTAGCGGTCGATAGCTTCGCCCCAGGAGTCGGTGGGGGAGCCGCTGGCTTGAACGATCTCGACTTCTTGGTCTTGCTCGAGGACCGCGGCGCTTGTCGCGAGGAGGCCCTCGAGCCCGTCATGGAACGCCTCGCGCGACTCGTCCGTCGCGTTCTCGCCGGCCTTGCCGACAAGCAGCGGGTTCGCGAAGCGCTCAAGTCCCGTCTGCTGATAGATCTGGGCCCAACGCTTGAAGAGCCACGGCCACACAACCGCCTGCAGTGCGCCCGCGAGGTTGGGTGTCGTGCCGATGGCGCCAGGCTGGTGGACGATCCAGCGCGCCGGCTCGTCAGCCGTGCAGATCCACTTGCCGCGCGCAGCCTTTCGCTCCGCGAAGGTTCGGATCTTGACCTGCCAGTCTTCGTTCCACTCGATGTCGCGGGCGAAGACCTTCTTTTGACTCGTCGAGTACCAGGCGTTGTCGAAGCGCCGCCAGCAGTGCTCAGCAACCGATGCGCCAAGCATGTATCCGTGGAGCAGATGCGCGAGCGTCTCGCCCAGCATCGGTGCAAGACTGAACGACTCGCGGATGAAATGGGCCTGCTCTTCGGCAAGGCGCCGATACTCTGGCTTCACCTTCGCCGCGGTGATGCGAAGTTCGGATGCGACGATCGAGCGAATGACCGTGTCGGACACAGACCGCACATGCGGGTCGGTCCGCAGGATGTACTCCGCTAGGTCAGCGAAGCGCTCCATTTCGCCGCGCTCGGTGTCGCGGAGAACGCGCGCCAGCTGCTCTGGCTTGAGGCCAGCAGCGCGGAAGCGATGGAGGCGATCGATGCGCTCCGGCTTGCTGATGCGGCCGCGAGGGGGAGCCGTGGCGGGGGAAAACGCCAGAACGTTGTCTCCTGCCATGGGGGGTTACCTCAGTACGAGCTTCGAAGCGCTGCGGTCGCCCTCCGTCCTCGCGTGCTCGGCGGGCGCTTGCCTGCCTTCGGTAGCGCGCTGAATGCCGAAGCGAGCGCGTCTACCTGGTCGTCGTGTCGGTCGCCGACACCAGTGAAGTTTTCGATCTCTGCGAGGAATGGGCGGACCCAGCTCGCGTCTTTGGGCACGTAGATTTCGCCGCGCCTCCATGAGGCAGCGACACCTAGCGCGCGCTCAAGCTTGCCGACCTTCGCGGGCGTCGGCTTGAGGTTCGCGAGACCGAGGGCCTTGATCGCCATCGCGGCGCCGCTCTCTTGCTGCGAACCGTGCCAGACGAGTGGTGCCGTTGGGAACTCGGCGCTGAGCGCCTGCAGTCGATTGACGAACGTGTCGGCGTGCTCCTGCACACGAATGACGCGCTCGACGTAGGTCTTGCCTTCGGCGCGGCGCAGAACAACGGCGGTGCTGAAGTCAGCGTACGTGCGCTTCGTGTAGGCGAGGTCAACGCCAATAGCGACCTGGCCAACGGTCGGAATGTCCGCGAGCAAGCACTCGGCGCCACCTTCGAAAAGGCGACCGCCCTCGGGCCTTGGTTGGCCCATGTACAGGGCCGCGAAGCCGATAGCGCCGAGGTCGTCCTTGCGTTCGTCGAGAATCGAGAGCGGGAACCCCGAGTCGGGGATCGGCTCCTGCCCCGGCGGTGGCGGGAGGTGCGGCATGAGCGCGCGGCGCTCACCGTTCTCGTCGTAGGAGAACGCCGGGATGTTGATGATCTCCCAGCTGCCCATTCGCTCGAGGCGACCGATGAGATCGTCGACGTGCCAACGAGTGTGGACCACAAGCACCGACGCATTGCCGAGAAGGCGCGTCATGAGGACCTGCGCGAACCATTTCCAGCGGTGCTCTCGGATTGCAGGAGAGTTCGCCTCCTGCGGATCCTTGAAGGGGTCGTCAACGACGCCGATTCCGGTGCACCGACGACCAGTGAGCGGACCACCTACGCCAACCGCGTAGAGTCCTCCGCCCGAAGTTGTGTGCCACGCCTCTTGCCGGTTCGCTGTCTTGTCGAACTCGACGCCGATCTCTTCGGTGTATCGGCGGATGGCTCGCGAATGCTCACGCGCGAAGTCGGCGGAGTACGTCGCGTAAACGTTCTTGAGGTCGGGCCTGCGCCCAACCGTGCGCGCCACAGCGTGGCGGCAAAGCTCTGTCTTGCCGTGCCCTGGCGGCATGCTGACGCACACCCGAACGGCCTCGCCCGCGTCGATGCGGCGAAAGACGTCGAGGAGCTGGGGGACGTGGTACGGCTCACCGAAGCTCGGCGAAACCGCGGGGATGAACTCGGCGAGTGGCCTAGTGCAGACCGCCGGAACCCGAGGAGGGTTCCCCTTCGCCCAGGCTGTCTCCTGAGCGTAGAACCTCTCCCATTTCATCTTCGATGCCGTCGAACTCGGCGAACGCCTGGATCATCTCGAGGTAGGCACCGCGGCTCATTCGCTCGCGCGCGTATTGGATGCGCTCCTGCAGTCGCTCGCGAACCTCGACCTCGACGCGGGCGCCGAACTCCTCACGCTCTTTGCGCTCGAGGAACCAAGTCGCCGCCTTCAACGAAAGCTCGGGTTTGTCGTGGTCGGTGTCTTTGATGCGGCGGCGAATCGCCTGGCGAGCTTCCTTCACCCGCTCACCTTCGACCTTGTCGGCGGCGATGCAGATGCGCGCGTGTAGCGTCGTCATCCTGCCCGCTTCGATGTCTAGGCGACCGATCTTGCGCCATCGTGCGGCGGTGCGCTTCGAGATCCCCTGGATGCGCACTGCGTCGTGGTAGCCAGCGCCTTCCTTGATCTCCTTCTCAACCCGCTCGACGAGCTTCTTTGTGAGCTTCGACGGAGCAGACATGGGAAAGGAGTGCCCGCCCGGCGCGTCACGAATGCGTCGCTTGCGGCACGACGTGCGCGCCCGGCGGGCTGGAGGGGATTCGAATAGCAGGGTGCGAACACCCGCGGCTCGACCCACGAGTGGTCGAGGGGAGTTTGGCGCGCACGACTCCCTCGGGCGCCTATGAACTCTCTAACGTTTCAGCGGGGTTTTTGCTACGCGATGGGCACGGGGTGTCCCGCATTGTCCGGCATTGTCCGCGGCTGTCCAGTCACGCGGCCGCGTCAACAGCGTCTACGACCCTCTGCCACTCGTCCTCGAATACGCCCTGATCGATGTCGAGCCGCTCAGCGTAGATACCAAGGTCCTGGTGCGCGATCTTCACAAACATGGTCTTGTTGAAGCGCCCAATCGCCTTGAGCTCGGCGATGGCGTTGACCCAGGCGCGCGTCTCCTCGGACATGATCGCGCGCTTCTCTTCGGGGCTCAGCGTTGCTTTCCAGTCGCTCTTGTCGACCGCCTCGTAGTACATCCGGGGTGGCTTCTCTGAGAGGTAGCCGCGCGCATGCCCGATCTCATGTGCCAGAGTATGCAGCTCGCGCCATGGGTCCTGAGGCACATCGGCGAACCGGCGGAAGATCTCGATCCTCAGCCAATGGTCGTTGTCGTGTTGTGGTGGAAGAAAGCCGCCGTGCATCTGAGCCTCGAGGTGGTTGAGCTGGCCCTTCAGGATGACTGTGATTCCCAGCCGGTCATCTTCCGGCTCACGCTCGATGCGCCGAACAAGCTCCCAGAACGAGTCCTGCATCTCGATGAATGTCGAGATGTCCTGGGCAAGCCGACGGTGCCACTCGTCTTGACGCCGCTCCGTCCAGTCATCACGAGCTTCCACCGACACCGTGACATCCACCTTGCCGCCAAAGATCTTCGTCGTTCCGTCCGCCATCCCCCAAGGCTACGGCTCAGCTGTGACAGCGTCGATTGTTGAGCCACGCGGACACATCGGCTGGCGGGATTCGCCATCCACCCTGCATGCCCTGACCGAGCCTGTAGGCGTTCGGGAACTCCCCAGCCTTCAGGTAGCGGCGCACCGTCTTCTCGCTGACGCCGAGAAGCAGGGCGACTTCTCCGACGCTCTTGTGCACCCCATCTGCAACGGTCACGACGCCCTCCGAAGCCGCAGCTCTTCCCGTCGCCGCTCCATCCACGCATGCGTTCGCGCTCCAGTCGGTGGAGGCACCAACCCGCGTGCGGCCATGTCGACCCGAAGCCAGTGAAGCACCTCGCGTACAACAACGCCCACCTCGACCTCGTCGATGCTGAGCGCCGACGCGATCTCCGATGCAGGCACCGGCTTGTACCGGTCGACCGCGTGGCGCGAGAGCGTAGAAGGCAGCTTACCTTCCGCGTCGATGAGCTCGCCGACCTGGCGGGCGAGAACGATCGCGCGCTGGGCATCGGGTGAGAGTTCGCGTGCCGACTGACGGATAGCCCACGAAAGAGAGCGCTCCACTGCCGCCGCATCCTCGGCCTGTCGCATCGCTCGGGGAACGCGCCGAGACCCACCCTGAACACGCACGCCCTGACGACCAATGCGATCGGTGACGCTCGCCGCGCTCTTGCTCACAAATCCGTCGCTGCGAATGACGACCAGGTCGCGGAGCGCGCGATCCACCGAAGGCCATCGACACCGGTACGACGGGCGGCCGGGGACGTCGGCGTAAGCGATCGCGTCGTAGCGCTTGTCGTAGTGGGTGCCGGGCTCGTAGTCCTCGACAACGTGGGGAACGAATGCCGGCTCCGCGGCCTCGCCAGCCATGCGCCGCAAGCACGCTTTGCACTCCACGTCATCGGCCTGCGTCGAGAAGTGGCGACGCTCGCCGCCAATCCAGCCGCACGCGGAAACGTACATGCCGCTGTCGAGCCGCTCGCTGAGATAGTGAATCTTCATGACCTTCCTCGGAATGCGTGCTTGAGCGCGAGCGGCAGAACATCCTGCCCGTCGAGTCGCGCGAACATGTACGGGAGCAGCTCGGGGACCTGCGCTTTGCACCAGAGCGCGTAGTCCTTCCTGGTCGACTTGGGTGCGGCGGCGAACGCACGATCGACGCTCTCGACCACACTGCGGGTCGTCTCGTGAATCTCCTCGACCCACTCGTCGAACTCGGCCGCGAACTCATCGGGGATCGCCTCCCGAGCCTCCACAACACCGCCTTCGCGCACCAGGTCGAGGACCCGAGAGAACGTCAGCCCGGTGACGATCCGGTGCACCCGCTTGTACTCGTCGCCCTTGAACTTGAACCGCTGCCCATCGGCAAACTCCAGCACGTATCCCTCGCTGTTGGCGCTGAGCTGAGGGAGCGCGGCCAATGCCTGCGCGGCGGTACGCATCGCGACCTGACTCACGACGGGGAAGCCGAATGCCTCGCCCATCTCTTCGACGATTCGCCGCTCGTAGAATGCGCCGCTGTGGCGGTTTCGCGCGGCGAGGAGGCAGAGCTCCTCGCGGCCCGCGTAGTCCACGACGATTCGGTTCGTCGGGTAGATGACCTCGAACAGCAGTGTGGTGTCAGCGGGTAGACCGCTCAGGTCGTGGCGGCCGAGTCGCTCCGTTGCCCAACTGGCCTGCTCGCTCTCAAAGGATCCGCGGGTAGCCACCAGTGGCTTACCGTTCACCCGGTACAGGATCCCCAGAGAGCCATCCATTTTCTCCGTAGCAGACGTGACTCGTGCGCTCGACGTGCGCTCCCCCTCGCCCCAGTTGAAGAACTTGTCGAAGGGGCGGGCAACGCACTCGCCCGTGCGCCTGTCGACGATCAAGCCTCGGCATGCACGTTCGTAGGGGTTCCACCGACCCGCGAACTGCGCTTGGTTCGTGTACGACAGGAGCAGCAGGTCCCCTCGCTGTTTTGCCTTCACGTCACCGAGGGACTCCCAGTCGTCAAATCCTCGCTGCGCCAGCTCGCCGATTTGGGCGACCGCCTCATTCGTTTCGTGGGTCACGGCCCCTCCTTCGCTTTGATCGCCGCATCGGCTAGGTTCGCCAGGTCGACGAAGATCCCGCCGCCTCCACGCTCGCGGATCTTTCGACCCTTCGTTCGCCAGTTGGTCGCCGTTCGGTCGGTGACCCCGGCTTTCACGCACGCTGCGTGGTAGCCAAGGCCCCCCTCGACGTGGAAGCGAATCTCCTCGAGCTTCCGGCGGGTTAGGGCGGAGGGCCTAGGCATTCTGGCACCCACCCGAAATAACTCTACGCGCGCGAGGTGACATATGCCGCGAGCCACGGCGAAGGGACCCTTGCGTTCTTTGAACGATCTCGACCCCCCGGGTGCCCTGCCGCACCAGCTCACTCATGGTCGTACTCTTCGACGTGGAACACGATGTCGTCACCGTCACGCATGGCGAGGACGACTACGTCGTCGCCGAAGACGTGCTCGAACACCTCGGGGACAGCCGTCTTCACCTCGACCGCACGGCCTAGAACGCCGCGCGCGCGCACGCGCCACTCCGATCGCCACGTGTCGTACCAGTCCTCTGGCAGCTCATCCGGCAACAGTCGCCCGGCGACGCGATCCTTCTCTGCCCTCTCCTGGTCGCACACATGGAAGGTGCCCATCGTGAACGTGCATGGGTCGCCGTCATTGAAGTAGGGCGTGTACTGTGTCCACGCGACAGCCACGACGTCCTCGTTCGCAAACACCTTGCGAAAGGCTGACGCAATCAGCTCTTTGCCGTGCGTCGAGATCATGTCGCTGAGTTCCTTCTTCTTCGCTACGAATGCTTCCAACTCCATGGCTTCCTCCTAGTCAACGTAGGTCGCTCGCTTGATCATCGCGCCTCCTCATCGAGGAACTCGGCGGCGAGCACGGCGGTCCACAGTGGCCCGCTTGTCCACACATGCCTTTGGCCCCGGTGAAACGCGACGTGGACCGCCATGCAGCCCGTGCCTTCATCGACCGCGAGTGGGTAGCGGCGGCCAACAGGGAACGCGACCGTCTTGAACGGCAGCGTCTCCTCGTACACCTCGTAGTGGGCGGTTGGCAGCCTGCGGTCTCGCGGACGCATCGCCACCTTCAGGTTGAGCCAGTTCGGGTGGTCGATTTGCTCAGCCTTGATTGGCAGCGGGCACCTTGGTCGCCGGGGGCAGACGTTCGGTCCACGGCAGCGGCTTGAGTTGGTGCCACTCATCGCACTCGCTCCTGCTCGCTAAGCAGCCAGCGGATGCAGTCGATGGTCGGCGCCCCCAGCTGGTCAGCCAGCATCCGTTCGCTGACCCTGTTCCTGTCTCGCGCCCGCCAGAAGGTAGTGCACCCAAGGCCCGGCCTTGTCGCCAACCCCGCGCGAACGAATGCGCGCCACTGCACGTGAGCGCCGACCCACCCAGTCGACCGTCGCGACTTCGGGTCGTTCACCACATCCGCAGGCACAGGCGCCTTCGCGACTCGAAGCTCCTGCTCGTACGCGAAGGCCTGTGCGAGCGGGGCGCTCTTCCCGTGGCGCGGCACCACGTCGCCAACAGCGAACTGGACGACGTCGCCCCTCGGGCGCTCCGGCTTCGGCTCGGGCACGGGCATCGGCTTGCCCATGTACTGCACGCTCCAAGTCGACTCCGACGGGGCAAAGCCGAAGTCGCACCCAATCATCGCATTGGCGTACCGCTCCGCCAGCTTGGCCCTGGTGGACTCCACCTCTCGAGTTGCTAAGCCCCGCAACGGATGCCGCAGCTTCTCCCACAGCGAGCGCAGCGCCATCCCTTCGGTCGGTGCCCAGCCGCTGTGCTCACCCCTGTAGGATGCGACATGCCCGTTCTCCGGCCCGGAGCCAGCTCCCTCCACCCGAGCCCGCGACCACAGCGCGAGCATCCCGATGCCCGTGGCCACCGCCTCGCCGTTTGCGCGCGACAGTCGCCCGCACGCCTGACAGCGCATGTACGCGCCCGTGTAGTCGTTGTGACAAACGTTGCAGCTCTTCATTGCGACACCCCCAAGGCGACCGCGAAAGCTCGTCGCCACGCTTCTCCGTGCTCATGAATCAGCGCTTCAACTTCCGAGTGAAAGCGCTCCAGGCCGCTCACGCGAGCCACGTGCCGCAGGTAGCCGCCAGCGTCCCTACCTGGGACAACCACCCATTCCCACCTGTCGAGCGGAGCGAGCAGGTAGTCCATGGAACCCGACAGCTCCATCTCCCGCTCCCAGTCACGGAAGACCGCGAGTCGGGCGAAGTTGTGAAGGGCCACGCGACGCTCCACTGCAAAGGATTCTCTGATCACGGGGGCCCCCAGAATCAGTCTCAGAAGCCCCTGAAGGTTCGTTCTCACGGCGTCCCGAGTCGGCCTCAGGGACCCGCCCTGAGAGTCAGTCTCAAGATCCCCCGAAAGTATATTTCAAGGGGCCCCTGAGAGTTAGTCTCAGAGACCCCGAAAATCGGTCTCCGGGGCCCCGAGATTCGGTCTCAGGGGGGCCGAGCTCGTCTCAGGGCCCCCTAGAGAGTGGTTCTCAGGGCCTCGCGACAGTATTTCAGGGGGCTCCATGAGAGTCAGTCTCAGAGAACCCAAGAGTCGGTCAAGGGGACCCTGAGAGTCAGTCTTAGAGGACCCCCGATATTCGGTCCCATAGTCTTACGGGCGTCTCTCCCAGGAGTCAATATTTACTTTCAGGTGGCCCCGAGAGTTAATCTGGGGGTCCGAGAGTTAGTCTCATTTGATCCGCAGAGTGTTGGTCTCAGGAGGCCCCCGAG
>JBCDAA010000004.1:0-59481 GCA_039186435.1 Myxococcota bacterium | reverse complement strand
GCGCAATGCCACGGAGCCCCCTGAGCTGCCGGCACTGCGGATTGGACGTTCCGCCGGGGCGCCCCGACGAGTTCTGCTGCGCCGGGTGCGCGTTCGTCTACCGCCGCCTTCACGCCGAAGGACTCGGTCGCTTTTACGACCTCCGCGGAGCACGCGGCGTACCGGTCTCGGTCTCGGTCTCCGCGATGGCGGTCCAGAGCGAAACCCACGACTGGCTCGAAGATCTCGACGACCCCCAGCGATGCGAACTCGACATTCAGGGCATGCACTGCGCCGGCTGCGCGTGGCTTCTCGAGGAACTCTTCGAGCGTCACGGTCCTGGCCATCTCGAGGTGAACCCAGGACTCGGACGACTGCACCTTCGAACGGGCGACGAGTTTGACCTCGCCGGCTTCGTCGCGGACGTCGAAGCCTTTGGCTACCGGCTGGGCCCGGGCGGCGCGACTCCGTCCGACGAAAGCGACCTCCTTCGCGCGGGAATCTGCCTCGCTCTCGCCGGCAACGGGATGTTCTTCTCGGCGGCGATTTACTTCGGCCTTGAATCCGGTCCGATCTACGAGGTGCTCCAGGAGCTCAGCCTCGGCGCGGCAACGCTCTCCGTCCTGATCGGCGGGAGCGTCTTCGTTCGCGCGGCCTTTGCCGGACTTCGGCGTGGCGTGGTTCACCTCGACCTTCCGATCGCTCTCGGCATCCTCCTCTCGTACGTCGGTACGCTCACAACGTTTTCGATTCACGGCGAGGCACGCTACGCCGACACCGTTTCCGTCTTCGTTGCGCTCATGCTTCTCGGTCGCTGGCTGCGGCGTCGCGTGCTGGTCGAAAACCGCCGGCGCCTCCTCGACGATCGCGGTGCCGATGCCCTCGTTGCTCGGCGCGTGAAGGGCGACGTTCTCGAGCGCGTTCCCTGCCGACAGCTACGAAAGGGCGACCGTCTTGCGCTTGCCGCAGGAGACCTCGTTCCTGTCGCGGCCCTGGCGGAAGTCGCTGCCCCCTTTCGGCTCGACTGGATCGACGGCGAGAGCGAACCGCGTCTCTTCCAGCCGGACCAAGCGGTTCCCGGCGGTGCGTTCTATGCGGGGACAGCGCCCCTACGCGTCGTTGCGACAGAGGATTTTCAGGATTCCGAGGTGCTGCGTCTCCTGCGGACCACACGCTCCACGCGCACGGGGCCGAGTCGCTGGTGGGCTCGCGTGGCGACGCGCTGGAGCGCCGGGGTGCTGGGACTTGCGGCCCTTGGCTTCGCGCTGTGGTGGGTGCTCGCATCGCCGACGGCGGCGATCGGCGTCGCGACCGCAGTTCTCGTCGTCACCTGCCCCTGCGCGTTCGGAATTGCCGTGCCTCTCGCCTACGAGCTCGCCCACGCGCGACTGCGGCGCCGCGGTCTCTTCGTTCGAACGGATGACTTTCTCGATCGCGCAACGCGCATTGACCGGGTGGTCTTCGACAAGACCGGCACCCTGACGACGGGTGTGCTTTCGGTCGACCTCGATGAGGTTTGCGATCCGGCGACCCTCGCGGCGCTCGCGCAGGCGAGTGAGCACCCCAAGAGTCGCGCGGTCGCAGCGGCGCTTGAACAGCGTGGAATCCGTGCGCGCGCAAACGTGGTGGCGAAGGAGGTCGTTGGAAAGGGCGTCGAAGCGGTGGTGGAAGGTCACCGCGTGCGCCTCGGGGCTCCGGGCTGGGCCCCTCAGGATCTTGAAGTGCTCCCGAAGGACTGCGACCTCGTCTTTGCGACCCCGGACGAAACCACGCCGCTCGTCACGAGGGAGACCTTTCGCCCGGGCGTCGCCGGCGAAATTGAGACCCTTCGAGACCGTGGCTACGACGTCTGGATCGTCAGCGGCGATCGCAACGGTCGCGTGCGCCAAGCGGCCGAGCGCGTGGGCGTTCCCATTGCGCACGCGGTGGGGGAAGCCGATCCCGCCGAAAAGGCCCGCTGGCTTGAGGCGCACGACGCGCCGCGCTGCCTGATGGTCGGTGACGGCCTGAACGACGCCGTCGCCGCCACGACCGCAGGCTGCTCGGGTACGACTGCGATCGACCGCCCCTTTCTGGCGAGCCGAAGTGATTTCTACGTCACCACCCCGGGTCTTGCGCCCATCCTCGATGCGCTCGCCACCGCGCACGAACTTCGCCAGACCGTTCGGCGCGTGCTCTTTTTTGCGCTCTCCTACAACGTCGTTTCGGTATCCCTCGCGCTCGCCGGTTTGATGACTCCGTGGCTTGCGGCGCTTCTGATGCCGGCCAGCTCGGTCGCGACGCTTCTCTACGTGAGTGGGTCGCTCTCCGAACGTCGCGCTGCCGCGTTCTCATGGCGAACATCGCGGTGGGAGACACGGCGCTTGAGAAAGGCACGGCGCCTACAAAAGGCACGGCGCTTACAAAAGGCACCGTCATGAACGTCCTGCTCCTGCTCCTCTTCGTCAGCGCGTCGCTCGTCGCGCTCGCCCTCGGCCTCTTTGCGTGGACCGTTCGCGGTCGCACCTTTCAGCACGGCCATCGCCTCGCGCTCCTCCCCCTCGACGACGCAAAACCTGCCAGCACCGATCCCGCGCGCGCAGGAAGTGCACTCGATGGGTCCGCGCATCCCGCAGAATCGTGCGGCACGAAAGATGAATAGCTCCCGCCGCAGAGGAGCTTTCGTTGAATACCGAGACCATCGTCTACAACGACCGCGTTGTTCGGCAGTTTCTATGGGCGTCTGTAGTTTTTGCGATCGTGGGGATGCTGGTCGGTGCGACCGTCGCGCTCCAGCTCGCCTTCTGGCCCGCGAATCTTGAGCCCTACCTGACCTTCGGACGTCTTCGTCCGCTGCACACGAACGCGATCATCTTCGCCTTCGTCGGCAATATGATCTTTGCCGGCGTCTACTACTCCACGCAGCGCCTCTGCAAAGCGCGCCTCGCGAGTGATCGCCTCTCGCAGATTCATTTCTGGGGTTGGCAGCTGATCATTGTCGCCGCCGCCGTCAGCCTGCCGCTCGGCTTTACCCAGGGAAAGGAATACGCCGAGCTCGAGTGGCCCATCGATCTCGCTGTCGCGGTGATCTGGCTCGTCTTCGGCGCCAACTTCTTCTGGACCCTCAAGCAGCGCCGCGAAAAGCATCTCTACGTCGCGCTCTGGTTCTACATCGCGACGATCGTCACGATCACGCTCCTCTACGTCGTCAACAACATCGCCATCCCGGTGGCGGCCATGAAGAGCTACTCGGTCTTCGGCGGCGTCCAGGATGCGCTCGTGCAGTGGTGGTACGGCCACAACGCCGTCGCCTTTTTTCTGACGACGCCGATTCTCGGCATCATGTACTACTACCTGCCCAAAGCGGCAGACCGGCCGGTGTTTTCGTACCGGCTTTCGATCATTCACTTTTGGTCGCTGGTCTTCATCTACATCTGGGCCGGGCCGCACCACCTGCTCTACACCGCGCTTCCCGACTGGGCGCAGACCCTCGGCATGGTGTTCTCGCTGATGCTCTGGGCGCCGAGCTGGGGCGGCATGCTCAATGGGCTCCTCACGCTTCGCGGCGCCTGGGACAAACTTCGTCGCGACCCCGTCCTGAAGTTCTTCGCGGTGGGCGTGACCGCGTACGGCATGACGACCTTCGAGGGGCCGCTCCTCTCCATCAAGAGCGTTTCGGGTCTCGCGCACTACACGGACTGGATCATTGGCCACGTGCACAACGGCGGTCTCGGCTGGAACGGCTTCATGGCGGCCGGCATGTTCTACTTCCTCGTTCCGCGGCTCTACGGCCGCAAACTCCACAGCGTTCGCGCGGCCGACTGGCACTTCTGGATCGGCACCGTCGGCATCGTCATCTACGTCGTATCGATGTGGGTGGCCGGCATTCAGCAGGGGCTGATGTGGCGCGCCGAAAACGAAGGTGGCGGGCTCATGTACCCGAGCTTCGTCGAGACCTACCTCGCGATTCGGCCCATGTACTGGGCGCGTCTCCTCGGTGGGTTGATGTACCTCAGCGGGTTCATCCTCATGACCTGGAACCTCGTCAAGACCGCGCGCGCCGGGGAACCGGTCGACGAGAGCGTGGAGGTTGCCGTCGTCGAAGAGGAGGGCGAGCGCGTTCCGTGGCGGGAGATCCTCCTCGGGCCGCCCGTCATCGTGTCGACCCTTGTTCTCGCGCTCCTTGGCACCGTGGCGGTCCTTGGCGCGGCCGCGAGCGTGATGTTCGTCGTCCTCGCGTTTGCGGTCGCCTTCACCTTCATCGTGCTGAGCCAGCTTTCGAAGAAGACGAACAAGCCGGCGTGGCACCACCTGCTGGAAGGACGCGCGCTCCTCTTCACGATCCTCACAACGGTCTCCGTAGTCATCGGTGGCGTCGCGGAGATCGTTCCCTCGATCGTCGCGGTGCCGGAGCAGCTCGCAACGACACAAAACGTTCCCTACTCGCCCCTTGAACTTGAAGGGCGCGACGTCTTTCTCGCGGAGGGTTGTTACACCTGCCACAGCCAAATGATTCGTCCCTTCACCTGGGAGACAGCGCGCTACGGCGCCGTTTCGCAGGACGACGATTCGGTGTTCGACCACCCCTTTCAGTGGGGATCCCGGCGCATCGGCCCGGACCTGGCCCGCGTGGGCGGCAAGTACTCCCACACCTGGCACTACCGGCACATGCTGAACCCGCGCGAGATCTCACCGGGGTCCAACATGCCCGCGTATACCCATCTCGCGACGGACCGCATCGACTATGCGGACTCGGCGACCAAACTCCGCGCGATGCGCTCGGTCGGGGTTCCCTACGCGCCGGAAGCCATCGCGACTGCGGAAGAGGACGCCCTCGCCCAAGCCACGGCGATCGCAAGCGAGCTCCAAGAGGATGCCGGCGCGGTGCTCTGTGGTGAGGAGAGCGCGTGCGACCTCTATGCCGATAGCAAGCTCGTCGCGCTCATCGGCTACCTCCAGCGCCTCGGCAATCCCCCCGCGCGTCCCGCGAGCGATGAAGGCGGACAGGTTGCCTCGAACACAGACCTTCAAGAAAACGAAGAGGAGCAGCGATGACCGGTTCGATGGCTCGGGAGTTCTTTGGCGCGAGTCCGCTGCTCGCACTTCCCATTCTGGCGCTGCTGATCTTTGCGGTGGTGTTTGTGCTGCTTGCGGTCCGCACGCTTCGACTCCGCCAAAGCGAAGTGGACCAGCGAGCCCGCCTCGCCCTCGACGAGGGAGGAAATCATGGCTGACGCTCTCCGCACCGACGAAATCCAAGGCGAGATCGTTCACGTCTACGACGGCATCGAAGAGGCCGACAACGAGCTCCCGACCTGGTGGCTTTGGACCTTCTACGGCGCGATCGTGTTTTCCGTCCTCTACTGGTTCGCCTATCACGAGTTTGAGGCGGTGCCGCTTCCGGCCGAGCAGTACGCCGCCGCACTCCAAGCGCAGTCCTCGGGCGGCGACGTGTCCGCGGAGTTGTTGACCGCCCTCGCGGCGGATCCGAGCGCGGTGGCCGTCGGCGCCGAGCTCTACGCCGAGCACTGCGTCGTCTGTCACAAGGAGCGAGGCGAAGGCAACATCGGGCCGAACCTCACGGACGCGTTCTGGCTCCACGGTGGGTCGCCGACCGACATTCACGGCACGATCTACGACGGCGTTCTTCAGAACGGGATGCCGGCGTGGGGAGGAACGCTCGGCGCGGCGTCGGTGCAGAAGATCACCGCGTTCGTGCTCTCGATTCAGAACACCGATATTCCAGGCAAGGAACCGCAGGGTGAACGCTACGACCCCAACGCCGAAGAAGGCTCGGAGCCGCCGGTCGATTCGGCGGAAGACCCGACCGAGGCGACCGCCCAGCCTAGGACACAGCCGAGCACGCAGCCGACGGAAGCCGAGCCAGCGCAGGCCCCGGACGTGTAGCGATGGCGCGTTCCCTGCCGGTGCTGCAGTCGAGCCTCAACAAGGACGGCAGTCGAAACTACGTTCATCCGGCCGATGTGAAAGGTCGCTTCACCCGGAGCCGCAACGTCGTCTTCGCGGTGCTGATGGTCGTGTACCTCGCGCTTCCCTTCGTGGAAGTGGGCGGCCGCCCGGCGGTCTTTCTCGATGTTGCGGCGCGCCGCTTCTACCTCTTCGGCGCGTCCTTCAACGCCCAGGATTTTTGGCTCGTCTTTTTTCTCCTCACCGGCGTCGCGCTCGTCCTCTTCGTCATCACAACCCTCTGGGGGCGCGTTTGGTGCGGATACGCCTGCCCGCAAACGGTGTTCCTGGAAGGTGTCTATCGCCGCATCGAGCGACTTATCGAAGGACCGCGCAACCTGCGGCTTCGCCGAAACGCGGCGTCCTGGACGTTCGGAAAGGCGTGGCGAAAGACCCTGAAGCACGCGCTCTTTGTCGTGCTGAGTCTCTTCTTCGCGCACTTCTTTGTGAGCTACTTCGTGTCGCTCCCCTCGCTCCTAGCGATGATGCAGGGCTCGCCGGCCGAGCACCCGTACGCCTTCGGCTGGATGGCGGCGATGACGCTGGTTCTCTACTTCAATTTCGCGTGGTTTCGTGAACAGCTCTGCCTGATCATCTGCCCCTACGGCCGGCTCCAGTCGACGCTGACCGATCGCGACACGATGGTCATCGGCTACGACGAAGGTCGCGGCGAACCTCGTGGCAAGGCGCGCGATCCAAACGCCGGAGACTGCGTGTCGTGTAGCCGCTGCGTGGTCGTCTGCCCTACCGGAATCGACATTCGCAACGGTCTGCAGATGGAGTGCATCGGCTGCGCGGCGTGCATCGACGCGTGCGACGAGGTGATGACGAAGCTGAAGCGGCCGACGGGGCTGATTCGCTACGACTCCATGAACGGATTCGAGGGCAAGAAGAAACGTGTCGGGCGCCGACGACTTCTGATCTACAGCGTGGCGCTCCTCGCCTGGGGGGTGGGCGCGATCGTTGCGCTCACGGGGCGGGGCTCCTTTGAAGCGAATCTCCTCCGGTCCGGGTCGCCTTTTGTGACGGAGGGCGAGGTTGTTCGAAACGCGCTCCAGGTGCATCTCGTGAACAAGAGCGACGCCGCGCAGACCTTCGTGCTTCGCGGTGGCCCCGCGCCCCTGGAGTACGTGCTGCCGATGCCGGAGGTCACGCTCGCGGCCGGGGAGGGGCGTCATGTGCCGGTGCTCGTGCAGACGAGGGATTTCGAACCCGGACTCCGCGCGGCGGTTGAAGTGCGGTTGCAGGGAGTGGACGAGGGACGACGGCTCGAGGCCGCCTTCCTCGGGCCAGGACGCTGAAACAGAAAGGGAGGCAACAGTGGGGAAGCCAATTGTCGTTTGCGGAACGGATCTTGGAGCGTCGGGACGCCGTGCGGTTGCACTGGCGGCGGCCTGCGCAGCTCGGCTTGGGGGACGTCTTCACGTCGTGCACGCGATGGATATTCCTGCCTTCGAGGAGGAAGCCATCCCTCCCGGGATTCGTCCCGCGGCGGGCACCTTGCGCGCACGGGTCGAAGAGGCGCAGCGGACGACGGAGGCGAAGCTCCAGGCGCTCGCGGTGGACGTGGCGCGGGACGTTCCGTCCAAGGTAACCGTGCGTGCAGGTCGTCCTTGGGAAGCGTTGGTCGATGCGGCGAGCGAGGATGGAGCCGCCATGATCGTGGTGGGCCCTCATGCGCGCAGCACGAATCTCTTCACGGAGATCGGGGAGCGACTGCTTGGAACGACGGCTCGACGGGTGGTGCGTCGTTCGCCGGTGCCGGTGATGGTTGCCACCGGGGACGTCGACACGGCTGCGTCGGTGCTGCGCGCGCAGGGAGCTCGACTGCTGGTCGGTATCGACTTTCGTGAAGGCGGCGAGGCAGCGCTCGCGGCGGCGAAGCGATTTGGGACGAAGCTCGCGCTCGTGCACGTGCTCCAGGATGTTTTCGTTCCTGCGGACGGTCCGCTCGATTGGCCGGAGATTCGCGCCAACTGGATCAAGGAGCTGGAGAAGCGGTTGACGACGCTCGCGGGGGAGCACGCGGATGTGGATTCGACCCGCGTCTACAACGGGGATCCCGCGGAGGAGCTTGCGCTCGCGGCCGAGGCGCTCGAAGCCCACTTCCTGGTCGTTGGTCGTCACGCAGGTGGCACAATTGAGCGTATGCTCGTCGGCAGTGCGGCGGAACGCTGCCTTCGCCAGGCGAGGGTTCCGGTGTTGGTGGTTCCGCCGCAGACATGAGGACAGCGATGGCGGACGTAGCTCTCTTCTTCGAGCTCAAAGCAGACGTAGGTTTCGACGATCGTGCCGCAGGACTGCTCGCGGACGCGAAGGCCGTCGTCGAGGATTCGTTCGGGTCGGTCGTGGACGAGTTCTACGACGTGATCGAAGCCAACCCGCGGGCGCGCGCGGTGTTTCGCGACCGTGCACAAATCGAACGGCAAAAGACACATTTGCGTGGCTGGCTCGCGACGGTGTTTAGCGGGGAGTACGACGAAGCGTTTTTCCTTCGCCGTGCACGAATCGGGCGAACGCACGTACACATCGGTCTCGACCAGCACTACATGTTCTCTATGATGAACGTTCTCCGGCGTGGTCTTGCGCACTCGCTGCACCGGGGAGCGACGTCGGCGGGGTGGACCCCGGAGCGTATCCGCGATACGGAGAACGCACTTCATGCGCTGCTCGACCTGGAGCTCGCGATCATGTTGGAGACCTACCGGGAAGACTTTGTGGGGAAGATGCGCCGGACGGAACAGCTCGCGACCGTTGGACAGGTTGCCGCGACGATCGGTCACGAGTTGCGCAACCCGCTCGCCGTGATCGACAGCTCCGTGCACCTGCTGGGCCGTCGTGCGGGAGACGACCCTCGCGTGCGCAAGCACATCGATCGGATCGGTCGACAGGTCTCCATTTCCAATCAGATCATCACGAATCTGCTTTCGCTCGCGCGAGACCGTGAGGTGCATCGACGGCAGGTGTCGCTGGCGGATCTCGTCTCCGATGCTCTTTCCGGTACGCCGGGCGCGGAGCGAATCCACGTGGAGGTCCAGGTTGCGGAAATCCAGGCGCACGTGGACGGGGCTCAGCTTCGGCAAGTGCTGGTGAACCTTCTCCAGAACGCCCTCGATGCCGGTGCGACGCAGGTTCGAATTCAAGGCGAACAGGAGGCGGGCGTTCTTCGTGTCAGCGTCGAAGACGACGGCCGCGGCATTCCGGAAGAGGTGATGGGCAGCCTTTTCGAGCCGCTCTTTACGACGAAAGCCAACGGAACGGGCCTCGGTCTCGCCTACAGCCGCCGGGTGCTCGAAAAGCACGGCGGCAGCATTCGCGCAGCGTCGCTTCCCAACGGAACGTGCATCGAGCTCGAGATTCCGGCGGAGGCCTAAGATGCGCGTCCTCGTCGTCGATGACAATCAGGAGCTTGCGGAGAACCTCGCTGAGATCCTCGTCGACGAGGGCCATGAAGCGACGGTCGCGGCGGGCGCCGAGGACACGCTTTCGATCGACGAGTGTTTTGATCTCGCGCTGCTCGACGTACGCATGGACGGCGTCGATGGGGTGGAGCTGCTTCGACGAATCCGTGCGCGCTGCCCCTCGACGAACTGCGTGATGATGACCGCGTTTACCCGCGACGAGCGCCTCGACGAAGCGCGCGATCTCGGCGCGGTGGTGCTTCAAAAACCGGTCCGCGTCGAGGAACTCCTCGCGCTGGTCGACGCGGCGTAATGCGCGCGCTCGTCGTCGAAGACAACCAGGAGCTCGCGGAAAACGTCGCGGAGCTTCTCGAGGATCTCGACGTGACCTCACGCTGCGTCGACAACGTAGAGGCTGCGCTCGAGGCCGCGAAGGACGGCTTCGAGCTCGCTATCGTGGACATTGGCCTCCCCGGTGGGAGTGGCGTCGCACTGATTCCGGAACTCAAACAGCGTGCACCCGACGCGGAGATCGTTCTCATGACGGGCGACGGCACGATCGAAACCGCGATCGAGGCCGTGCGACTTGGCGCGTTCGCCTACGTGCTCAAGCCCTTCGACCCCTCTGGGCTGCTGCAGCTCGTTGAAAAGGCGCTCACGCAGATTCGGTTGCGACGCGAACGAACCGAGTTGAGCCGGGCCCTTCGCGAGTCCGAGGCGCTCTATCGCGGCATTGTCGAAACCGCGGAGGCGCTGGTTGTCGGCGTGGATCACGACGGGAAGATTGTCTTCGCCAACCAGCTTGCCGCGGGGGAAGACGATCTGCGGGAACGTTCCTTCGTTGAGGTTTGGGGCGCGGGGGACGTCGTCTTTGCAAAGCGGGTCCAAACCGCGCTCTTAGGGGGCGTGGCAAAGCCCTACGAGGCGACGATTCCGCAGCGTGCGGAGAAGCGCACCATTCGATGGTCGTTTGCGCGCGTCGAGGACGTTGGCGGGCGCCGCATTGCCGTGCTCGCGATGGGCCTCGACGTCACCGAGCAGATTTTGCTTCGGCGCAGGTCGGCGCGCGCGGAGGCCCTCGCCGCGATTGGAACCCTCACGGCGGGACTCGCGCACGAGGTGCGAAACCCGCTGAACGCCGCGATGCTTCAGCTTCAGCTTCTCGAGCGAAGTGCGAAGAAGCTTGGTCCCGACGCCGCCGAGCCGATCGCGGAACGGGTGAAGATCGTGCGCGGAGAGCTCGGGCGACTCACACAGATGCTCGACGACTTTCTTCGGCTCGCGCGACCCGAGGAGGTGAGGCGTGACCGCGTCGACCTCTGCGCGTTGATTCAGGAGATCGGCCAGCTCGAGGGACCGGTTTGTGAGAGCTGCGGGATCGCGCTCGCGGTGCGCTGCGAAGGCGCGCTGGCTTTCGAGGGGGACGCGCATCGCATCAAGCAGGTTCTCGTCAACCTCGTTCGGAACGCGCGAGAGGCGCTCCGCCAGGATGGCCGCATCGAGCTCTGTGCGGAACTCGACGGTGGTCAGCTCGTCATTGAAGTGCGCGACGACGGACCGGGCTTTGGGGACGCGGCCGATCAGATCTTCGAGCCCTTCTTTACGACCAAGGCGGCCGGAACTGGACTGGGCATGTCGATCGTTAAAAAGATCATCGAAATGCACGGCGGCGAGGTTTCCCTCTCCACCCTCCTGGGCGGAGGGGCGTGCGTTCGAATTACCCTTCCGGCGAGTCC
Organism: Myxococcota bacterium; assembly: GCA_039186435.1. Classification (GTDB taxonomy): domain Bacteria; phylum Myxococcota_A; class Polyangia; order Polyangiales; family Houyiibacteriaceae; genus JALVDI01. The sequence goes on along the minus strand of JBCDAA010000004.1, from coordinate 48,419 downwards.
GAAAGCCGCCATTCCTTGAGCCGGTATTGGATCTTTCGGCGGCTGATCCCGAGAATTTCCGCGGCCTTGGCAGTGGATCCCTCGACCGCTTCCAAGGTGCGCTCGATGACGATTCGCTCCACCGCGGCCATCGTGGCGCCCGGGACAAGCACGTTGAGATCGTTTTCCGCGGTCACCGGGGACCCCTCCGGGAGAAGTGCCGCGCTCACCTCTTCGCCTTCGCAGAGGACCACCGCGCGCTCGACCGCGTTTTCGAGCTCTCGAACGTTGCCCGGCCAGGAGTAGACCATCAGCGCGCGCAGCGCTGCGTCGCTAAACCTACGCGCCGGCGCGTGATTTTCGCCCGCGAACTTTCGCAGGAAATGATGCGCGAGAACCGGCACGTCGCTGCGGCGCGCACGAAGCGGCGGAACGCTTAGCTCCACGACGTTGAGACGGTAGTAGAGGTCTTCGCGAAACGTTCCCGCAGCGACCATCTCCTTGAGGTCGCGGTTGGTGGCTGCGACGATGCGGGTGTCGACGGAGATTGTTTGGTTGCCGCCAACGCGCTCGAACTCTCGCTCCTGTAAAAAGCGGAGGAGCTTCACCTGGGTTGCGAGCGCGATTTCACTAACCTCGTCGAGAAAGAGCGTTCCTCCGTCGGCCTGCTCGAAGCGTCCGCGCCGCTTTCCGACCGCACCCGTGAACGCTCCCTTCTCGTGACCAAAGAGCTCCGACTCGAGAAGACTCTCCGCGAGCGACGCACAGTTCAGCCGTACAAAGGGCCCCTCCCTGCGGGGCGAATTGTGATGGATCGCGGCGGCGATGAGCTCCTTGCCGGTGCCGCTTTCGCCGGAGATGAGGACGTTGGCGCGGCTCGCTGCGACCTGACCGACCATTTTGAGCATTCGCTGCATCGCGGGGTGGTCACCGAGGATCCCGCGAAAGGAGAGCCGCTCTCCGACCTGCTCGCGAAGCCGCGCTGCCTCGCCCGCAAGGCGAGATTTTTCGAGGGCACGACCCACGAGCGCCGATACCGCGTCGAGATCGAGGGGTTTGGTGAGATAGGTTTCCGCGCCGCGTTTGATTGCTTCGACCGCAGTCTCGACGGAGCCAAACGCCGTCATCACAACGAACGCGATGTGCGGTTGCTCGGATTTCACACGGCGAAGGAGCTCGAGGCCGTCAATGCGCGGCATCTTCAGATCGGTCAGCACGACGTCGGGCTGAAAGTCTTCGATGCGTCGCAGGGCTGCCTGCCCGTCTTCGGCAGCGAGGGTCGTAAACCCTTCCTCGGCCAAGAGCTCGGCGAGCGCGTTCCGTGCGTTGGCTTCGTCATCGACGATCAGCACGCGACCGGGTTCGGGTCGATCGGGTTGCGCGTCGTCGTTGGCGGGAGCGGCTTTTCGCGGCATGGCGAAGGAGACGTCAGCCGATGAAACCTGTAGTGATGATGTCATCTTTGAGTAGGTTGGGGGAAAGGTGGTTTGCTTCTTCGTTGCGCATGTCCGCCCGGACGTGACGGACCAGTTCGAGTACTCGCGTGGTGAGTCGCGGAACGTCCTCGTCGCGGCGGATGCCCTCGAGAACGGCGTCGAGCGTTTGTCGTTGGGTGATGTGCTCGCTCGCAAGCGCGTCGGCGCGTGCTTCGCCAAACGCATCAACCGCACGGAGTTCCGGAAGCAGGAGACGCTCCTCTTCTTCCATGTGGTCGAGGAGGAGCGCTCGGAGCTCTTCGGCGGCTCGTTTGAGGTCCGCGATCAGGACGTGGTCGCTCGCCTCGAGCACGCTGCGCCCCGCGGACTCCCCGTGGCGCAGTCGCCTCGCGATGTCGTCGAGACCGTCCAGTCGCGCCCGCAAAACCGCGTGCTGCGCCAGGATCCGCTCGCGAATCGCTGAGGGAGTGAGATCCATAGGCCATTCCTGTGCACGGCCTATTCCGTCGAAAATACGAGTGTTTTGATGGTCGAGCGTGCACAATCTGCGCGATCCGGTGAGCATCGCGCAAAATTTGCGCCGCTATCGGCGTGCCACATGCACTCCGCAGGGCGCAAGCCGGACGACCCGCTCGGCGACCGATCCGATCAGCGCGCGACGCCATCCACTGCGTCCGTGGGATCCGACGACGATCAGGTCGACGGAGAGCTCCGTGGCGAGTTCCACGAGCGCCACCGATGCGGAGGGGTGGCGCAGCACGCGCGTCTCCACGGGAAGGTTCGCAAGATGTGCGTCGCGAAGTTCGCCCAGTTTGTTCTCGATGGACGCTTCGATCTCTGCAACGGCCGACGCGATCATCTCGCTCACCGTCGGGACGGAAAGCGGAAGCGCGAAGGGCGTGGGATCAAAGGCGCTGGCGAGAGTGACACGCGCGCCAAAGGTGCGCGCCAATAGCCGCGCCGCGAAAATAGCGTCGTGACTTTCGTCGCTGAAGTCCGTGCCTACGAGAAGATGCTGCGGGATGTTCATGACAAGTCTCCCTCGCCGAGGTGGTCCGATCGTTGCTTTGCTCTCCGATGCAACACGAATGCCGAGGAGGGATGCGATGACGAAGACAGCCACCGAAACGAAACCAAAGTGGACGTACGTCGTGGGACTCGACTTCAGCGAATGCGGAACACGCGCGCTGCGCCAGACGCTCGAGCGCGCGCGGCATGAGAGTGCCGTCGTTCACGTCGCCCACGCCGTCACGCGTTCCGACCTCGGCGCGGGGGCGAAGATCGAGCAGCAAGACGAAGCTCTCGACCGGGTTCCTCGAAAGATGTGGCGCACCGTCTTTCACACGCTGCAGGAACTCAAGATGGGGTACGACGAAGTCCCGATGTGGCTCCACGTTCGTTTTGGAACACCCCTCGAGGTAATTCGTCAGGTAACGGTCGACTACGACGCGGATCTTGTTGTGGTCGGCACCCACGGCCGCGACGGCGTGAAACGACTCATTCTCGGTTCGGTCGCGGAAGCCTTGGTTCGCGACGGGCGATTTCCCGTGCTGATCGCCCATGAAAACCGCATTTCCGAGCTCGGAAAGACCCTTCGACCGGAGCCCCCACGCGCTGAAGAAACGCCTCCACCGGAAGAGGCGCTGCGGCGGCATGGCTATCGATCGACGCTGATCTCCGCCTGGAATGCCTTCGGGCGACCCACCAGTCCGTCGCTCTGATCGGCGCGTTGCATGGTGTTTGCGTTTCCCAAAAAGGCGCGCGTCCCGATCCGATGTGGTCTAGCCTCGCGGGATGCATCCGCTCGCGAAGATCAGTCGGAAACTCTCCAAGAAGCTCGCGCCCATGACGTTCGCGGCGCCGGTGACGCACGTTTACGATCCGTTGACGTACGCGCGCGCACCCCACGAGGCGTACCTCGAGCGTTATGGCGACGGTCCGAAGGAAGCGATCTTCTTGGGCATGAACCCGGGCCCCTTTGGGATGGCGCAGACGGGTGTTCCGTTTGGTGAGATCGCCCATGTTCGGGACTGGCTTGAGATCGAAGGAAAGGTCGGCAAGCCCCCCAAGGAGCATCCCAAGCGAGAGATCGTGGGGTTCGAGTGCACGCGTTCCGAGGTGAGCGGGCGCCGCCTTTGGGGATGGGCCAAAGAGCGGTTTGAAACGCCGGACGCGTTTTTCGCGCGCTTCTTCGTCGCGAACTATTGCCCGCTGGTCTTCATGGAAGGCGACAACGGAAAAAACCGCGTTCCGGAAAAACTCCCGAAGGCCGAGCGGGAGCCCTTGCTCGCCGCGTGTGATGCGTCCCTTCGGGAGCTGGTCAAAGCGCTCGAACCGAAGTGGCTAATCGGGGTTGGAAAGTGGCCGCGGGTGCGCGCAGAAAAGGCGCTTGAAGGCATCGACATCAAGATCGGCAACGTGCTGCACCCCAGTCCGGCCAATCCCCACGCCAACAAGGACTGGGCCGGCAAGGCGCAAAAGCAGCTCGAAGAGCTTGGGATCGAGTTCTAGGCTCGAGTTCTAGCTATCGCTGCTGCGGCAACAGGTTGAACATCGCTTTTCGGCGAACGTCTTCGACCTGCTTGGCGAGCTGCTCTTTGCTGATCCCGGCAAACTTCTCGTGAATGAGGATCGGCTGCGCTTCTCCGCGCATCAGAACTGTGATCGCGTCCTCTCCGTCGTCGTAACGCACGACCTCGATCTCTTCCCACGGCACGCGCTGCGTTGTCCCATCGTTTTCGTGCACGAGCCCGTCGATGCGGAGCATGAGTATCCCCTCGCGCCGCCAGCTTCGCCGCAGTCCCCAAATCACGATCGCGGGACCGGCGATGACCATTCCGAGGCCGAACGCAAAAAGCAGCCAGACGCTTCCTTTGTCTTCCGGTGCGATGTCTTCGCCGCGGTTTCGGGGAATGGGCCCGGCGTGCGGATGAGGACGCTGCGCTCGCCGGCGATCGCGAAATCCGGCGCGCTCCTCGTCTTCGGGTCGCACATCCGGAAACTCCTCGGCGTAGTGATGCCGCACGCCGAGAGGGTCGATGTTGTCGATGCGCGGGTACGAAAGGCCGATCAGGAGCGAGCCAAGCACGGGCGGGATCATCGCCGGAAGCAAGATCCACAGAAGCCGACGGGTGTCGTCGCGGCGGTACCAGCCAACGATCGGTGCGTCGCCTTCCATCCCCCCGGTCTAGACGCGTTTGCGGAGAGTGAAAAGACCGCGCTTCAGGTTTCGGTCGCTTCCGGCGCGAGCGCAGCGATCTCACGAAGAAGCTCTTCGATATCCGGGTTCTCCGGATCGTAGCGGCGCGCTTCCTCAAGCGCTTCGGTGGCGGCCTCCGCGTCCTGATCGGCGATGGCGTCGCGTGCCCGGTCGAGCGCGTCCTTGGCGGCTTCTTCTCGTTCGAAGGGATCGAGCTCGACCGCTTCGACGGCGCTGTCGACGCCGGCGTCTTCGTCTTCTTCGGCTTCTTCGGCGGCGTCGACGGCGTCCGGCGGTGCGTCGATGCCGGCGTCCTCGGGTGCGGCGTCCTCCGTGACGAGGGCGGCGTCGACGGCGGCATCCGGAGGTGCGATCGCTCCTGTATCGGTGTTGAAGGCGACGATGCCGATGCCCACGGCGAGTCCTCCGGCAAGCACGGTGGCGAAGGCCCAGCCACTCCGACCACCTCGTTGAGGCTGCGCGGCAACGGGAATGCGCCGGCTCGGAGGGCGCGCGAGATCCGCCGGCTCCACCAGTCCCGCGGCTTCGTAGGCTTCGCGAATCGCATCGGCGAAGTCCGCGGCGCTCGGGTAGCGGTTCTGCGGATCCTTCGACAGGCCCTGCATGATGATCGCTTCGACGCGTTTGGGAATCTGCGCGCCGCTCTCCGCGGCCTCGCGAACGGGCACCGGCTCGTCGTGAATGACTTTGTGCGCGACGGCGACCGCGTCTTGTCCAGGGAACGCCCGCGCGCCACTCGTCGCTTCGTAGATCACCGCCGCAAAGCTGAAGAGATCCGAAAGGGGACCGTACTGTCCGCGCGAAAGGGTTTCGGGCGCCGCGTAACAGGGCGTGCCGAGAAACTGTCCTTCGCGCGTAAGGGTCGCGTTCGGCATCCGTGCGACACCAAAGTCGGCCAGCTTCGTTTGACCGTCGGGCGTGACGAGGAGGTTGTCCGGCTTGATGTCGCGGTGAATGATCTCGTGTTCGTGCGCGAGGGTGAGCGACTCGCCCACCTCTTCGGCGAGGCGCACAACCTGAACAGGGTCGAGGGCGCCTTTGCTCTTGAGCACCTTTTTGAGCGTCGAGCCCGCGACGTACTCAAACACCAGGTAGGGCCCAACTTCGTCTTCCTCGCCGACGTCGTAGACCTGAACGATGTTCGGATGGTGAAGGCGCGCCGCGGCGCGCGCTTCGTTTCGAAAGCGCTCAAGAAAGAGGGAGAGCGCCTCCGGCTCCATCTTCAAATCGCGGACGGTCTTAATCGCGACCGGACGGTCGAGTTCCGGATCACGCCCCAAAAAGACAAACCCCATGGCGCCCGACCCGAGCAGCCGATCGACCGTGTACCGGCCGATTTTCTTGGGGATTCCGTCTTCCATGCGCATGCTGAAATACCTCAATCCGCGGGTTCTCGCTACGGAGCGGACCCGGGCACCGAAATCGCTACGTTTTGGGGTCGTGCGGCGTGTCCCTCTTGTGAGTTAATGCGGTACAAGGGCGCATGCGACGCACCAAGATCGTCTGCACCCTCGGCCCAGCGTCCTCCGACCCCGATGTGATCGATGCGCTGGTCGAAGCGGGCATGGACTGTGCGCGGCTGAACTTTTCCCACGGGACGCACGAGTCGCACGCGGAGATGGCCGCCAAGGTACGCGCTGCGGCGAGTCGAGCGCGCCGGCCGCTCGCGATCTTGGCGGACCTCTGCGGACCGAAGATGCGCGTCGGTCGCTTCACGAACGGAAGCGTCGAGCTCGTGGCGGGAGCCCCCTTCGTGCTCACGCCTGCAGACGTGCCCGGTACCGTCGATCGCGTGTCGGTGAGCTACGCGGCGCTTCCGCGAGACGTGAAGCCCGGTGACGGCATCCTCCTCGACGACGGTCTGCTCGCGCTCAAAGTCGATCGCGTTGACGGCGACGAGGTGCACTGCGTCGTCGAGGTCGGCGGCACGCTCTCCGATCGCAAGGGGCTGAACCTTCCCGGCGTCGACCTCAGCACGCCTGCGCTCACCGCGAAGGACGAAGTGGATCTCGCCTTCGCGGTGAACGAACTCCGCTGCGACTACTTGGCGCTTTCCTTCGTGCGTTCGGCGGAGGACGTTCGGCGCGCGCAGCAGCTCGGGGGCGGCGTTCCAGTGATCGCCAAGATCGAAAAGCCCGAGGCCATCGAAGATCTCGAGCGCATTCTCGACCAGGCCGACGGAGCGATGGTGGCGCGCGGTGACCTCGGCGTTGAGCTGGGATCGGAAAAGGTGCCGCTTCTTCAAAAGCGCATCATTCGGGAGACGAATTCCCGAGGCAAGATCGTCATCACCGCGACGCAGATGCTCGACTCCATGATTCGCAATCCGCGACCGACCCGCGCCGAAGCGGCGGACGTGGCGAACGCGGTGATGGACGGAACAGACGCGGTGATGTTGAGCGGTGAGACCGCTGCGGGGCGCTATCCCGTGGAGTCTGTTCGCATGATGGCGACGATCGCGGAAGAGATCGAAACCGAGTGGGTCGAAGAGCTCTCGCGCCAGACCCGCGACCTGAAGATCATCGCTCACGAGGATTGGGGCTTTCCGGGTGCAGCGGCCCGCGCGGCAGCGGTGCTTTCCACGCACCTTCCGCTGCGTGCGATCGTGACGTTCACACAGGACGGTCGTTCGGCAGGGCTTCTCGCGGAGTACCGGCCCCGTGCGCCGATCGTCGCCGTGACCTCGCAGCCCGCGGTGGCGCAGCGTCTCGCCCTTGAGTGGGGCGTGCTGCCGCGCCTTGAGGTTCCGCCCGAGGACCTCGAAGAAGCCCTCCGTATCGCGCAGTCGATCGTGGTTCGCGAGAAGCTAGCCGCCCGGGGCGATCAGTTTGCGCTCGTCGCGGGGTGGCCGACGTCGGGGCGAACGAACACGGTTAAGCTGCACCAGCTCTAAGGGCGGTGGTCGCGCGGGTCTCGGTGTGCGAGGCTCCGGCCATGCGATGGATGGTTCTTGTGCTTTGCATTGGCGTGCTTGGCTGCGCGTACCCAAGGCGGTCCACGTCGCTATCGCCGGTTCCCCCGACGACGAATGTGCAAGCGCCGCCCGATCTCTTGCGCCTGCGCTTTACCTCGGCGGTGATTCCCCCGCGACAGCGCGGGGACTCGAGCTGGGACGACGATGGGACGCCGCCGGACGTCTTCGTTCGCGTGTACCGAAACGATGAGCAGATGTACGAGTCGCCGATCGCCGAGGACACACTGGCCCCCGCGTGGGAAGACGCCGTGACGGAGAACCTTCGCATCGGTGGCACGGACCGCGTTCGAATCGAACTCTGGGACTCCGAGTCGATTCGTCTCTCCGAGCCGATTGGCATTTGGCGCGGACGCGGTTTGCCTTCGACCGCGCTCCCGGGTGCGGATGCCCGCGTGATGCTCGAAGGGCGAGCAGAGCTTCAGTTCCGCGTGGTTCCGCCGGAGGCCCATCGCGGGACGGGCATTCTCGAGTACGAGGTTCGCTCGAGTGCGCTCTACGTCACGGAGGTCGTGCCGCTTTCGCCGGCCGGTCGCGCGGGCATCACCGAAGGCACCCAGATTCTTGCGATCGACGGGGAAACGATCGACGCCCTCGGCGAAGCGTCGGCGGCCGGAAAGATCTCGATGGCCTCCTCGCGCTCGAGCAGCGTGACCGTGCTTCGGCCGGACGGCCGCCGTGAGGACGTGCAGATGGACACGGGCTACGTGTGGATCGTGCGATAGCGCCACGCGTCGTTCGTGCGTTTGCAGTCGTTGCCCTTGGCCTCGCGCTTCCTTCGTCGGTCGCTGCGGACGCCCAGGTTTCGGCGCGCTACTCCTGGGGCTTTGGTTCCCCTACGGGGGATCTTCCGCGGAGTTTTCTCTGGGATAACTCCCTTCGGATGGAGGTGCTCTTCGGCGCGCCGGGCGACGAGCACGTTCGTGTGGGTCCGGCCCTCGACCTGCGAACGGCCGAGTTCGATACCGCCGAAGGTGCGATCGGCGCCGCGATTCTTCTACCGCTTGTGCGCGGGTACCCGGCGGTTCTGACGGCGGCCGTCGGTTGGGCGAAGCGGCGTGATCCGGTCGAAGACGGTCCGATCTTTGTGGGGACGCTCGCCTGGGGATATCGCAGCTACAACTTTCATGCGCCCTATCAGATCGGGATGAACCTCTTCGTGAGCAGCCGTGTGCACCTCGATGAGCCGGGGCGATGGGAAGTGACGGCTGGGATCGAGATCGACCTCGAGGTGCTCGTTGCGATTCCCGCGATGTTCATCATCAATCTCTTCCGTCGAGGTCCACCGGACGAGCCCGAAGACTGATCCCACCCAAGGTCGAGGTGCCGTTGGCAGTCGTATCCGGGAAAGCGCACTGATTCCAAGAAGCTGCGTCACTCGCAAGGCATCGTGCACGCGTACGACGACCCATCATCCTGAAATCACTTGCTAACTCTCGACACGCGCTATCCTCGACCCATGTACTGCCAAGCCTGCGGCGCAAAAAACTCGGATGGCGCGAAGTTCTGCAATCAATGCGGAGTGCGAATCGCGCAGGCGGGCGACGCGGGCGGTCCGATCGAAACGATCAAGGATGCGCCGGGCCCGGCGGCCGCCTCCGTGAGTTCGGGAGGCGCTGCGCCGCCGCCCCGTCAGAACGCCTACCACCCTGACACCGGCTTCGGTGGACCCTCGATGATGAGCGTGTCCCTCGCGTCGATCGGCGTGCAGTCCTCCAAGAAGGTTTGGGTTGGAATCGTCGTACTTGCGGTAGCTCTCGTCGCACTCGGCTGGCTGGGATCCTGGCTTGCGCGCGGGGAACCCGAAGTTGTGGCCGAGGCCGGGCACGCGGAGCCGGACGATCCCTTTGTGATCGGGACGCCGCTGCCCGAGGGCGCGGAGACGCCGGAAGTCGATGTCGTCTCCGGGATGGGGTCCGCGATGGCGACGGCGCCGGCCACGATGAGCGAGACGATGTCCACGTCGCGCCGTCCATCGACGATGACGACCACCATGGCGTCGGCGATGACGTCCACGATGAGCACCCCGATGACATCGCCGATGACGTCGCCGATGACCTCCACGATGACGACGATGTCGGGAGCCGGGACGACGATGACTGATCCCCCGCAAGACGATCCTCCGACCACCATGGACGATTCGACGATGTCGACGACGATGACCGAGGTCCCGGACGAGGGGCCTGACGAGCGCGACCTCGAGATGTCGCTCTACAGCTCGCGCGTTCGTTTCGTCATTCGCCGCTACTACGCCTCGCGGGCGCAGGCCTGTTTTGACCGAGCGACCCGCAACGCCCCGACGGTTTCCGGAACGGTCGTCGTGTCGATGACAATCGCGGCCGACGGTTCGGTGAGCCGCGCCCGGACGACGCGGAACACCACCGGCGACAACAACCTCGGTCAGTGCTTGCAGGCGCAGGTGTCGACCTGGCGCCTCCCGCCGCCTCCCGGCGGCGAGCTCGAAATGCAGATGCCCTTCTCGCGCTAGTCGCTTTTAGTCCGGCTTCGGAACGCGGAAGAGCATCGAGTAGGTCAGCGGAACCACGAGGAGCGTGAGCACCGTGGAGAACACCAGACCGTACATGATCGCAACCGCCATCGGCTCCCACATCGCACCGCCGCTCATGTAGAGCGGAATGAGTGAGGCAACCGTCGTTGCGGTCGTTAGAAGAATCGGTCGTACGCGCTGCTGCGCTGCTTCGACGACCGCGTCCTTTGGCTCGAGGCCGTTCTCGTCGATTTCGATCTGAATTCGATCGAGCAACACGATCGCGTTGTTGATCACGATCCCCGCGAGCGACACGACGCCGAGAAGAGTCATGAAGCCAAAACTGCTCTTCATCACGACCAGCCCGATGACCACGCCGATGAGCGCGAGCACGATAGTGGAGATGACAACGATCGGCTTTCGCAGCGAGTTGAACTGCCACACCAGAAGAAGAAGGATCACCAGACCCGCAATGGGCATCTTTGCGCCGATGCTCTCGTTGGCTTCGACGCTCGATTCGATTTCACCGCCGAACTCGTAGCGGTAGCCGATTCCCCACTCTTGGGACTGCTCCTCGAGCCAGGGCGTGATCTCCTGGATCACCCCGATCGCCGTGGTGCTGGCGTCCACCTTCGCCTCGACGGTGACCGTGCGATAGCGGTCGCGGCGCAACACCTGGTTCGGCTCCCAAACCAGCTCAATGTTGGCCACCTGGGAAAGCGGAACGCTGTTGCCACGCTGTTGGGAGAACACCGCGAGGTTTCGAACGCGATCGAGGTCGTAGCGGTCGGCCGTCACGCTTCGAACAATGACCGGAATGCTCTCGTCTTCCTCGCGGTAACGCGTTGTCTCGAGACCGCTAAGGAAAGTCTGGAGCGCCGTCGCAACCTCCTGGTTGGTCACGCCCACGCGGCGTGCCCGCTCTTCGTCAATGCGCACGACGATCTTCTTCTGACGTCCGCCCCAATCGTGATCGATGTTGCGGGTGCCCTGAATCTCGCCGAGACGATTCTGCACATCGTCCACGATCTGAAAGATCCGATCGGTGTCGGGACCGGAAATTCGGATCTGGATGGGCTTGTCGACGGGGGGACCGGTCGCCAGTTCGCGAATGTAGGTTTGCACGTCCGGAAACGTTTCGATCGCCCAGCGATCGAGGCGCTCCATGATCTCGGCAACGTCATCGTGCGAGTGCGTTCGAATCATCAGCTCGCAGTAACCGCTCAAGGAAGGCTCGGGCGAGTAGCCGAGCGTGAAGGGAACGGGCGTCTCTCCGAGAAAGGTGGTCCAAGTGAGAACCCCCGAGGGCTCCTCGCCTTCCTCGGCTTCGCTCTCCGCGCGCATCTGCTGGAGAAAGCGATCGATCTCCGTGCTCATTTCCTTCGTGGTCTCGATGCTCACGCCGGGCGGTAGCTTGAACTCCGCCATGAAGAAGGCGCGCTCTTGCGCGGGAAAGAAGATGGCCGGAACGAGGGCCCAAAGCTGCAGTGAACCGACGAACGCGGCGATCACCAAGCCCAGCGAAAGAAGTCGCCGGGTGAGCACGAAACGCAGCATGGACCGGTAGAAGCCATAGAGCGCACCGCCGAAGGGCTCCGCGTCTTCGTCTCGCTTTTGAACACGAAGAAAGAGAGTGCACAGAAGCGGCGTCATCGTGATCGCGAGGCACCAGGATGCGATCAGGGTGATCGTCACAACCGTGAAGAGTGCGCCGGTGTATTCGCCGACCGCCGATTCCGCGAGGTAGATCGGAAGGAAGGCCGCGGACGTTGTGAGGGACGAAATCAGGAGCGGTACACGAAGCTCCGCACACGACTTCACCGCGGCGTCGAGAGCGCTCTCCCCGTTGCCCATTCGCACGAGAATGGATTCCGAAACGACGATCGCGTTGTCGACCAAAAGCCCGAGCGCGATGATCAAGGCAGCAAGGGTCATCTGGTTGATCGTTTCGCCGATCAGGCTGAGCACCCAGATGGTGATGACCATGGCCGTCGGGATCAGCGTCGAGACGACGAGTCCCGTGCGAAGCCCGAGGAAAAGCAGCATCACCACCAAGACGATCACGACCGCCTGCACAACGCTTTCGATGAAGTCGTCGACCTTTTCCTCGACCTCGACCGGCTGGTAGTAGCTCGTTTCGAAGTCGATGCCGTGCGGATAGCGCGCGGGGAGCTCGTCGAAGAACGCCTTAACCTGCGCGCCGAGCTCCACCAGGTTGTTGTCGTCGGCCATGTTGACGGCCAGGGTCAGCGCGGGGCGACCCTCCATGGTGACGAGTCCCTGCGGCGGGTCGATGTAGCCGCGGCTGATGTTGGTGATGTCGCCGAGATACGCGACGCCGCCCGTGGGCAGCGTGATGAGCGTTCGTTCGAGCTCCTCCACCGATCCGAAGTTGCCGCTCGGCTCGAGGGCAATTCGCTCGGGGCCGAGGTCGATCTCACCGCCCGGCATGATGATGTTTCGGGAGGCGAGAATCTGCTGGAGGAGCAGTGGTGAGAGTCCGAGGCGCGTCAGGCTTGCGTTGCTGAACTCGACGAAGATCCGTTCTTCCTGGTCACCGAGAATCTCGACCTTTCCGACGCCTTCGATGTGGAGCATCTCGTCGCGGATGGTCTCGGCGATCTCGCGCATCTCGCGATCCGAGAACCCGTCGGCGGTCATGCTGAAGAGCATGGGATAGATATCGCCGAGCTCGTCGTTGACGTTGGGTCCGATGATGCCGTCCGGGAGCTCGCCGCGAACCGCATCCACCTTTCGGCGAAGGTCGTCGAAGATCGGGCGAACGTCTTTGAACTCCTCCCGAATGTTCACGGCGATCAGCGAGACGCCGGTGCGGCTCGTGCTGTTGACGAAGTCGAGCTCCGGCATCGCCTGCACGGCCTGCTCGATGGGATCGGTGACGAGTTGCTCAACGCGGTCGGGGCTTGCGCCCGGGAAGACCGTCACAATCTGCGCGGTTCGAATGATGAACCCGGGGTCCATCTGCTGCGGCATCGCGACGTATGCCGCAAGACCCGCCACGACCAGCACAGAAACGAGGACACCGGTGACCCGGTTTCGCTCGATGGCTGCGGAAGTGATGCTCATCCTTCGGCCTCTTCGTCGCCTTCCGGCTCCTCTTCACTCGCGGGCGCTTCTTCTTCTTCGCCTTCAAGCGGGGGAACGCGTACCTCGAGGCCATCGCGAACGCGGCTGACACCTGCTGTGACGACCCGCTGTCCGTTTTCCACTCCATCGACAATTTCGAGGCCTTCGGCACCGATGTCGCCCACCTCGACGCCGACGCGGCGGAGTGTCCCGGTGTCCCCTTCGCCTTCCACGATGAAGACGAAGCGTCCTTCGCGGTCCTCGCCGACTGCAGTGACGGGGAGGATGTGCTTCGCAGCGGAGTCTTCGACCTCGAACTGGAACGTCACCGTCGCCGTATTTCCTTGGCGCACACCTTCGAGACCCTCGGGCAGACGAATCGTAACGGGAAAGACGGCCGTGCCGGCCATGGGCACGCCGACTTCGTACACCTCCCCGGTGATCGATGGCTGTGAGTCGACTGCAACCTCCACCTCGTCGCCGCGGGAGATTCGATTGATATGCGACTCGGGGACGTCCACGGCGACTTCGAGCTGTTCGCCGACCTGAAGCACAGCGACCACTTGGCCTGCCGCGACAACCTCGTTGGCTTCCGCAGAAACCTCGCTGATGGTTCCATCGTCGGGCGCGGTTAGCGTCGCGTATTCGAGCTGCCGCTGAAGACCGCGAACCGCCTGGGACGCCGCTGCGGAGGCAGCTTGCGCTCCGTCGCGGTTGGCGCGCGCGTTGTCGAGGTCCTGGCGTGACGCGTTGCGATTTTCGTAGAGGGCACGAATTCGGTCGTACGTGGCAGCGGCACTTCGGCTTTGCGCCCGTGCCTGCGCGGCGGACGCCCGCGCCTCCTGGAGCTGGATTTGATAGTCGGTTGGATCCAGCGCGGCGATACGCTGACCGCGGCGTACGCCGTCCCCCACCTTGACCGGAAATTCAGTGATTCGTCCGGCGACCTGAAAGCTCAGTCGACTCTGACTTCCGGCCCGGACCGCGCCACTAAAGGAGCGCTGGCGTGCACCATCGTCCTCGGCGACGACAACATAACGAACGGCTCGAAGAACCGGTTCAGCCGGTGCTTCGTCTTCGCCTCCACAGGCGACACCGATCAGGGCGAGGATCGCGATCGTTCGTTTCATTGTTCTTCTCCCTCCGCGCGCTGTTGTTCGGCGGCAAAGCGTTGCAAACGTTGGACGAAGTCGTTGCGCTCGTCGGCGCTCATCCGAAATCCAAAGGCGCCCGACGCGCGCTCCACACCGATGAAGTCGACCATGAAGTCGTAGACGGCGTTTGCTGCGGCCAGACGTGTCACGAGCGCCTGGTTCTGCGCATCGATGAGCGTGATGACGTTGACGGTCCCGCGCCGATAGGCGTCGGTGACCATGCTGAGGTTTTGCTCGGCGGCTTCCGCGGCGTCGTTTCGCAGACGAACCGCGGCGCGGGAGGAGCCCGCCTGGTGCATTGCGCTTCGGACGCGCTGTTCGACGGCCTGAGCGGTGGCGCGGCGCTGAATCTCGAGCTGCCCAACGGTGGTTTGGGCGCGCTGGATCTCTGGGAATCGCGCTGCGTCGAAAAGGCGAAGGCGAAGTCCCGCCCCGACCTGCCAGGTAAAGTTGTCGCGTTCGGGAATGTCGACACCCATGATCGGGGGCGCCTGTCCCGAGCCGCTTCCAGCACGACGAAAGACGTGGGTGAACCCAGCGCTCACAAGAATGTCCGGGACGAAGAGCCGCTGGCGAAGTCCGGTGAGCGCGTGGCTTTGCGCTTCGATGGCGGCGTCGAGCTGCTGAATCTCCGGCGAGTTTCGGATCGCTTCCTCGGCGACGAACTCGCGAAGCACGCGAAACGACCACGGGTCCTCAACGAACACCGCAACGCGCTCGTCGAGGATGACGCTCGAATCCGGTTCGGTCGGCTCGACCGGGCGGAACGATTCCTCGAGGCGGTCGCGGTTCATGACGCGGTTGAGGGCGATCTCCGCCTGGTTTCGCGCTGCGGAGGCAGAGATGACCGTCGCGCGTCCGTCGGCGATTTCAATCTCCCAGCGGAAGACTTCCTCGCGGCCCGCACTTCCGATGTCGACGCGCACTTCCGCGAGCGCAAGGTTGCGGCGAATCCGTTGGAGGTTCTCACGGTTCACCCGTTCGCTCGTCCGTGCGCGCAGAACGTTGAGATAGGCCTCCGCCGCCGACTGCACGATGTCGAGGCGCGACGCATGAACGCCGGCTCGGGCGGCGCGCTCGTTGGCTCGCTGGGCCCGAATGCCCTGATGAATCTGCGCCGAGTACACAACCTGTGATCCGCTAACGCCCCAGGAGAGCTCTCGCTCCGCGCTCTGCAACGTCGAGGTCACATCCGGATCGGTCCAGGTGAAGTCCGCGTTCGCGTCCACGGTGGGGAGCCACGCGCCGCGCGCTTCACGGACCTGCTGCCGGGCGATCGCGATGTCCTGCCGAGTGGCTTCGAGGTTGAGGTTGGTGCGTACCGCCTCGTCGACAGCGCTTCGGAGGGTGATCTCCCGGCCACGCTGATCGCGGTTTTCGCTGCCGAGGAGCACGGCTTCGGTCATGAGCTCAAAGCGCGGCCACACGCCGATCTGCCGCGCGGTCGCCATGTTGATGACGAGTTCGGTGCGCTGTTCGAAGGCGGTGCTGAAGCGCGCAGGATCCTCGCCGGTCAGGGTTTCCTGAATGTTCAACGCGACGCGCCGCATGCGTCGCGTCTCTTCGTCGGCGGGAACGAGCGAGGTAAACGCGCCGCGTTCTACCCACGAACGCCCCTCGCTGGCGTAGCTTGGAATCCGCCGGGCATTGATGCCGTCGATCAGCGCCTGCTCTTCGGACTGCGGTAGCCGAATCAACGGCCCGAGGTAGACAGCCTGCGTGTCAGCAGGAATCGCAGAGAGGATCGCTTCGGCGGGAGGATCCACGGGGACGAGTTGGATTTCCATGCTGTCGCCGGCAACGGTGCGAACAAAGCCCGCGAGGTTGGGAATGGCCTCGACGATGTAGCGATCGATGACGATGGCGGCTTTCGGGCGGCGAACCACATCCCGAAAGCGTCGGAGCTCCGTTTCCAGATTCACGAGGCCGGTGAGGTAGGAAAGGTTGGCGCGCCCCGAGCGATCCCCGTCGCGCGGAAGGCTCTGAAGCTGCGGCGCCGCGAAGGGAAGGAAGACGGGCTTGTCGAGTCGTTCGACCTGACCCACCGCGCGACCGATGTAGATTCCGAAGCCGATGACGAGATCGATGTCGCGGTCCGCCAAGACCTCGTTCACGAGGGTGGTCGCACGTTCTTCCGTAAAGTCACCCACGTGGGTCGGGCTGTCGGGGAACGCAAAGTTTTCACCGAAGAGTTCTTGGAGCTCACGTTTGAGCAATCCGGTCACCCGGTTGTAGGTGTCTGCGGGTCCTTCGGCGACGACCGCAATGTTGGGCGGCGTGCGGTTTCTCTGTGCATGCGCGTGGGTGGCAAACAGCAGGGCACTCGCGAGTACTCCAAGGCCAATGGCTTTCATGGCGCGCTCCTTTGAGGGAGGCGAGTATCACAAAGGTCCTGCTCGTGCGACTAGCGATCCGCGCGGTATCGCGGCGGTTCGCGAATCGCGCCAACGCCGGCGCCAAGAGAGAGTTGCAGCGTCGCGGTGACACTCCACTCGCTGAGATCGACTTCGTCGGGCGTTCCGCGGAACGCAACAGTTGCGTCTACGCGGCGCGCAGCGAGGCGAAGAAAGAGTCCGCGCGCGGCACCGCGCATCCGGCTTGGGACGACGAGAGGAATCTCAAGCGCCAGCCCGATCGCGAGGGCCACGCCGCGATCGACATCGACCCCTGAAGGATCGCCGAGGGGGAGAATCACAGCGCCAAGCTCTACTCCAAACGACTGAATTAACAGGTCGAGCCACTCGATGCGCGTGGGGCTGTCGATCAGAAAAAGAGCCGGCCAAAGGGGCCGGAGTTCGATTCCGAGAAAGAGCTGACCGCCGGCGTCGGGAGCCCAGCGATAGGATGCAACTGGGCCCGCGGCGTCGATGATGCGAAGGCGCGTTTCGACAACGAGCGAAGCGTCGGTGCGGTCCCCTTGAAAGACGGCGCCGCCTCCCACGCCGATGGCCACGGCGAGGTCGGTATCCCATCGCCGGTACACGCCGTCGTCGCTTTGGGCGTGCGCAGCGAGGGGAACAGCAAGCGCGAGAGTGAGCGCGAGAAGTCTCATCAGCGAGCCTGCGCGAGCTTCTCCTGCGCGATGGTGTCCGCGATGCGATGGGTCGGCTGCTCGGCTTGCTTCGCGCGGTCCGCGATCTCCCAGATGATGTCGTAGATGCCGTTGACGCGCTTGGTGGTGGCTTCGCGATCGTAGCCGGCCACCTCTGCGGCGACGTTCATCAGACCGCCCGCGTTGATCGCGTAGTCCGGCGCGTAGACGATGCCGCGCTGAAAGAGGTCGTCGCCGTTGTGGGGAGCAGCGAGCTGGTTGTTCGCGGCGCCGGCGACGATTCGACATTTGAGGCGCGGAATCGATTGGTCATTGAGCGCACTTCCGAGGGCGCAAGGCGCGAAGACGTCGCACTCGACCTCGAAGATCTGGTCGAGTTCCACAACCGATGCTCCGAACTCACGCTGGGCCCGTTCGGCCTTCAGCGGATCGATATCCGCGACCGTCAGCTGGGCGGAGCGTTCGTGAAGCAGCTTGCAAAGGTGGTAACCGACGTGCCCAATGCCTTGGACCGCGACGTGGAGACCCTCGAGATCGCTGCGACCGAGGGCAAACTTCGCGAGCGCCTCGATGCCGCGGCGAACGCCTAGCGCGGTAAAGGGGCTGGGATCGCCGCCGCCGCCGTGCTCGGGTTTGACGCCGGTGACGTACTTGGTGACCGTGCGAACGATCTCCATGTCCTCGACGCTGGTGCCGCTGTCTTCGGCGGTGATGTAGTGGCCGCCGAGATCGTCGACGAACTTGCCAAAGGCCCGGAAGAACGCGGCGCGATCCATTTCGCCGCTCGGCCGCATCAGCACCGCCTTGCCGCCGCCGTGGGGAATCCCGCTGATGGCTGCCTTGTAGGTCATGCCGCGCGCCAGCCGAAGCGCGTCCACGATCGCGTCTTCTTCGGTGTCGTAGGGAATGCATCGACAGCCGCCGAGCGCGGGTCCGAGACGCGTGTCGTGGATCGCGATCACCGCCCGAAGGCCGCTTGCCGCATCGCGGTGAAAGTGGAGCTCGCCGTAGTCGTAGTGCGCCATCGCCTCGAACACGCCCATCGTCATCTCCTTGCAGGGCGGCGACGATAGCATGGGCGCGTTCTGCGCTGGGGGTCGTGAAATGGCGCAGCGCGTCACCGCCGCGCGGGCGCGTTAGACCTGCGCGCCGGGGTGCTCGGACATGCGATCCAAGACCGGAAACATGATGTTGGCGACGGTCGCCGCGTAGTCCGGGCGAACGCGTCGGGCGGGCGACGGAGGCGGTAGCGTTTCGAGGGCGCCCTGAAGGAGCGCGCGATCAAAACCCGAGATGCGGTGGAAGCGAACCCCGAAGCCACGCGCGAGATCGCTGACGCGCAGGCCGCGCACCACCCGGGTGATGGTTCCTTCCGCGTCGATCCAACTTTGGCCGTGGGGGATGCGCAGGGAGATCAACACGGTCTCACCGATGCGGGCGGTGGCCGTACTTCGAAGGAGCAACCCCTCGCCCGAAACGTCGAGCGTTTCCTCTCCGAGGAGTCGAAACCCATCTTCCGCAACCACCTGGCAGGACGTTCGGACCGAGCGCCGAAGGCTCGTTCGCTGTGCTGCCGAAGCAATCAAGTCGTTCTCTGTCCAACCAAATTCGAGCATCTGGGCCTCCGCGCACCCTCATCGTTTCAGGTATGCAGATGTAGGACAAAAAAACGACAAGCGCTAACCGGGCGGTAGCGAGACCCGAGCGACGACCTGGTCGCGGAGCTCCTTCGCGCGGGCTGCGTCGACCTCGAGGCGAACGCAGAGGCCGGTGACGAAATCCTCTTCGCGTTTGTCGATGACGCCGTCCGCTTCGGCGAGTTCCCACATCAACGCGATCAAGAGCTCCCGCAACACCGGGTGCTGGATTCGCTTTTCGAGGTTTCGCAGCGACGGAGGATCGTGCACCGCAGCCACCAGCGCGTCCTGCGTTTCGGTGTCGAGATGACTCGCGAGAATGATGGATTTCAGGAAATGGGCTTCTTCCGGGTCGAGCTTTCGGTCGGCATTCGCCATCCAGATGCACACCTCGATCGCCGCGCACTGCTGCGTTTGAAGCGCCTCAGGCGACTGCGCCATCGCCCATTCGCGGAGCTCGCTGATGCGCTCTTCGCCGACGACGTAGGTCGCCACCGAGACGCCCGCCTCCTCGAGGTCGCTTCGGAGCACGCCCCCCGAACTTAGGGTTCCGATCCAACTCGCCATCGCTTCCCGCGCTTCGCCCATGCGCGGATGGTAGCATTGCCGACGTGCGACGCTTCGGCTTTGGCTTGCGGCTCCAGCTCGTCGTGGCGTTGAGCGTTGCGTTCATCATCGCGTTTGCGCTCCTTGGGCTCGCTGCGGTGCAGCTCGGGCGGCGCGGTCGCGAGGCAGAACGAATTCACGCGGCTCGCGTAACCGCGCAGGTGCTGGCAGATTCCCTCGACGAAGATCCGGGACGGCGGCGTTTCTACGTCCTCGCGGATCGCGTCGTGGGGGAGGCGGGAATTCGGGGCGCGGAGTTCGAACGCGGAACCCTCGAGCCCTGGGTTCGCGGCGTGACGGGTCTCGGGCGCCCGGTCGAAGCCGAGACATCTCGCGGAACTCTCCGCCTTTGGATTCGCGCGCCGGAGCAGCTCCCCCTTCACAACCTTTTGCTCCTCTACGTGGCGGTGACGGGCGGCGCGATTCTCCTGCTGACCTACCTGGCACTCACGTATTTGATCGTGCGTCCGATCGATGCCGTGACGCGCGCGTCGGAGCGTCTCGCGGGGGGAGCGCTCGAAGCCGAGGTTCCGGTGAGAGGCGCCGCGGAGGTGCGCGGCCTCGCGACGACCTTCAACGACATGGCGAGGCAGCTGCGTACCGACCGGCGTGCGCTCGAGCAGCGGCTTCGAGAGCTCGAGGAGACGACGCGAGAGCTCGAGGCAGCCCAAGAGCAGGTGCTCCGCTCGGCGCGACTCGCCTCGGTGGGTCGCTTGGCGGCAGGCGTGGCGCACGAGATCGGCAATCCGCTCGCGGCGATTCTGGGGTTGATCGAGCTGGCGCAGGATGACGAGCTCGACGTGGAGACGCGCCACGAGTTTCTGGCGCGGATTCAAAAGGAAACGGAGCGAATCAACGGCATCATTCGCGACCTGCTGGACTTTGCGCGGCAGGACGCCGAGGAAGCCGAGGCCACAGCTGACCTGGCGGAAGTCGTGGAAAACGCGGTGCAGCTCGTCGCGCCGCAGAAGGACACGCGAAAGCTTGCGATCGAACGGCGGGTGGCGGACAGCGGCGTCGTTCGCGGGAGCGCGGATCGCCTGACGCAGGTCGTGCTGAACCTATTGCTCAACGCTGCCGACGCGCTCGATGGAGAAGGGGAGATCGTGGTCGAGGTCAGCGAGGAAGACGGGTTTGCACTCCTCGCGGTGTCGGACAGCGGGCCGGGGATTCCCGACGAGCTCCTCGACACTCTCTTTGAGCCCTTCGTCACGAGTAAGCCGGTCGGTCAGGGAACCGGTCTTGGCCTCGCGGTGTGCCACACTCTCGTCGAGCGCCTTGGCGGTCAGATCCGCGCGGAGAACTCGCCGGAGGGCGGCGCTCGCTTCGTGGTTCGGCTGCCGCTCGCGTAGTCAGAACGTCCCGGTGAACGACGCCATCGCGATCGACGACGACTCCACCGCCGTCGCGATCTCGTTCTCGGTGCTGTCTCGGGTCACGCCCGGCAGCATCGCGTCGGGCATCGCGTGGAGCGTGAACACATAGGTGTTGCCGCGACCGCCGGAGCAGGGGCCGAAATAGCCGAAGAAGCCGCTCCCCTGGATCTCCGCCTGCCGTGCGCCGTCGACGCGAAGGGGCATGAACGCACCGGGCACGTCCTCCGGTAGCTCGCGGAGGGCAACGGGGATGTCGTAGATCGCCCAGTGCACGAGACCACCGGCGGACATGTCGCGGATGACGAGGGCGTAGGACGCGGTGCCCTCGGGACCGGCGGTCCAGGAGATCGGCGGCGAGACGTTGCCTCCGGTCATGTCCGGAATGAGCGGCGGGCCGCAGCGATAGGTTTCGGGAACCGCCTCCCCAGAAACCCAAGCGGTCGTGGAGACTTCGAACGGGGTGGAGGCAACATCGACGCCGGAGTCTTCGACCGCCCCCGCGTCGACGCCGCTATCAACGCCCGGGCCAACGCCCGCATCGAGTCCGGTCCCGTCGTCGTCCCCACATCCGAGCATCCACGCCAGCGCAACGATCCAGAGCCTTCTCATGGCTCCCATCCTATCTGACTTGGAGCCGTGAGTGCCGGCCGCTGTGGCGTGTTTGCGGTGGATGATTCGTCTCGGTCCGCCGTGTCACAGATGGCGACTTTGCAGCGCCTCGAACTTGCCCATGCCCATGCCCGTGCCCGTGCCCGACGGCAGCCCTTCAACGCACAATGCCACGCGGCAAGCGTCGAGCAGTGGGCTGGTTTTGACGACGGAACGAAAAACGGGGCCCCCGATGGAGCCCCGTCTTTGGCTGCGGCGACTAGAGGAGCTCGCCGATGGGTCCGGTGCCTTCCAGGCCAAACTCGTTGGTCTCCACACCCACCGACTGAAGCATCGACACGTAGAGGTCCGCGAGGGGACGTCGGTCGTTGAAGACCACGTGTCGACCGGAGCGAACACCGCCGCCGTGGCCGCCGAGGAGGATCGGCAGGTTGGTGTGGCGGTGGACCGGACCGGACTGCTGCGGCGAGAGATCGCCCAAGGGATCGCCACTTCGATGGCCCGTCGCGTCGAGGCCGCCCCCAAACATCACCAGCGTGCTGTCGAGAAGGTTCGTCCCATCGCCCTGCGTCGCGCTCTTCAGCTGCCGGAGCAGGTTTCCGAACTGACCGATGTGCCACTCGTTGATGGCGTCGATCTTTTCGACGTCCGAGTTCCCGGAGTCGAGATGCGAGATCGAGTGATGGCCGCCCTGAATCATGGAGCCCCCAACGCTCAGGAAGTTGAAAGAGCTCGCATGCTGCATCAGGTAGCTCACGACGCGCGTCCGGTCGCACTGAAACGCGAGGCTCATGACCTGGAACATCTGATCGTTGAGCTCACCAAACGCGTCGGCATCCGTGGGGCCCATGCCCGGGTCGCAAATGGCGGCGCCTTCCGAGGTCTCGAGCCGAACCTCCAGCTGGCGGATGCCGCTGAGGTACTCGTCGAGCTTGCGTCCATCGTTCACACCGAGGCGTCCTCGGAGCGATTCGATGTCGCCCATCACCGAGTCGAGAATGCTGCCTTCGCGAGCGATGCGGCGCGCGCGCTCCACCTCGGTCTCCGCGTTGTCGAAGCCTCGGAAGAGCCGCTCGAAGGCGCCTCGCGGGCTCGCTTCCTTGTCCGCCGGGGTCTGCGGACCCGTCCAGGAGATATTCGCCTTGTAGATCGGCGCGTAACCGCTGTCGCCGCCGTAGCTTCCCGTTCGTGCAGCGAGCACCAAGGAAGGGATCGCCGGCGTAAACATCCGAAGGTGGTTTGCGGCGACCTGGTCCACCGAGATGTTGTTCTCGATATCGGTGCCGTTCGTCTTCTTGAGGCGCCACGCGCTGAGGTAGGTGCCGGTGTCGCGGGCGTGATCGCCCGGGCCATCGTTGCTTTCAAATCCGTCGGACACGCCTGCGCGGCTCGCGGCCGCACCACGGTAGGTATAGCGGCCGCTGCCCGGAAGATTGCTCAGGCCGGTGAGCACCATGAAGTCGTCGCGCACGTCCTCGATCGGACGAAGAAGCGGCGTCATCGCGTACCCGGCACCCTCGGCGCTTGGGGTCATGCGCGTACGAATAATGCCGTTCGGCACGTAAACGAAGATGAGTCGACACGGGTCATCGCCCGCCGCCTTGGCGCGCTGCACCGAAGGAACCATCGCCTCTAGGTACGGAAGCGCAATCGCTGCACCCGCACCGCCCAAGAAGGCGCGTCGCGAAACTTCCCATCGCTTCTTCATCGCTCACCTCCTGCGGCACCCACGTTTCGGAAGACATCATCCGCCACAATCTCGACGAGCAGGTTGCGCAACGTCAGCTCGCTTTCTTCCGTGCGCGACACGATGTCGTCCACGATGCAGTAGTCCTGCGCGCGCAGGGAGCGACCGAGGGCGTACGTCGTGAGGTTCTCGCCGACGCAGGCCGCGAAGCGCTCGTCGTTCACGAGAATCTCCGCGAGCTCGTGGGCGCCGGTGAAGGTCTGCCCGTCCGGAAGTTCGCCGAAGGAGTCGATGGGCTCGCCGTTGTCGTCTTCCCGCCAGGAGCCCACCGCGTCGAAGTTCTCAAGCGCGAAGCCGATGGGATCCATGAGGGCGTGACAGGTCGCGCACTCCGCGTTCGCGCGGTGTCGTTCCACGCGCTGTCGCAACGTGAGGTTTTCGCCTTCCTCGCTGGAGGGATCTTCCGCCAGGGCGTCGACGTTGTCGGGCGGCGGAGGCGGCGGGCTGCAGAGGAAACGCTCGAGGACGTACTCGCCGCGCTTCACCAGCGACGTGCGGTTCGGCTGCGAGGTCACCGTCAGAAGCGCGCCCTGCGTGAGAAGGCCACCGCGCTGGGAGCCGCTCAGCGGCACGAGGCGCATCTCGTCGCCGGTCACGCCGTCGATGTTGTAGTGCTCCGCGAGGCGCTCGTTGAGGAACGTGAAGTCCGCCTGCAGCAGCGTGCTGACCGGAAGGTTGTTCTTGACGATGTGGTCCACGAAGAGGCGCGTTTCGGCGGCCATCGCCTCCCGAAGCGGCTCGTCGAAGGTCGGAAACAGCTCCGGGCTCGGCGAGGCGGAAGGAAGGTTCGTCACCGTCAGCCAGCGGGCGGCAAACTCGGTCAAAAACGCGTCGAAGCGCTCGTCCTCGATCATCCGCTCCGCCTGCGCGCGCAGGACGTTTTCGCGCCTGAGGTCGCCGTTTGCCGCGAGTTCGAAGAGCTCGTCGTCGGGCATCGTGGCCCAGAGGAAGTACGAGAGACGCGAGGCGAGCTCGTAGCCGTTCAGTTCGCGGACTCCGTCGCCTTCGTGAAGCTCGGGGCGGAACGTGAAGTTCGGCGAGAGAAGCATCGCGCGCATCGCGAGTCCCACCCCCTCTTCGAAGGATCCGTCTTCCTCACCCAGGGCAACGATGCCGACCAGCCGATCGATCTCGGCGTCCTCCAGGGGGCGTCGCCACGCGCGAAGGCCGAAGGTCTCGACAAACTCGCGCGCGCAATCCGCGCCCGGCGAGCAGGCGAGGTACTGGTCCTGAAACGCCGTTCGCCCAAGCGCGGCTTCGGCGAGTTCCTGGGCGGCGGCTTGAAAGCTCTCCACCGCGAGGTCGCCCACCGTCAACACATCCGCGTTGTTGATGAAGCCTTCCTTCGATTCGTTGTCGACGGGAAAGCGATCCGCGGGAGCCGACGTGTCACCGAGGAGGTCGCGCACGGTGTTGTTGAACTCCACTCGGTTGAGGCGATGCACCGTGACGTAGCCCGGGTCGCGATCGACGTCGTTGCAGAGCTCAGCCGAGGGTCGCTCTCCCGGCGGAAGAAGACCTTCCGGCGTGGCGATATTTCCCTCGCAGGCGACCCCGAAAAGCAGGGACCCAGCGAGGAGCGTTCGCGCGAAACCATCCATGCGCGAAAGTCTCCCCTTGTTAACGGAGGTGATCCGTTACGGGGCTGGCGTCGGTTTCTCAGAAAATGATATTCAATTTCGACAGCTTGCAGGGACGCGGTCCCCCCTCCAATGACGCCTCGCGCCTCGCTTCGCTCGGAGGGTCGCGTTGTCTCCGAACCCAACGCGGGGCTAACGACGCTCTTGATTTGCCCGCTCGCTGCAACGCACGCGGACGTCCCGCCGACGTGGGAGGTTCTCTTCGCGGTGGATCCCGCGGTGCGAGACCTCTGGAACCATCTGCCTGTGCTCTGTCGAGAAGCGCAATTCCTCGCCTACCTCAACCGGGCGCATCATCCCTTCGCGGTGGTTGAGCGCACGCGTCGCGTGATGGCGCTCGCCGACCTCGCCCCGACAGAGAGCGTCCTGAAGGCCATCGAGACGCGCGTTCACGAGGTGCTCCCCGCCGTCCGAAAACCGATCGCCGAAGAGCTCACGCGAGCCCACGAAGAGATGCTCGTGCGACTTAGATCCGCTCGATAACCCAAAAGCACGCGAGCAGCGCGATCACCACCGAGCTCCCGCGGACTACCCACGGGTACGCGTCCTTCCGTGCCATCCAAGCGATCGGCCCGAGCACCACCGCTACGAACGCGAGCTGCGCGAGCTCGATGCCCACGTTGAAGCTCACGAGCGCCGCAACGCGATGCGCGACCGGCAGGCCAAGCTCCGCGAGAACCGACGAAAACCCAAAGCCGTGAATGAGCCCAAACCCCACGGCGAGCCACGGAAGAGGCCCGCGCTGCTCCGGTCGCCAAAGGTTGAGCAGGGCGACGACAACAATGCTCGCCGCGATGACGATCTCGACTGGTTTGATCGGTAAGACCACGACCTCGAGCGCCGCTGCGATGAGGGTCACGCTGTGCCCGAGCGTAAACGCGGTCACGAGGATCGCGACGTCTCGCAGCGCCTTTCGAATTCCGTCTCGCCGGCTCACGAACCCCGCCGCGAGGACCAGCGAAAGAAGAAAGAGGACGTGGTCGTAACCCGTCGCGAAATGGAGCACGCCTTCCCAGAGAAAGGTCGCGACCACATCGCCGAGCCCTGCTGGACCGCCGAGCGAAAGCTCGCGACTTCCCCGCCGAAGCACCTGCGCGTCCTGGGCGTCGCTCCACGCGAGCGCCACCAGCGCTTCGTGCTGCGGGTCGTCAGGAAAGACAGTGTTGTCTTCCAGCGCAAGCTCGCCCGCGCCGCATTCGTATCGAAGCGTGACCACCAAAAACGCGACATCGTCCCGGTCGCGCCAGGTCGGCTCGGTCGATTCCACCGGACACGGCGTTGTGCCCGCACGAACTTCGATCCCTTCCTCGAGCCATCGACGAACCTGCGCGGTTCGGGCCATGAGCGCGTCGCGATTGACGTCCTCGCCGAGACCGAGCTCCATCGACGCGTCGATGGCTTCGACCTCTGCCTCGATCGTCGCGCGCCCCTCGGCGATCTCCACCCGAAGGTACTTTCGACTACCGAGGTGGGCGGACGCGAGGGTCGGAATCCACAAAACCGCAACGATCGCCCCGAGGGCTGCTCGATGTCCCGTCCGCATGGCCAAGGGAATACCCCACCCCACCGATCGGTGCTAGAGAGGGGCCGTGGACGTCGGTGACACCTGGGACGATGGAGACGACCATTTCCACGATCAGTGTGGGGTGGTGGGCGTCTTCGGATCGAGCGAGGCAGCCAACCTCACCTACCTCGGCCTTCACTCGCTTCAGCACCGCGGTCAGGAAGCCTGCGGCATCGTCACGAGCAACGGCGAGCAGCTCTTCATGCACCGTGGTCTCGGGCTCGTTCAGGACGTGTTCACCAACCCGGTGATGGATCGCCTTCCGGGGGACCGCGCGATCGGCCACGTGCGCTACGCCACCGCCGGCGGTTCGCACATCAAGAACGCGCAGCCGATCGCGGTCGACTGCGGGCACGGCAGTATCGCGGTTGCCCACAACGGAAACCTCACCAACGCGGAAGGACTGAGGCGACAGCTCGAAGCGCAGGGCTCGATCTTCAGCTCGTCGAGCGACACCGAGGTGCTCGTTCACCTGGTCGCCCGCTCGGATGAAAAGACAACCGTCGAGCGTGTCCGGGACGCGCTGCGCCGTGTTCAAGGGGCGTACTCGCTGGTGTTCCTCACCGCGGACGAGCTGATCGCCGTTCGGGATCCGCACGGCTTTCGGCCGCTGTGCCTTGGCATTCGGGGCGACACCCACATCGTTGCGAGCGAGCCCCCCGCGTTCGGACTCATCGGCGGCGAGTATGTCCGCGACATCGAGCCCGGCGAGATGATCGTGGTGAACCAGTTCGGTCTTCGAAGCCTGCGGGCGTTCGAACCTCGGT
Source organism: Myxococcota bacterium (assembly GCA_039186435.1). Taxonomy (GTDB): domain Bacteria; phylum Myxococcota_A; class Polyangia; order Polyangiales; family Houyiibacteriaceae; genus JALVDI01. Next base: position 21,086 of record JBCDAA010000004.1, on the reverse strand, counting down.
CGCGCCATATGTGCATCTTCGAGCACATCTACTTCGCGCGTCCCGACGCGAGCTTTGACGGCATCAGCGTCTACCGCGCGCGGCAGCGGCTCGGCCAGGTCCTCGCGGAGGAGCAGCCTGTCGATGCGGACCTCGTCATCCCGGTGCCCGACAGCGGCGTTGCGGCTGCGCTCGGCTTCGCGCGTGCGACGAATCTCCCCTACGAGATGGGGCTCATTCGCAGTCACTACGTCGGCCGCACCTTCATCGAACCGCAGCAGTCGATTCGCCATTTCGGCGTTCGGCTCAAGCTTCACCCGGTCGCCAACGTGCTGCGCGGAAAGCGCGTTGCGGTCGTCGACGACTCCATCGTCCGCGGCACCACGAGCCGAAAGATCGTGAAGATGATCCGAGACGCGGGCGCCGCCGAAGTTCACCTGAGGATCAGCTCTCCGCCGACGTCCTGGCCGTGCTTCTACGGTATCGACACACCGACCCGGGGAGAACTCATCGCGGCGCAGCACTCCCCCGAAGACATCGCCCGCTACGTGGGCTCCGACTCCCTCGGCTACATCAGCATTGACGGACTTCATCGAGCCGTGGGTGGAAAGGGCTACTGCGACGCGTGCTTTAGCGGCCATTACCCCGTGCCGGTGCAGATCAAAGAGGAAGAGCGCAAACGCCAGCTTCCTCTCGTTGGCGTCTAAACAGATCTCGGGCGCGTCCTTCGAAACAGATTGATCTCGTGATCGCGCCGGGCTCGGCGTTCCTCGCAAAACGGGAAGTCGATGGAATACCAGTGGTATTTCAAGACGAGCAACGCCGCGAGGGGCGGCGAGAACAAGCGAGCGCGGGGTCAGTTTAAGCAACGAGCGATCAGAGGCTCCGCGTTGCGATCAGGAGCGCGGCCTCACGGCGCCGTTCCCCCTCCATGCGTCGCAGCGCCAGCCGCGTCGTTTGGTCGGGGCTCACCGCGTAGGTACGAGGCCGCCCTCGTGTGGGTGTGAACACCAGCGTGCCGCTGCACCGATGAGAGCTCGGAAAGACGGTGCTCCGCGTGCAGCGAACCGAACCTCGTTCGACCCGGCGACCTAGACGAAGCTCGTAGTTCGCGCTCTCCGTATCCCCCGCGTCGACAGCGAGCGTTCCCCAGCGATCGCCCTCGCTCCAAAGCCATTCGCCCCGCAACCAGTGGCCCGTCGGGGGACGCGCGGGAGCGTCGGCGCCCACCCGAACGAAGCGCAGCGTCCGCATGCTTCGACGCTCCCCGAGAGCCCGCGCGGGGTCTTCGCCATCCAGAAGAGGAAACGGCACGGCGTATACCCAGGTGAACGCATCCGAAGTTGCAAAGAACGTTGTCGGTCCGTGTCCGAACGGACGAAAGGGCCCGAGGCCCCGAACGGAACAGTAGCGGTAGTCGCGATATGTTTCTTCGTGCTCGGTCACTTCGCGAAGCGAGGGTCCCCAGAAGTAGGGCGCGTCTGGATTTCCGCGAAGCTCTCCGGTGTAGGCGCAAACAACAGGGTCGGGCGAGTACTCGCGAAAGCCTCCGGTGACGAGCTCGATCCAGACGTACTGACCGCTCGAGTTAACCTCAAGCTGCGTCCCGCGACTTCGCCAGCGACCCACCCACCTCGCGTAGCGTCCGGTTCCGTGGTTCGCGGCGTCAGGAAAGCGAAACTCGAACGCGCCGGTCACGCTTGCCCACTCCTCCGCGCTGGTCGGAATGCCGTGGCGGGCTGCGTCCCATCGCCACGCAGGTTCGCCCGGCCGCAACGAAACACTCGGAATCGCGGGCTCGGGCTCTTCGGCGGCGGGCTCTTCGGCGGCGGGCGCTTCGGCGGCGGGCGCTTCGGCGGCGGGTTCAGTCGCGGGCTCATCGTCGCTCGCGACGGACACCTCGGGGGCAGGCTCGCGAACGTCTTCCAAAGGGCTGGCCGTCGGCGGCTCCGCGCCTGCGCACCCGACGAGGATCCAAAGCCAGAACCGGGCCGAAGGCTCGCGCACGGACTAGCTTTCGGCAGCTTCCGCGGCCGCTTCGCCGCGAACCACCTGAAGCATCCCCTCGACTTCGAGCGCAACCTCGAGCTCCGGGTTCGTGTGCAGAAAACGCTCCAGGAACCCGCGCGCCTCGCGGTACTCGCCGCGCTGAAAGTAGACGGTACCCATCAGAAAGAGCGCATCGGGATCGTCTTTGCGAATCCGAAGCACCTGCTGCCCCATGCGGAGGGCGCGCGCGTGATCGCCAAGGCGGCGAAGCGTCTGACCCGCCCCGATCATCGCGCCCGCATACTCGGGCGCGAGCTCGAGAGCGCGCACGTAGCACTTCAACGCGCGCGCGAAATCCTCACGCTCAAAGTAGACGCCGCCGAGAAAGAAGTGCGCGTACTCGTTCCGTGGGTCGTTTTCCGCAACGCGGGTTAGCTCCGCGAGGGCCGCGTCGAGCTCGCCCTCTTGGAGGAGCTCCATTCCTTCTTCCACTGCTTCCCAGCGCTCCGCGTCGCTCATCGACCTACCCTGGGCCGGGAGAGGCGCGTCGTCAAAGCTGGAAGGGGTAGAGAATCACGAAGCGATTTCGCGAAAAGCGCGGGAATCGCGCGGTTCGAACGGCCCGGGCGATGCACGTTCCGGTCGGCGGCCTTGCCCAAAAGGGATCCTGGACGAGGGCGGTCGTGACGCGTCCCGACCCGGCGACGGTCACCCGAACACGGATCGTCCCGTGGTTTGGCACGCACGCCTGGACCGCTGGACGAACGGCACCAAGAGCGGCCTGGACCTGTTCGCGCGTCGGCGTCTCTGGAAGATCTTCTTCGGGCTCGTCCATCGTCGGTCGCATCACCGCCGTCATCGCGGGCGTCATGGTCGGCCCGTCCATCGCAACCGGCGTGCGCATCTCCGTCATCGAAACGGGCCGCATCGTGGGCCGCATCGTGGGACGCATCGTCTGCATCACCGCCGCCTCGACCATCTCGGTCACCATCTCGGTCTCGACCATCTCCGAGACAGGCTCAACCGCGGCGTCGACACTCGCCTCCATCGTTTCGACGGACTCCATGGTCGGCTGCGTCTCGGTGGTCTGAGGAGGATCCACCTCAGCCGCGGCGACCTCGGTAGGCTCGCCCGGCCGAGTGACAAACCAGATCACCCCGCCTCCGATGAGCAACGCCAACAGGAGCAGCGGCATGCGGCTCGGTGTCCGCTCCTTCGGCGCCGGTTCCGAAACCTCAAGCGCGATCGGCGCGGTGTCGAGCGCCGGCTTCGCCGCCGGTGCGTCCAGCACTTTGTCGAAGTCGATCCCCGACGTTCGTCCAGGAGGAGTCGGCGGTGGCTTCGTCCGACGAACGGGCAGCGGTGCGCGAGGCGGCAGCGTGCGCGGCGGCAGCGGAGGAAGGGACGGTGGCTCGTTCGCCGACTCCTCGTCGGGGTCCGGTGCCGGCATCAGCTCGAGGTCCGAGAGCCGAAGTTCCTCCGTGCTCTCGCGAACCGGAAGTCCAATCAGCGCGGGCGGCGGCTGCGAGCTTCGCTGGAGGGTCTCCGGGTCCGGCGGCGGGGGCGGCGGCACATCGCTGAAGTGCGGCAGCGAGAGCACCTCGTCGTCTTCCAGCACCGGAACACCAGTGACCCGCGGAATCTCGTCCTCGTCCCCCATCAACGGGGCGTATTGTTGCCGATCCAGGCCGCTCGCACCAATCTCTGACAGTGGATCGTCCCGCCATCACCCTTCCCGGAAACGGACCGGTCGTCTTCACCTGCGAGCACGCCTCCGAGCGAATGCCCTCGCCCCTTCAATGGCCAGCCGCCGACGCGCACCTCGTCGGAACCCATTGGGCCTACGATCTCGGGGCTTGGGAGCTCACCGAAGAGCTCTCTGAGGCCTCTCAATGCGCGGCTGTTCTCGCGAATTTCTCGCGCCTCGTGGTCGATCCCAACCGGCCCCTCGACTCTCCGACCCTCTTTCGCAACATCGCCGAGGGCCAACCCGTCGTCCTCAACCAGGACCTCTCGGCGGCGGACCGGGAGTTGCGGATCGCGGAATTTTACCGGCCCTACCACGACGCCGTCGACCGGGCCGTCGCCCAATCCAGCGCCCCGCAGCTCTTCTCCGTCCACACCTTCACGCCCGTCTACGAAGGCCAACCTCGGTCCATGGAAATCGGCGTCCTCTTCGACCGCCACGAGGCCGAAGCCCGCGCCCTCGCGGATGCCCTCTCGGCGGCAGGCTATGGGGTCGCCCTCAACGAGCCCTACTCCGGCAAAGAAGGACTCATCTACAGCGTCGACCTCCACGCCCAAAAATACGGTCGCGTCGCCCTCGAGATCGAGGTGCGCCAAGACCTCGCCGTCGATCCCGCCTATCGAAAGCGCCTGGTCGCGGTTCTCGTCCAGCATCTCACGTAGCGAGGACGACTCCGTAGGAACCGTGGACTGCGGTCGTCGCTCGCAGAAAGCCACTGTCAAAAATCGTGGCTGGCCTCCACCTCGAGCGGTCCTCTCAGCTCTGCCGGAACCGCGGTCGTCGCTCGCAGAAAACCACTGTCGAAAATTGTGGCTGGCCTCCACCTCGAGCAGTCCTCTCAGCTCCGCCGGAACCGTGGACTGCGGTCGTCGCTCGCAGAAAACCACTGTCAAAAATCGTGGCTGGCCTCCACTCCAACCGCTGGTCGCAGAAAACCACTGTCAAAATCGTGGCTGGCCTCCACTCCAACCAACCGCTGGTCTGTCAAAAATCGTGGCTGGCCTCTGCTCAACCAACCAGCGGACCCAGGGGCGTAGTCGACTGCAAAGCAGGCGATGCGCCCCGACCCCCTGGCGAGACGGCGCGATTGCGTAGCAGTCGTCGACGCATCGCCCCCCAACGCCCGACCCCGCTGTTGCGCGTCCAGCCAAGCGACAGGTCGAAACACAAAACGCAAGCGGGAGGGTCGAGAGGAGTCGGAGGACCATCAAAAAAGCGGAGGCTGACAAAGTCAGCATACGCGACCGGTCCGATGACTCCTCTCGGCCCTCCCGCGGCCGCTCTCAACGCCCGACGACGCCCGAACGACGACGCCTAAGAACGAGCGACGCCTAAGAACGAGCGACGCCTAAGAACGAACGAAGAAAACGGAGAGAAACAAAGAGCGCGACAGCCCTATTCAGAGGGCATGAGATCACGCCCCGCCGGACACGCCACCTCGACGCCCGTCGGACCGTCCTCGGTCGCGAGGATCTTGAACTCCACGCGACGGTTCCGCTCCCACGCCTCAGCGTTCGACCGCGGATCCACGGGACAACGCTCGCCGTAGCCCGCGCTTCGTAGACGCTCGCGCGACACGCCGCGCTGAACGACCGCCTCCACAACCGAAGCCGCACGATCGCGGGTCAGCCGAATGTTGTAGTCGTCGTTTCCGCGCTCATCAGCGTGTCCCTGAATCTCCACCCGCGTGATCTGCGGGTTGCCGTTCAAGGTCGCCGCAACGGCGTCGATGATCGGATAAGAGCGACGCTGAATTACCGCACTGTCGGTCTCGAAGTAGATCTTCTCGAGGATGATGATGCTGTTGTCCTCGATCACGACCGAGCCGCGGTCCGGACATCCATCCTCATCCTCGAAGCCGTTGTAGGTCTCGGGATCGTTCGGACAGCTATCGTCGACATCCAAAATGCGGTCGTTGTCGTTGTCCGGGTCCGGACAGCCGTCCTCGTCCTGGAAGTTGTCGACGTCCTCCGGATCGTTCGGACAGAGGTCGTCGCCATCGAGAATGCCGTCGTTGTCGTTGTCCGGGTCGGGACAGCCGTCCTCGTCCTGGAATCCATCACGGTCCTCGGGATCGTCCGGGCACTCGTCTTCGTCGTCGAGGATGCCGTCACCATCACGATCGCCTTCGTTGCCTTCGGGGCAGCCGTCTTCGTCGGCGTCGCCGTCGCGATCCTCCGGAACGAGCGGGCACTCGTCGTCATCATCAAGAATGCCGTCGCGGTCGTTGTCCGGATCGGGACAGCCGTCCTCATCCGCAAAGTTGTCGAAGTCCTCCGGCTCGTCCGGACACTGGTCGACGTCGTCCTTGTATCCGTCGCCATCCCGGTCGCCGATCGAGGGCTCGAAGATGAACGCCGCAGTGAAACGCATGTCCGCCGCCTGGAGCGAGTCCGGCGTGATTCCCGCGCCGCCGGCGAGCATGAGGTAGCTGTTCGCCTGCACGAAGATCTTCAGACCGAGAAGCGCCTCCGCGCTGATCGCGCCGGACGTCCCAAACTCGGTCGCAATCTGCGCGCCGTAGACCTCGCCCACGATGTCGAGGCTGTCGGTCGCTCGAATGCTCATACCGAGACCAAAGGTCAGGAGATCGTCGTATTCGATCGTCGTCCCCGGGCTGGTAAGCATCGGGTTGATCGCGTTGGTGCCCGTCGGCGACGAACGCGCGTGGAGCGGGAACCTCGCGCCGTCACCGAAGTTCACGCGGTAGCCGAGCTCAAGGCCAAGGCGAAAACGTCGCACGGGGCGCCACTCGAGAATCGCCGAGGGCCAAAGGGTGAACCCCGGCTCGCCCGAAAACTCGCTATCATCCGCGGTCGGAATTTGCGCGCGCACGATCGCGGCGAGGCCGATCGGGTTTTGCTCCGCACGAAGGATACGAACCTTCGCGTGAATACGAAGGTCACCAATGCCCTGCTGGGAAAGTCCCTGGGAAAGGTTGAAGTCGACGTCGTTGTAGACGCCGGGAACGGTCACATTCGGACCCTGCACGAACTGAATCGGCAGCTGAATCCCGACAACGACGTAGTTGAACAAACCGAAGTTGAGGTGGAGCGTTCCGGTAAAGTAGTTGTCGATCAGGTTGGTCGTGCGCTCGGCGTCTGCGGCGTCGACACCGTCGTCGTTTTCGAACCCGCGGAACGGGAGAATTCCTCGCCCGTAGTCGAGGACAAGGCCGAAGCTCAGGTCGGTGTGACCCAAGATGTCGGTGCCGTTGACGGTGAGGTGACCCTTCGAGTCCACCGCCGGCCGGAACAGATGGAGGTCCATCCCATCTGCCGTCAGCGCGCCCGCCGTGCCCTGCGCCGAAGCCGAGCTGGTGAGAGACGATTCGACGGTGAGGATCGAGGCAACCACCACCAGAGCTCGGAGCATTAACCGAGACATTCCACTCCTCCTACGCACGGCGGCGGGAGTAGCACGACGCCCGAAGGTCGCGCAACAACCCGAAACCAAAGCGCTTCGGGGAGCCGTACAAGGCTCGCCCCGCCGCGTGTCCCGCGCAGTGCGCCACGACCCGCCAAAGGACAAACCGTACGCGATCGTTGCTCTTTTCGGCGACAAACGGCCTTGCAGAGCGTTCGCTCAAGGCAAAACCCCACCCTGAGCCGTTCGACTGACGTTCGACGAAGCCGCTCCTAGGGCGGCTCGCTCCTAGAGCTGCCGACGGTAGCGGTTCGCCTGGCTGCTATTGGGGAAGCGACGAATCAGCTGCTCCATCGTGCGGCGGGCGGCACCGCTGTCCCCGATCGAGCGGTAGGCCTCGACGAGAACACCCATGGAGCGCGCGGTGTTCGCACGACCGGCAAGGGTGCGCGCCACGCAGCGCTGAACGTAGTTGCACTCGCGCATAACCTGCGAAGGGTCGAGTGCAGCCGACATGCTCATCGTCATGCTCGGGGGAGGATCCATGGCCGCGACCACGGTATCCATCCGCGTGCTCATCATGCTGCGGGGCGACATGCGAATCGGGGTGGTCGGCCGCGTCCGCTGAAGGATCGCCTCCGCCTCGCCGCGCACCGTACGAGGGAGATCCTCGAGGGTGAGCACGTTGTTGGCGTAGCTTCGCGCCGTTGCCATGTCGCCATCGTTGATGGCCTCGTTCGCTCGCTCCAGGCTCGACCGCACAAACTGGTCGCGCGCTTGACGAATCTCGGGCCGCTGCCGAAGCGGACTGTTCTCCGGAAGCTCTTCGAATGCGAAATAGGCTTCGTCGTAGCGCTCGGCGGCAAGCGCAGCGACACCCCGATCGAAGGTGGTCTGAACCTGCTGAGCGGCGCGTGCCTCGTTCGCGCACCCGGTCGCTTCCGCATCACCCGGCGCAACCTGGAGGGCCTGCTCCGCGGCCGCGATCGCACCTGCGAAATCATCGGCACCGAGGGAAGCCCGGCAGCGCGCGATCAGTGCGATCGCCGCGGCGCGTGGATCGGCGGCCTGGGGCGTGTCCATCACCGACGGAGTGGGATCGGGCGTCGGACCTTCCACGGTCACTTCCTGCGACTCCGGATCGCCGCCGGTAAAGGCGATCGCCGCGCCCACACCGATGGCGACGAGCACGATCGCGATGGCCGCGATCAGCGGCGCCCGACTCGGCGTCGGCTCTTCCGGAAGCGTCAGCGCATCCATTTGGACAGTGCGATCCGCCTCGAAAACGTAGGCCTCACCCGCCCCGACGAAACGAAAGCGAACCTGCCCGAGCTCGAGCACGTCGCCGCTCTGGAGCGCGGCTTCTCGAATGTCCTCGCCGTTGAGCCGGAGGCCGTTGGCGCTGCCAAGGTCGAGCACCTTGATCACGTCGCCTTCGAGTTGAACCTCGGCGTGTTCACGCGAGATCGACCGGTGGTTGATCCAGACGTCGAGATCTTCCGCGCGCCCGATGCGCATGCCCGAACGCGTGAGTGCGAACTCGGCACCTGGCGCAGGCGGCGTGAGCATCACAAGTCGCGCGGGCGGAACTGGTTCGCCAGGTGCGGCTGCCGGGGCCTGCGGTGATGCGGTCGCTTCGCTTTGAAGCGCGAGGACGTAGTCACCGATCGTGACCTGATCGCCCTGGTTGATCTGGAGCTCGCCCTCGATCCGGCGACCGTTGATCTTCACCCCGTTGTACGAGTTGAGATCTTCGATGAAGTAGTGGCCCGCCTCACGACGTAGACGTGCATGCCGACGCGAGACGTTCCGCTCCGTCAGGCGGATGGTATTTCCCTCTTTGCGCCCGATGGTGATCTCGTCGCGCACGAGGGGAACGACTGTGGTCTTCCCTTCGTCGTCCGAAATGACGAGTTTGAACATCGCGTGAGGCGTCCGGGGTTCGTCCGTGAGGGTCTGAGGGGAGAGAAATTCCGCAACAAATGCGGGGCAAAGCGGATGGTACCCGGGGGAACTTCCGTGTCAATCGGCGGCTGCGTCATCTGTTCGCTTCCTCTCGCTTCGTCTTGGCGAAGCGCGAGGTCCGTGCCAACCTGGCACGGGAGCCGAATCCTGGTAATTCGGTGCGTAAATCCCCCCGCCAATGAAGCTCCGCGCCGCGTTCTGTTCCGGAAGTTCCCGTCTCCAAGCGCTCGCCTTGGGGGTCGCTCTTGCCGGATGCGGAGATTCGGCCCCGCCTCCTCCGCCGCCGCCCGACGCATCCGGGGGCTTGGACGCCGATCGTGCGGGACCGGATGCTGACCTTCCGGATGCCAATCCGCGCGGAGACGCCGCGGTTCTCCCGCCGGCGGACCTGGAGGTCGTCCTCCCCTACCTCGGACCGGAGGAACGGGTCGACCGAAGTATCGAAACCGAGCCAGGAATGCTCGACGTCCACTTTTCGATCGACACGACCGGCTCCTTCATCGGCGAGATCGATGCGCTCCAGCAGGATCTCAGCGGCCGAATCGTGGAGTCGCTCGAAGAAGAAGTCGACGACGTCGCGTTCGGCGTCTCCCGCTTTGAGGATTTTCCCCTCGAGCCCTACGGGGTCGAAGGCGATCGCCCGTTCGAACTCCTTGCGCCGATCACCACCGACCGAACCCGCGCGCGCTCGGGCGTCGCTCGCTTGGACCAACCTCTCGGATCGGGCGGCGACCTCCCGGAGAGCGGTTTCGAGGCCCTCTACCAGATCGCAACGGGCGAAGGCTTCGAGGCGTTTGGGATCGAGTACATCGCGCCCTTCGTGGGAGACGGCCTCGGCGGCGTCGGGTTTCGCGATGGTGCGCTTCACGTCGTGGTGCACGCCACGGACGCGCCTTCGCAAACTCCGTCGACGTACCAGGGTCCCCCAAGCCGAACGCGGGACGTCGACGACGTGCAGGACGCGATGGGCGATCTCAATGCGTTCGTCCTGGGCGTCGCGAGCGACGACGGCGCGAGACCGCAACTCGAAGATCTCGCGCTTCGAACGGGCGCAACGATTCCCCCGGAAGCCGGAACGTGCGCAACAGGAATCAACGGGGCGCCGCGCCCGCCCGTGGACGGTGCGTGCCCTCTTGTCTTCGACATTCAGCCGGATGGGACGGGACTCTCGTCCGCCATTGTCGACGCGATCGTCGGCCTCCTTGGCACGGTCCGCTACGAAGAGGTCTACGGCGTTGTCCTGAGCGACCGCGCCGGGTTTGTTCGTGCGGTCGAGGCCGTCGAAGCCGAGGGAGATCCTCCTCCAGACCGCATCGACGTCCGGCCGATGGACGGCATCAACGACACGTTCCTCAACGTGCGCATTGGCACCTCCCTTCGTTTTGCCATTCGTCTTCGGAACGAGCGCATCCCCCCGGCGACCTACGACCAGTTCTTCCGCCTCACCGTGCAAATCGTTGGCGACGGACTGGTTCTCGACGAGGTGACGATTCGCGTCGTCGTTCCCTTCGGACGCATCGATGCGGGACTCCCTGACGCGGGAACCGACGCCGCCGTTGACGCGGAAGCCGACGCGGCGATCGACGCGGCCACCGACGCAACGATCGACGCAGCGATCGACGCAGCGGTCGACGCAGGCACGGATGCGGCGGACGCATCCGAGGACGTATGAGGGCACTCCTTCTGCTGCTTCTCGCGTGTGGCCCCTCCATCGGCGGCATTCACGCGCGGATGGGCTACAGCGAGGAGAGCGGACTCCGGGTGGTCGACGTTCCTCCTGGACCCGCCCACGACGCGGGCCTCCAAGAGGATGATCGGATCATGACGATCGAAGGCACGCCGGTCCGCTCGCTGAGCATGCAGGAGGTCGTCGAGCAGCTTCGGGGACCGGTCGGATCGAAGGTCTCGATCGAGGTCGTCCGCGACGACGAGATCGTCCCGCTGCAAATCGAGCGCGTGGCCTACGATCGGTAGGCTTGCCTCCTCCACCCACGCCGGCTACCGCGAGACGCGCGGGAGTTGGAGGCTGAGATGGGACGCTTTCTTTGCGACATGGAAAACAACGGCTTGATCGTCGTTGGACGCGTGGTGGAAACCGAGTTCAAGAACGTCGATGAGATTCGAAACGCGGCGCGCGCCATCGATGAGTGGGCGCGAAGCAACAAATCGACGGCGGCATTTGTGTACTGCGGGACCACGATCAACTGGCCAGACGAGTTCGAGTTCACACCTTCGCTGATCGGATTGGTCACCCACGCCCACTACGGCGACGACGAAGCGGTTGCGGAGCCGGTCCCTGCATCCGCGTTTGCGCCTCAAACGACCCCCGCAGCACTGTGGAAACTCGTCACCGAAGACCTCGGCCTGAGCGTCTCCGGCGAGGATCACACCTACCTGGCGATCGCGGGATGGACCTGGACGGAAATCAACGGCGCGGACGGCGAACGCATCGTCGGCGTCTCGGGCGAAGACGACTGCTTCACCCGAATCGACACCGAAGAGCGCGTCATGAGCGGCAACGAAGCGCTCACCATGCGCTCGTCGTACTGCTAGGCGCAGAGCACGCCCCGTTTCGACGGGGCGCCTACATATTGCGCCGGTACTGTCCGCCGACCTCGTAGAGCGCCGAGGAAATCTGCCCGAGGCTGCACACCTTGGTCGCCTGCATCAGCCCGTCAAAGAGGTTGCCGTTCTCGACGGCGATGCGCTGCAGGTCGCTCAACGAGGCGGTGGCGGCTTCTTCGTTTCGTGCATGAAACGCGCGCAGCGACGAGATCGCGTAGTCGCGTTCGTCCGCCGTGGAGCGAATCACTTCCTGCGGAATGATCGTCGGTGACCCGCGGTCATCGAGGAACATATTCACGCCGACAATCGGGAGCTCGCCCGAGTGCTTCAGGGACTCGTAGTAGAGCGACTCCTCCTGAATCTTCGTGCGCTGGTACATCCGCTCCATCGCGCCGAGCACGCCGCCGCGATCGCTGATTCTCCGGAACTCGGTGTAGACGGCCTGCTCGACCAAATCCGTCAGCTCGTCGATCACAAAGCTTCCTTGCAGCGGATTCTCGTTCTTCGCGAGGCCAAGCTCACGGTTGATGATCAGCTGAATCGCAAGCGCGCGGCGAACGCTCTCCTCGGTCGGCGTGGTGATGGCCTCGTCGTAGGCGTTCGTATGAAGCGAGTTGCAATTGTCGTAGATGGCGTAGAGCGCCTGGAGCGTCGTGCGAATGTCGTTGAAAGCGATCTCCTGCGCGTGCAGGGAACGTCCGCTCGTCTGAATGTGATACTTCAGCATCTGCGAGCGCGGACCTCCGCCGTATTTGTGCTTGATGGCTTTCGACCAGATGCGCCGCGCGACGCGTCCGATCACGGAGTACTCGGGGTCGGTACCGTTCGAAAAGAAGAACGAGAAGTTCGGCGCGAAGTCGTCGACCTTCATCCCGCGCGCGAGGTAGTACTCGACGAAGGTGAAGCCGTTCGCGAGGGTGAACGCGAGCTGGCTGATCGGATTCGCGCCCGCTTCGGCGATGTGATAGCCGCTGATCGACACCGAGTAGAAGCGCGTGACCTTGTGGTCGACGAAGTACTGCTGGATGTCACCCATCATCCGGAGCGCAAACTCCGTGCTGAAGATGCAGGTGTTCTGCGCCTGGTCCTCCTTGAGGATGTCGGCCTGCACCGTGCCCCGAACCTGCTGCAGGACGTCCGCGCGAATCCGCTCGTAGGTTTCTCGCGGAAGGACTTCGTCTCCTGTCGCGCCCAAGAGCAAAAGGCCGAGCCCGTCGTTTCCTTCCGGCAGGTCGCCCTGGTAGCACGGGCGGGGAAGCCCCTTCTTCTTGTAGATCTCGTCGAGGGTCGCGGTGGCTTCCGCCTCTTTCCCTTCCGCGCGCAGGTATTTCTCGCAGCCCTGGTCGATGGCAGCGTTCATGAAGAAGCCGAGGAGCATCGGCGCCGGACCGTTGATGGTCATCGAGACGCTCGTCTTCGGGTTCGCGAGATCAAAGCCGCTGTAAAGCTTCTTCGCGTCGTCGAGGGTGGCGATGCTAACGCCCGAGTTGCCGATCTTTCCGTAGATGTCCGGCCGCGGATCCGGGTCTTCGCCGTAGAGGGTGACCGAATCGAACGCGGTCGAAAGACGTTTCGCGGGCATCCCGGTCGACACGTAATGGAAGCGCTTATTTGTTCGCTCGGGACCGCCTTCGCCCGCGAACATGCGCGCGGGATCTTCGCCCTCGCGCTTCAGCGGAAAGACGCCGGCCGCATAGGGGAACGCGCCCGGAACGTTCTCGGTCATCAGCCAGCGAAGCACCGCGCCCCAGTCGCGCCACTTCGGAAGAGAAACCTTCGGCACCTGAAGATGACTCAGCGACTCGGTAAAAAGATCGACGCTGATGGTCTTTCCACGAACCTGGTACTCGTAGCGCTCCGCCTCGTAGCGCGCGCGGGTCTCCGGCCACGCCCGCAGGAGTTTCTTCGCCTCGCCGCTCAAGCGATCCGCGAGCGCGTCGTATCGTTTCAATAGCGGCGCTACCTCGGCCGGGTCGCCGTCTTCTCCCGCGAGCGTCGCAAGCGGCGACACGTCCTCGTCCTTGCCGCGAAGAGCCTGAACGGCGCCCGCAAGCTGAAAGAGGCGAGTGGCGATCGAGGCCTCTTCTTCCACGCGTTCGTCGTAGCGATCGGAGGACTCCACGATCTCCGCGAGATAGCGAACGCGCTCCGGAGGAACGATGAAGACCTTTTCGCTCATCGCGTCCGTGACCTCGACGGTCGACGTCAGCTTCGCGCCGCTGGCGGCCAGGCGATCCATCAGCATGCGATAGAGGCGCGTGGTTCCCGGGTCGTTGAACTGGGACGCGATGGTGCCGGCAATGGGCAGGGATTCGTCGGGCGCCGTGAAGAGCTGGCGGTTTCGCTTGTACTGCTTGCGCACGTCGCGGAGCGCATCGAGGCTGCCGCGCTTGTCGAATTTGTTGATGGCGATGACGTCCGCAAAATCGAGCATGTCGATCTTTTCAAGCTGCGTTGCCGCGCCGTACTCACTCGTCATCACGTAAAGCGAGACGTCCGAGATGTCGGTGATCGCGGTGTCGCTCTGACCGATGCCGCTCGTCTCCACGATGATGAGGTCGAACCCCGCGCCCTGGCAGACATCGATCGCCTGCCCGACGTGTTTGCTCACGGCGAGGTTCGACTGCCGCGTCGCGAGCGAGCGCATGTAGACGCGAGGATCGTCGATGGCGTTCATCCGAATGCGGTCACCAAGAAGGGCGCCGCCGCTCCGCCGCTTCGACGGATCGATCGAAAGCACCGCGAGAGTCGCCGTCGGGAACTCGCGCAGGAAACGTCGCACCAGCTCATCGACGAGGGACGACTTTCCAGCGCCGCCCGTGCCGGTGATCCCCAGAACCGGCGCGCGCTCCTGCCGGTGGCTTCGCGCAACCTCGGCGACGGCCTCGCCTTCGCCTTCGACGTTTTCGGCAAGGCTGATCAACCGACCGAGCACCTGCGGGTCGCGCGTCTGAAGTTTCGCGAGGAGCTCCGTGCGCTCCGCGGCACTGACCGCCGGAAAGTCACAGGACTCGAGCACCAGGTTGATCATTCCCTGAAGACCGAGCTCGCGACCGTCGTCTGGGCTGAAGAGTCGAGTGACCCCGTACGCGTGGAGCTCTTCGATTTCCGACGGGAGGATGGTCCCGCCGCCTCCGCCGAAGATCTTGGTGCGGGCGCCGGCGCCCTTTAGGAGGTCGACCATGTACTTCAGGTACTCGACGTGGCCGCCCTGATAGCTGGTCAGCGCGATGCCCTGGGCGTCCTCCTGGATCGCACATTGGACGATCTCCGCGACCGAGCGATTGTGGCCCAGATGGATAATCTCAGCCCCAGACGCCTGGAGAATTCGGCGCATGATGTTGATCGCCGCGTCGTGGCCATCGAAAAGGGACGCTGCGGTCACAATGCGAACAGCGTGTTGGGGTCGGTAGGGCTGAACCGTGGGCGGACCGCTCATAGAAGATCCATAGCCAGCCGGCTCATCCGGGGAAAGGCGGGTGCTCACGCTTGCCGGAGCCCCCATTTCCCTGCATAGGTGACTGCCTCGGCGCCCGCGCGTACACGCTCTCGCACCCCTCGCCGATTCTCGATTCAGCCTCGGAAACTATGGATCTTCAGGCCCTCGAAAGCGTCCGTGACCAGGTTTGGCTCTTTGCCGCCTGCGTGCTCGGCCTCGTCGCCCTCCTCCTCACGATTCGCCTGAAGGCCCCGCAGTGGCGCCTCCTCGGTCGCGGCTTTCGCGCGCTTCGGGCGCCGGCGAAGGAAGGCAGCGCCCCGGGCATCGTCACCACCTTGGCGGCGGTCTCCAATGTGGGTGCGGCAGGCGTCGTCGGCGCGGCGACGGCCGTCTCCCTCGGCGGCGCAGGCGTCCTTCCCTATCTCTGGATCTTCGGCATTGCGCTCGCGCCGCTCGCCTACGCAGAAACCTGGCTCGCGCGAACGGACGCGCCGGGCCAGTCCGAGGTCGAGAAGAGCGGCTCGCTTCCTCGGCGCCTCGCGCGCATGGGCGAACGTTGGCGTCTTCCTGCCTTCGTCCTAACCGCGCTGATCGTCACCACCGGATTCGGCTTTGCGGCGGTTCACGGCGAAGCGCTCGCCGACGTCACGGCCGCGCTCTTGCCCGGCAGCACCCTTGCCCTCGTCGGAGGCACCGCCGCCGTCGGCGCCATCATCGTCCTCGCGGGCGAACGCGCGCGCTCGCTCGCCGGATGGCTCGGCGCCGCGGGACTTCTCGTGGTCATCGCGGCTGCGATTTGGGCGATCGCGAGCGACTTCGGCGGGAGCGTTGCCGTCCTTGGCCAAGCGTTCGGAAGTGCATTCGAGGGGGCGCCGCGCTTCGAAGAATTCACCGGTGCCTTCGCGGGTGAGATCGCCTTCGCCGCGGTCGCGTATCTCCTCCCGCCGCTCGGTTCGACGCTCGGTTCGGCAGGCGGGGTGCACTCGCTCTCCGGAGGCCGGACGCGCGATCAGGCCGCCCTCTCCGTCGTCGCGCCACTGATCTACGCCGTCGTCGCAACGCTTTTGGTCATGGCCTTCGTGGGGACCGGCGTCTTTGGACAGCGTTTCGAGGACCGCCGGGGAATCGCCGAGACACGGATTCAAAGTCTGTCGGCCGCCTCGCGCGAACAGCGCGTCGAAGAAGAGCGCAGCTACGACGGACTCGTGCGCATCATGGAAGGCGCCACCCGCAACCCGGGTCTCTCGGTCGCGACCGCTCGCGGGATGGTCTCGTCGCCGCTCTTCGAGGAAAACGGCGAGCCGGCGGACATCGCGTTGCGCGTCGACCACGGGCGCGTCTTCGAGGTGCTCAAGCCGGGCCGCTTCGGCGCCCTCTCACCGCAGGATGCGAGCGAGATTCGAAACATCGAGGTCGTCGGGGAAATGCTCCCGACGGGCGGATCCCTCGTCACGCACACCCTCACGGAAGGCGCGTCGGAGCTCGCGGCTCGCTTCGCCCTCGCCGGACTGCTCGCCCTCGCAGCCGTCGCGTTTGCGGTCTGGGGATTCGCGCTCAGTCGAAGCGTGCCTGGCGAAATCAAGCCTCCGCTCCAAATCGCGCTCGGAATTCTGCCGGCAGCAGGGGCCGCGCTGGCGGTCGCCCTCAGCCTTCCGTGGATCGCCCTCGTGGGGTCGATCGCGGCCGGAATCACGGCGATCGTCTCCGCTTTACTGCTCTTGCTCCTCAGCAAGGAAGTCGCCGAGCGACACCGGTAGCACCCGGGCGAGGCCCATGTTAGAGCGTCCCGCCGATGACACAGCGGACCGTAGGCGTAATCGGAGGCAGCGGCCTCTACGCGATGGAGGGCCTCGAAAACGTCGAGGAACATGTCGTTGAGACGACGTATGGAACTCCCTCGGACGCGGTCGTGTCCGGAACGATGGGCGATACGCGCCTGCTCTTTCTTCCGCGGCACGGTCGCGGGCATCGTGTCCCCCCGCACCAGATCAACTATCGCGCCAACATCCTGGCGTTGAAAACGCTCGGGGCCGAGCAGCTGATCAGCGTCTCGGCGGTGGGCTCCATGAAGGAGAATATCCACCCCGGCGACATGGTGATCGTCGATCAGTTCATCGACCGCACGCGCTCTCGCTCCAACACGTTCTTCGAAGACGTGGGCGTGGTGGCGCACGTCGAGTTCGCGGAGCCCGTGGATACGGCACTCGCCGACGCCCTCTACCGCGCGGCTGTCGAAGTCGGCGCCCGCGTGCACCGTGGTGGGGCGTACGTCTGCATCGAGGGACCGCAGTTCTCGACCCGCGCGGAGTCGAACCTCTTTCGATCCTGGGGCAGCGTCTCCGTGATCGGAATGACCAACCTTCCCGAAGCGCGGCTCGCTCGCGAAGCGGAGCTCCCCTACGCGACCCTCGCGCTCGCCACGGACTACGACTGCTGGCACGAAGGGCACGAGTCGGTGACCGTCGAAGCCGTGATCGCGGTGATGCAGAAGAATATCGCGACCTCGAAAGCGATCCTGAAAGCGGTGGCGCCGATGCTGCCGGACGCTTCGAAGAGCCCGGCGAGCAGCGCGATGAAGCACGCGGTGATCACCTCCCGGGACATGATTTCGCCCGAAGCCAAAGCGAAGCTCGCGCCGCTGATCGGGCGCTACCTCTAGATCGACTGCTCAACGGCTCAGCTCAACAAGGGACTCGAAAATGGCAGACATGCTCGTCGTCGGATCGGTGGCTTTCGACACCATTCACAACGCGGAAGGCAAGCACGAGAAGATCGTGGGAGGCTCGGCCACCTACGCATCCTTTGCCGGATCGTTCTTCACGAACGTGCAGCTTGTTGGCGTGGTCGGTCGCGACTTTCCGGACGACGTCGTCCACAGCATGAAAGAGCGAAAGATCGACGTTGACGGACTCGAGGTTGCCGACGGCGAGACCTTTCATTGGGAAGGGCGCTACACGGACGACCTGACGGCGCGCGAAACGATCCGCACCGACCTCAACGTCTTCGCAAGCTTCGATCCCAAGATCCCGGAGCGCTTTCGGGAGACGCCCTTCGTGATGCTCGGCAACATCGCACCCGAGCTCCAGATGAGCGTGCTGGATCAGGTCCGCGAGCCGAAGCTGGTCGTTGCGGACACGATGAACTTTTGGATCGATTCTAAGCCGGAGGAGCTTCGGCAGCTTCTCAAGCGGGTCGATGTTCTCGTGATCAACGAGGAGGAAGCCAGGCAGCTCAGCGGGCGCCACCACCTCATTCACGTCGCGAGCGAGCTTCTCAAGATGGGGCCGAGCACCCTCGTAATTAAGCAGGGTGAGTACGGCGCCTGGCTCTTCGCAGGGGAGCACGTGTTCAGCGCGCCGGCGTTCCTCTTGGAAGCTCGAGACCCCACGGGGGCGGGCGATAGCTTTGCGGGCGGGTTCCTCGGAACGATCGCCGCGGCGGGAAGCACAGACCCCAAGATTCTGCGACAGGCGGTTATTTACGGCTCGACTGTTGCTTCATTCTGCGTCGAAGGAATCGGCGTGGAGCGGCTGCTCACCGTTCGCCGGGAAGAAATTGACGCCCGCGTGGCTCATTTTCGGGAACTGGTCGAATTCGCGGGCAGCTGATAAGGAAAAGTACGCGCTCGGGTGCGCGAGTTGGGGTGGGTCTTAGTTGGGTCGCCCCGGAGGAAAAGAGATGAAGCGATTTCATTGGCTTGTAGTCGGTCTCGCCCTTGCTGGGCTGGCCGTGGGATGTGGCGATGACGACGGCGGCGGCGGCGGAACCGATAGCGGTCCCGGCGTGGATTCCGGCGGTGGCACGGACGCTGGAGGCGGCGGCCTTTGCGAGGCCGAGCCCGCGTCGAACCCCGCAACCTGCCCCTCGGGAGCAGCGATCCCCGACGAAGACGGTTTGATGGGCGCATGCTGCGCACGCGTCAGCAACGCCGACCGAACGGCCGCACCGGAGTTCCGCATCAGCGCGCTTCGCATTCAGGAGCCCGCGACGCTCTCCGCAAGCCTCGTCCGGTCCGCGCTCGCGGCGGCGCTCGACGAGGAGCGCTTCAACTGGCTGATTCGCCTCGAAGGCGCGGAGGCTGATGGCCCCGTGACGATCACGACGGGCTTCGGCCAGCGCAACGCGGACGCGACCTTCGCGTTCACCGACGGAACCGCTCCGGCGCCGGGCGACCCCAACCGCTGGAACGCGATGTCCGTCGAAGGCACGCTCGCGGGCGAAGAGATCACCGCGCCGCCGATCGCTGACACCTTCACGGTGCCCATCCTCGAGGATGACGGCGTGGCCGTTGTGCTTGAGCTTCCCCTTCGCGCCTTCACGGTCAGCTGCACCGTGATGAGCGAAGACCGCACCTGCATCGGTCTCCGCGACGGCAACGTGTACCGCACGGGCGCCGGCAACCTCACGACCTACGTGACCATCGAAGACGCCATGATGGGTCGCGTCGCGATTCCGCCCATCGACACCACCCTCTGCAACTTCGTCGCCGGCATGGCCTCGAACGAGGGCCTCTGCACGGACGTCCCGCAGGCGGACTGGCCGACCCCGCCGAACGCCGTGTGCACCGGCGGCACCTGCTCCGACACCTGCGACGTTGCGTCCGAGTGCAACGCGTGGCGCATCAGCGGCGGCTTCGCCGCGCACGGCGTCGAAATCGCTGAGTAGTCAGCTCGGTCGGGTTTGACCGACCTTCCAGAACGAGGGCGGGAAGCATTGCTTCTCGCCCTTTTTCGTGGGTTCAGCGAAGAAGGATGCCTGCCACGCCCTGGAGCGCCCACAGCAGGTGAGCTGCGCAAACGAGCGTCAGCAGCACCGATTCCGTTTTGCTTGGTCGCCGCAGGTTTCGATGGGCGAGGACGCGAATCCGATCGGCGCGCGAGGCGCTCACATCGTGGACGGGGAGCTGCCGGAGGAGCTGAAGCTCATCGGACATCAAGGGCCTCCTTTAGTTTCACCCGCGCGCGGGACAGACGTTTTCGAAGAGTCGCAGGGGCGAGATCGAGGACCTCGGCGGCTTCGGCAGGCGTGAAGTCTTCCACGCCGCAGAGCAGAAGTACTTCGCGGTGGGTTTCGGAGAGCGATCGGAGGGCCTGTTCCAAACGCGTGACCGATTCCGAAAGCTCAGCGCGCTCCGATGGGGACCGCGGAGTGCGACGCGGAAGGAGCGAGAGCTCATGCAAATAGCCGAGGCCTCGATGGACGTGGCGGCGCTGGTCCACGCAGAGGTTTCGCGCAACCGTGAAGAGCCACGCCCGGAGGTTGGTCGTCGGATGAAGATCGCGCGCTTTGTTCGCTAGACGGAGAAAGGTCTCTTGCACGAGGTCTTCCGCCAGAAAGCGATCCGCCGAGAGCCGGCAGAGAAACGAGAACACGCGCGGGCGGTAGCGATCGTAGACAACGTCGAACGCCTCTTCGTCACCGCGGCGAAGGCGACCGAGAAGCCACGTCTCGTCGCCTCGCTCGCAGTTGGAAAGCGGGGCGTTCATGCGAGTCGCCGGACAGCCGCCGCGGTCATAAGCCACGCCAAGGAAAGCAGGCTGAAGCCGAGGATCACCGGGGCAAAGGCCTCGGCAATGCCGGTCATGACGATAAGGGGCATGCGTGGGCTTTCCGCCCACTCGGGGTTCGCGGGAACCTTGGCGCAGACGGCCGCGAGGTTGAGGCAGAGCCCCGCCAGTACTGAAAACGCGGTCGAGGCGGAGAGCGCACGGGTGGTGGCGACGCCGTGCTCGCTGGGCCGCCGAAAGAGTTGGACCGCGGATGCGATCGTGGCGCCTCCGAAGAGGAGCACGAAGACCATGGCGAACCCGCCGGCTCGAAAGAACTCAACCATCTTGGACCTCCATCGCCGAGCCCGCCCGGCGTTCAAAAGGCACAACGAACGGCGCCGCTTTTCGTGACAACTCTTTCGGGGGTTTGGTTCTTGGTTGGTTTGGTTTGGTTTGGTTTGGTTTGGTTTGGTTTGGTCGTTGGTTGGTTGGTTGGTTGGTTTGGGTTTGGTTTCTGGTGACCGAATCTTTGGCGGGCGGAGCGCGG
>JBCDAA010000003.1:0-60857 GCA_039186435.1 Myxococcota bacterium | reverse complement strand
GGCATGGGTCAGTTCTGCGACAGCCTGCAAGGATGCACGGACCGACCGACACCCTCGGACGGAGGCACAACCGACGGTGGGGGTCGCGATACGGGCGTCGACGCGGGCGTCGACACAGCCCCGGACCCGTGTGATGGGGTGGTGTGCGAAGGCTTCACGCGCTGCGTCGGTGGAAGCTGCGAACCCTTCCCCGGATGCTTCAGCGACGCGGAGTGCCCCGGCGAACTCAGCCTCTGCCGGAACAACAACTGCGTTCCAGGGGACCTCGACATCGATGGAGACGGCTCGCCGGCCGCCGAAGATTGCAACGAAGCTGACCCGAACATCAGCCCGCTCGCGATGGAGCTCTGCAACCTCATGGACGAGGACTGCGATGAGATGATCGACGAGGGCAACCCGGGCCTTCTCTGCGCGGACGACCCGATGGGCGGCGAGTGCATCGACGGCGCGTGCGGGTGCCCGCCGAACCAGTACGACGTCGACGGCGTGGCCGACAACGGATGCGAGTGCACTGCGACCCCGGCGATGGGGATGGGCATGGCGTGCGGCGCGCCGATCAACCTCGGTGACGTGCGCGATGACGGACAAATGCAGATGGTGACCGGCAACCTCGTGCCTGCGGGTCGAGAGATTTGGTACCAATTCCGCGCGATCGACGCGCCCGACACAAGCTGCGACAACTTTCACGTCGACGTCCGCTTTATGACGAACCCGGACGACACCTATCGCTTCAACGTCTTTCAGGGCACCTGCGACAGCGCAGTCTGTCCGGCGTCCGGGTTTACCGGCTTCAGCTGGGCCACCGACTTCCGCGAAACCCTCGCTGGGCGACGCACTGGCGAATGTCCGTGCACGGCCAGCAGCGTCAACACGACCAACGTCAGCAAGTGCTCCGACAACTCCCAGACGTACTTCCTTCAGGTAGTGCGGCGCATGGGTGCGGCGGTGACCTGTGCGCCCTTCGAGATTCAGATCAGCAACGGCCTCTTCGACACATGAGCACCGTCCTCTTCGGGACGCAGCAGGTTCACGACTATCACTCGGCCCTCGGGTTTCCCGTCTATACGGAGTCTCTCAAGGCGCTACGGGCCTCAACCCCGCGGACCGTTCTGACGTGGGTGACGCGCTCCAACATGCGCGCCCTCGATCACCTCTTGCCCGTTCTCGTTCGCGAAAAGGTAGAGCGCTGGTCCCTGGCGCCAGTACCCACGGCCGGCGAAATCGACGCGGTGGCGCCGCGGTTAGCGCTCGCCGCGCCTCGGGTGTTGCACGCGCTTACTCGCGCCGAACGTCAGGGCATCGAGGTCTCCCTCTTGGCGTGGCCGCTCTGCTTGCTCGGGCCCTACGCAACCCGCGCGCGACGTACGGAAGCACAGTCCTTCGGAAGCGCCTGTGAGACGTGCGCGGCGCGAAGCGCGTGCCCGGGCGTGAGCACCGTTTATCGCGACCGCTTCGAGGGAGACGAGTTTCGCGCGCGGGACGCCGTTTCGATCGACGTCTCCGAAGGACCGACGTGGAGAGCCGAGCCGACGTGATGCGAACGCAACGTTCGGCTGGGCGTTCGAAGGGGCTCTCTGCTTAAACCGACCGTGCGGTTAGTTTCAGCGTCTCGCACTGACTGGGAGTCGCACCGATTGATGAACTGACAGGTCTGTCGAACGGTCAGATCCCCGAAAGCGGTCGCGTTTCCACACGCGGCTCCACTCCGAGGGAAGGACCGAACGCGCCTCCGTCGCAAACGCGGCGAGCGTGCACACCGTGTCCGGACGCTACTCGCCCTCGGGCAAGGAGAAGGCGCGGACAACGCAGGCTTCGTGACCGAGGGGGCCACTGCCTGTTGGCGGACGGATCGCGTAGAGCTCCCGGCCTTCCTGCCGGATGTAGGTAAAGCTCGCTCGGGGTTGCGCATCGTCCCACGCCGCCGGGGTACGGCCGGGGGCAATCAGGAGGCTTCTCCCGTCGCTTTGGGCGAGGTCGGACACCGGCGAAGTCGAACGACGCCCGCGCCATTCCTCCCAGCGACGAGGCATCGCTTCGGTCGCGGAAGCCGCCACGCCTGGCGTGGGCTCTTCGTTCGCAAGGGCACGGAGGGTCTGCTCGGCGGCAGGGATCAAGCCAGGCAACTGGTCGTTGTAGGAAATGATGCGCTCGTAGAGAAACCCGGCAGGGAGGTGGGCGACGTCGACACGGCGGCTGGCTGTCGGCGTGCCCGCCTCGAGTGCGTAACGCTTGAAGGCACCAGGATTGAGACCGGTCGAACAGATCGGTTGCCCAACGTAAACAGTTCGGGTTGCTGGAAAGCGTACAGCGCTAGCACGCTCAAACGCATCGACCGTGTCGCAAGCGTCGCGGGCGGATCCCACTGCCGAGCCGCAGAGGAACGCGCGGCGAATCGACGCAAGATCGGGGGTATCGCTGTAGTCGTTCGCGCCTTCGCACCCGAAGAGCAGGAGTACTGCAGTAACGACCCGCATGCGACGAGCATAGGTCGCTGCAGCCGCTCCAGCGAAAGTGCTCTCGCACGGTGTTCGGTTGTTGCAGTTCTGGTTCCACGACAGCAGGCTTGCCCGTGCCCTTGCCGATGGAGTTCCGCGGCGGGTGTCTGGCTGATTCGGGCAAGCGCACGGGCACGGGCATGGGCAAGACTTGGTGCGGCGAGTGTCTGGGTCGGACGGACCGCGCCTACTCGAGCTCCCGCGGCGCAATAAAATGAGCGAGGGCCCAGGTCGTCGCGGACTGCGACGCCTCCGCCCAGCTGATCGCCTTCTTCGTCAGAAGCGCCGCGCACGCCGTCTTCATTTCTTCGTCGCGACCCGAAAACCAAAAGAGCGCTTCCTCCCAGCCGGGGTTGTGGCCGAGCACTAGCACCGTGCGAAAGGACTCGCCCACCGTGGCGAGCGCGCTACGAATGTCGTCCGTGTCGCCGTGGTAGAGCTCCGGCAGAAAACGCACCGGACGCTCCCCTCCCATCGCCTCGTGCATGAGATCCCAGGTCTCGGTCGTTCGCACCGAATCGCTCGAGAGAACGAGGTCAGGCACCCAGTCGAGACGCTTTAGCTCCAGCGCGACCTTCGGGGCGGCTCGTCGCCCTCGTTTGTTTAGTGGCCGCGCGTGGTCCGTCGGCGCATCGCTTTTCCAGGAACTCTTCGCATGCCGCATCAGGACGACACGCCGCTCAGTCATCGAAGGGCACCGGCACCATCTCGTCCCAGCCAAAACGCTTCAGGTAGTTCGACCAAACGCCCTCACACACCGCGTCGTAGCGGCAGCTCCGGCATTCCGCCCGCTTTTGGCGGAGGTCGTCATCAAGGTCGCTTCGCCGAACGGCAACGGGGCCCTCTTCGTCCTCCGCGCGGTCGAGCACCTTCAGGCGAACGTCGTGACCGCCCGCGCTTCCGTCGTCGGGCTCGTAGTGTTTGTAGGCCTCGACAAAGCCTCGGTTGAAGTCGGGCAGGGCGGTCGTCGTGCAGAGCGGAATGTCGACGAAGAACGCCATCACCGGCCCGGTCTCCCCCTCCACAAAACGCGCGGCCTCCGCGGCGATATCCGAGTAGCGGGGAAAGATACGCTCGAAGTAGGTATCGGCCCGGCCGTTCGCCTGCATGATGTTGAAGACCACTTGATCGACGCCAAGTGCTCGAAGGAACCGATAGATGTCCTTGAGGTGCGGAAGGTTCCGCTTGGTCACCACGGTGCTGGTGTGAAGCTCGACGCCGTAGCGCTTGAGCTTTGTGATGTTGCGGATGCCCTCGACGGTCTGGTCGAAAGCGCCTGGTGTTCGCACCAAACTCTCGTGAAGCCGAGCGGTGTGACCATGAATGGACACGTAGAAGCGGTTCATCCCCGCTTTGACGAGCATCTGGGCGTAGCGCAGGTAGGAGAGCGCTCGCGCGTTGGTCATCACGCTGACCCGATCCACACCCGCCTTTCGCGCTTTCTGCACCCAGCGCGGAAGGCTCTTGTTCATCGTCGGCTCGCCGGAGGTAAAGCAGACCTCCTCACAGGGCGCGTTCTGCTCGAGGATCCAGTCCACGAGGGCGTCGTCCGTTTGCGAGTTGAGGATCTTTCGACCCTCCCGATCTTCCTCCATGCAGAAGATGCAGTTGTTGTTGCACACCGGGCCGGTAAGGATGTGGACGCGTTCGGCCTTCTCCTGAATCCGTGCGCTTACATCGCGCGCGGTGTCGGCCCGATCCGCGAGAGGAAGGCGCAGTTTGCCTTCCATCGGGGCCTACCAGCTGCCGTGGGATCCGTGGCTGCCGTGCGAGCCGTGGCTGCCGTGCGAGCCGTGACTGCCGTGCGAGCCGTGACTGCCGTGCGAACCGTGGCTTCCGTGCGAGCCATGGGAGCCGTGCGAACAGTGCTGTGCACCGCGCTGGCTTCCGGAAGCGTCCACCTCGTCCGCGTTGGCGCGCGCACGTTCGGACATTTCCTTTTCCTCGACGTTCAAGGACCCCGCCGCTTCCCGCTCAAAGCTCGGAAGCTCGTCGCCGAAGTCGTCGCCCCAGTCTTGATCTTGATCGTCGTCTCGGTGATCCGAATCCGCCATGATATGTGGCTATCTTAGCCTCCCCGGCGGGCTCTTGTCACGCGATGGACTCCCGGGAGCCTGCAATTTTCGGCGGAGAGGGTTCGCGCGGAAAAGACGACAAACTCCTGAAATCACTACTCTTCGCCCGGCGGGTGAAGAAAGTGCTCCCGCGGGCGAATGGTCGTCCAGCGTTCAAAGACCTCCAGAGTCTTGGGATCGCCCTCCGCAATCTTCTCGAAGAGGTAGTCCTGGATGCCCTTGTGTACCTGACAAAGGGTCGACTCGCGCATCCGACCGAAGATGGTCCCCTGAACCTTGTGGCTGTGAACTGGCGGGACGCCGCAGTAGGGCTGGTACGTACAGTCGGTGCAGTCAGGGAGTCCCTGAAGCTGCCCCGCGATGACCACCGCGCGGACGGTCGGATGGCCGACGATGTCGCGGTAGGACGACGTGTCCACATGACCGAGGTGAAACGCATCGTCACCCATCTCGTGCAACATACGACCTTCGTCGCAGGTGAAGATCTGCCCGTCGTAGTTGTACGCGAGCTGCCCGATGCCCGCGCCGGCGGGCTGACGAATGTCGAGGAAGTTGGGGTCTTCGCCCCGAAGGATCTTCGTCAGAAAGATGGCCG
This sequence comes from Myxococcota bacterium, assembly GCA_039186435.1. GTDB lineage: Bacteria > Myxococcota_A > Polyangia > Polyangiales > Houyiibacteriaceae > JALVDI01. Next base: position 55,692 of record JBCDAA010000003.1, on the reverse strand, counting down.
CGTAGCGCTCGAGGATCTCCACCCCCTGGTGGTTTAGCTCGATCATGTACTCGACCGCGTTGCGGTAGTACTCGAGGTACTCCTCGCGCGGGTATTCGATGCGCTTGCCGGTTCGATCCGCGAAGCCGAAGGGATCGAGCGGCCGCAGAAAGAGCGCCCGGCACCCGAGGCCAACGTAGGTGTCGACGAGCTCCTTCCAGCGCGGAAGGAGCCCGCGGGTCGTCGTGACGAGCGCTTCGACATGGTAGAGGGTCTCGTCAAGGCCCATCTCTCGGTACCGCTCGTTGATTCGACGGGTCCACTGCACCGCGAGGTCGTGACCGCTATCGCCGTAGGCCTTGGGGAGCTTGCGAACCTTGTCGTGGATGTCCGGCGGACCATCGATGCTGGTGCAAAGCTGCACGCGATGCTCGAGCAAGTACGTGAGCTTTTCCTCATCCATCAAGGAAAGGTTCGAGACCATCGTGAACTCGAGTTCCTTCCCGATGGTTTTGTTCTTCTCGAGAGCGTACTCGATGATGTGCTTAACCGTGTCGAAGGCGACAAGCGGTTCACCGCCCTGGAACTCAATCGTGATCGCAGGGTTGGTCGATGAGAGCACGAAGTCGACGCACTTCTCCGCGACGGCAGGCGTCATGTCCGTGTGGACAGCGTCCATGTTGGCGCGCGACGCATGGCAGTAAACGCACGTCGTGTTGCAGCGGAGCGTCACGACGAAAACGTGCAGATTCGGTCCAGCACCCACGAACGCGCGCCGCGCTTGAAGCATCTGCGCAGCCGCGGGCACGTCGAACGTGTCGCGAAGTAGGTTTGCTTCGCTCAGCGTCTCATAGAGGGGCGTGCCCTCCTTGATCGCACCGGTGGCGAATGCACGGAGCTCTTCGTCGTCGAGAAGCGCGTATCGCCCCGCGACGCTCGTGAGCAGGGTTTTGTCGCCCAGTTTCCGCATCCGAAAGGGTGCGGCGTGGTCAAAGGAAAGTCGCTCAAGGCCCAACGCTGCAAAATCGACTTGTGCGCTCACGAGACACCCCGATGACGAATCGTAAGGCCAAGCGCGTAGTTGCCAAGTTCGCCAGCGAGGCGGCGCTCTCTTGCGCGGGAGCCGGCGCTCACGCGGATCACCCAAGCGTCGTCGGTCGCTTCCTGTTCGAAGTCACCGTATTTCTCGAAGACCCTCAGCGCGGCGTCGACGTCCTCGCCGCGGTAGATCTCCTTCGAAAATCGGAGCTCCCTCATTCTTCTTCTTTCTTCTTTTTCTTGGGCGGTGACTTCTTGCCGTATTTCTCTTCCCAACTCATGGCGATACCGAGTGGGTCTTCGAAGGGTTCCTCGGAGAAGTCGAAGTCCTCGAGATCGTCGAGGCTCGGCGGACCCATAGCTCCGCCGATGGCTTGCATGGTGACAGCTTCCAACGTGGCGCGGTTCTGCTCGGTAATCTTCGCCCGCCAGGCGCACGCGAGGAGCTCGTTCGAAAACTCGCCGACCAGCGTACGAAGCACGTCTTCCTCGGTGCCTGGCTTCTTGGTCGAGAGGGTCACGCGAAAGCGGTTGGCTTCCGGCCGGTCGATAAACACGAAGCAGCGATCGATGAAGGTAAAGCTCGCGCCGTACACGGCTTCGAGGGGGTATAGGGAGTCGTCTAGGTAAAGCTCGGCGGAACTCTCTCGGAGGTCCGCACGGGCGATCGCGTCGGGCACGCCGACGAAGTCGTCGCTCATAGGCGGAAAATACACCGGGACCGAGGTGGGTACCATACCGGAGACGCGAAAAGGAGGAGCGTCCGAGAGAGCGAATTCGTGGTACGGCTGCCGGAGATGACGCGTCTTGGGCCGGAGGAAATGAGGATGTCCTGGCGCACGCGATCTCGCTCGGCTTGGTGGGCGCTGCTTTGGGTGTGGGTCGCGGGATGTGCGGGCTCACCGCTCGAGAGTTGGGGTGAACCCGACGGTCCGGCGTTCTACAGCTACGAGAACGACGAGGGCCGAACGGTCTTTGTGTCCGATCCTTCGCTGGTTCCGGAGGGGACCTCTGCCGAGCCCTTTGATGTCTCGCACGTGGACTTGAACCAGGAGCTTGGCAACGAGCTCAACGAGGCGATCGAGCGCGAGCATGAGCGTTTGGTGGAGAGCGACTTCTGCCACGACCAGCGGGAGGGGGCGGCGCGCAGTTTGTGGGAGGAGACGCTCGACCACCACGGCCATTGGCTAGCCATCGGCGGGGTGATCCTCTTGCTCTTGCTCTCTGGGCCCTTCGTCGCGCGGCGGGTGGGTGCGCCGAAGTGGATTCGGTTGCTCGCGCTGGTGATCCCGCTCTTGCTCTTCTTGGGGGTGCTGACGCACACGCTGACGTCGGCGTCGCGGACGTTGTCGGAGGTGCGGCGTTCGGGCGAGCTCTGTGAGGAGGGCGCGGTGGCAAACGCACCGGAAGGGGAGCGGATGGGGATTCTCCAGGAGCTTCGGGGGCGCATCGAAAAGATGCATCGCGACCGAGAGGCGCAGATCGAAGCGCTTCGGCGTGAAGCGTTTGGTGGTGAATAGGTTCGCGAACCTCCGAGCGAAGCGAGGCGCGAAGCGTCATCGACGCGTTGAGGCCACCCATTAGTTTTGACGGTGGTTTTCTACGAGCCTCGTTCGTCGACGGGCCGCCCGCGGAGGAGCCACTGGTTGCTGGTCTCGGGCCCGACCGCGATCTCCTGGACAACCTCGAAGCCGGCGTCCTCCACGACTTTGCGGGCTTGGACCGAGTCGTCGTTGCGGTGGTGCTCGAGCTCAGCGCTGGAGCGTTCGGCGCGAGAGGTGTGGGCCGCCGTGCGGGCAAGGCCGAAGGCGACGTTGTCGACGACGGTGAGCCAGCCGCCGGGGCGTAGCCATTCGCGGACGCGCGCGAGGGAGCCGGCGGGATCGAAGAGGTGGTTCCAGCTTCGTAGGATGAAGACGTGGTCGAATTGCTGGCCGGGGTCGAAGTCCTCCGCCGTCGCACAGTGCAGGTCGGCCCAGGGCCAGCGTTTGGTAAGACCGCGGATGGCCCGCGCATCGGGGTCGATGCCGACGTAGCGGAGCGCGCCGGCTTGCACGCGTTCGCCGAGAAGATCGCCGTAGGGGCCCTCGCCGCAGCCAATGTCGAGAACGTCGCCTTCCAGGGATCCCAGAAGCGCGCGCACGACTTGATCGTCGCGGCTGAAAACATCCTCGAACACGGGTTCGAAGAGTCCGCTGCAGGTGGCTTGGTGTTCACAGCCAGCGCACTCGCCCGCGCGCTGGAGCTTGACGAGATCCCGTGCGAAGTCGTCGGGCGCAGGCTTGCCACGTGACGCGTCGACGTAGACCTGGCCGACGTCGTGTTTGAGGGCGGCGATCTCCGCGTCCGAAAAGTCACGGGTTGGCGCGCGATAGATCCCGACTCGCTCGCCGTTGCGCACGATGAGATGCCGTCCCCGATCCCACGGCGTGATGCCGAGCGCCCCGTCGCGAAGCGGGCACGGCAGGTCGCTTCGAACGACGCGCTCGAGGGTGTAGTTGAAGGAGTTGCTCCGCACGCCTTCGCGCACCGGCTTGAGCTCCTCGTCGCCGAAGGTCTCGTGGTAGCCGCGGTAGAGCCCGGGACAGGGGCCTTTGAGCGCGCAGCCCTCGCACCGCGCGGGGTGAACTTTGTTGAGGTCGTCGACGGGAAAGAAGTCCGACTCCCCGACCTCGATCATCGTCCAGTACTGGTGGGTCTTCAGATCATCGAAGCCGCTCTCCTCCCCCGGCAGGAGACAGAGCGGAATTGCACCGTGGGCGAAGCGTGGTCCTGGCCGCCCCGCTGTTTTCTCGCGCGCGTAGGCGAGAGCGTCCGCCACCCTCTTGGCCACGTCGCTCACGCGAGGCATGAGGTTTCGAAAGAGGACGTCGCCGCCGCCCTTGGGCTCGACCATCGAGAACTTCACCGACGCGTCCTCGTAGGGAAGCACCGAGTCCACCAGCGGCCGGAGGTGATCCATGTTGTGGCGCGTGATCACACAGTTCACGTGAAGATCGATACCGCGCCCGGTGAGGTTGGCCAGCGCGCCGTAGGTCTCCTCAAACGCCTGCGAACGCACCATGAGGTTGTGCACCTTCGCGCTCCCACCGTGGAGCGAAAGATAGACGTAGCGAAGGCGATGCTTGAGCAACGTCTCGACGACGTCGGGGTACGCGAGCATGCGGCCGTTGGTGACGAGACCGAAGTCCATGTCGAGGGACGCGACGTGCGCGGCCCACTCAGTAAGCTCAGGGCGAATGGTGGGTTCACCACCGCTCAGCACCACCATGCTGTGTCCGAGCTCCTTCGCGCGTTCGATCTTGCGATGCACCTCGTCCGCGCTGCCATCGATATGACGCACGTGAAGGGTGTGGCAGAAGCCGCAATGGTCGTTGCACGCATAGCCGACCTTGATGAGCGCCTTCACGCCCAGGAGTCTAGCCCGGAACGCACTCCTTGGGTGCCGAACGCGCGTTTCTCCTAGTCGCAGTCGCTCGCAAAGAGCGCGACTAGCTCGCCTCCCTCGCAAACGAGGATTGGCCCGCATTCACCACTCGAGCACCGCGCGCCTTCGGTCGAGCAGCGTTCTCGTTGCTGACAAACCTCACCCGGACAAAGAGGAGGCCTCGAAGCCCAGAGACCGTCCGCGCGACAGCTCACGGACGCTTCGATGGCACCGTCGCAGATCAGGTATACGCAGGGTTCCATCATCGATGCGTCGCAGACCGAGAGATCCTCTGGAAGCGCGGGCGGGCAGCGTGGGTCGGGTACGTCGCGAAACGTCGCGTCGAGAGACCGCGCGTCGGGACGCGGCCGCGCGTCTTCCCCGCCGGCATCGGACCGAACGCGGGACTGACCACACCCGGTGACCGCAGAGGCGAACAACACGAACACGGTCAACTTCTGCATGCTCATCTGGCTAGCGCTTTGCTAATGAAAGTCAAATTCATTTATCGTCGAAGCTGCGAAACTAGGGGCCACCGAGGGGCCTGAATCAGGACAACCATTTCTTTTGACTCGCAGTTTGCGCCGCCGGTGCGCCGTCTATGCTTGGGGATCCATGGAACGCCTGGCCGCGCTTTCGCGCCTCGACTCGCGTGAGGTGATGGGATGAGCTCGAGAACCTGCGCCCTGTGGCTCCTACTCGTCGCTTGCTCCAAGGCGCCGGACCTCGCGGAAGACTCTGCGCCTCCCACCTCGGAACCGTCCGAAGTCCTCACTGAGCAGGCGCCAGAGCCGGAACCGGAAGAACCGGACCCAGAGCCCGAACCAACCTGCGACGACCCGCTCCCGGTTTACGCGGACGGCGAACACACCCGCGACATCTGCCCCGATCACCTCGGCGATCTGACCGTCCTCGATCTCTCCGACGAATGGGCGCCCTTTCTCTTTTCCGAAGACCCTTCCCTCGGTGACGTCGGCATGCAGCCCTATCGATCGGTCTTCGTGGCGCTGGCCGACGAGCGCTTGGACGACGTGCCCGACGAGCTCGACAAAGAGCCGTACCTCGAGCTCTTCGGGATTCCGCCCTCCTTTCGTGTTCTTCAGGAGCGCCTCGCCGACGAAGAGCGTCACGCCTGCCACGAAACGGTCGACACCTCCGCGCTTTCGGAACTCGCCTACACGCTTCGCCCGTGGGCACCGACGCGCGAAGCCCAGCAGGATCGCGCGCGAACGGTGCGCTATCTTCGTCATCGCCTCGCGCGCGCCGCTCGCGAACTCGGCGTTTCGGAGGACGACCTCTCAACGCACGAAACCTGGGGGCCTCACCACGAACGCGCGCGACGCCTCGGCATCGTGCACGACGCGATCAACGCGACCCAGGCGATGCTCCGTTGCGAAGGGCTGATCACGCGGCGCATTCGCGTCGAGGAAGGCGTCTTCGACTGGCGCACGGCGGGCGCGCTCGCGAAGTACCAGCGTCATCACCTGATCGTTTCCGGCGGTGCGCTCGACGGTCCGACAAAAACCGCGCTTGCGGAGGACAGCCGCGTGCAGGACTGGCAGTCCACCTTAAGAACGCTTCGCGAACGCGTCGTCGATGCGACGGGCCTTTTGGAAGACGGTTCGGCGGGTCACACCTGGGGCGATGTCCTCGGGGTTTCGCTGGACGCGCCGGAGTTTCGTTTCGATTCTGGTCAGCCTGCTGCGGAGAACCCGGCGCCGGATGCGGTTTCACCTGCAACGGAGGCCGCGGCGCGGGCCCTCGGATGGACGGGCCCGGCGGAGACGCTCGCTTCGCTCACTCGTCTTCGGGCGCGGGGTCACCAACACGTCGCCGTCGCGCTTCCGTCGCTTCCCGCCTACTACACCGGCACCATGGACCTTCGCGCGGAAGTCGATCGCGGCGACGTCCACTACGCGTATCCCTATACCTCTGAAGGAACGCGGCGGGGGCAGCGCATCGAAGCGCGCCCCATCGTGACACTCTACGCGCAGACGGCGAGCGGCGACGTTGCGCTGGTTCGTTGGCCGACGACGATCGGTGGATGGAAACCGGAGCGCGCGCCCGGCGGCGGAACGGCCCTCAAGTACAAAGAGTCGTACGTGGGCGAGCGAGTCTGGCGCGACGTGATCGCTGCGCCCGCGTGGTTGCCGCCTCCCAGCACACCCGACGATGACCTGCTACGGCGCGTGAACGGTCGCCTGGTGCCGAACTACGGGCTCTTCGGCCCGGGCTATCGATCGGCGTACGGCCTTGCGATGTTGATGCACCACCGCGTTCTCGATCCTCTCGATCCCGACGCGGACCCGGCGAGCCCCGAAGCACAGCCGCGCTTCTACGATCAGGGCATCCGAGTCCACGGCTCGGTGAGCTACCGATCGATCACGCGCGGCACCAGCCACGGATGCCACCGTCTCTACAACCATCTCGCGGTGCGCCTAGCGAGCTTCGTGCTTCGCCACCGGCGCTTTACGCGTCACGGCTCCATCACCGTTCGCTACCGGCGCAACGTACGTGGCATTAACTTTCGCATTCGCTCGCGGGGTTACCGCTACGAGCTCACGCCGCCGGTGCCCGTGATCGTCCGGGAAGGTCGCGTTCGAGGAGGCGTGCGCGAACCTGTCCGCGGGTACCGACTCTTGCCGGAACACCTCGCGAGACAGGCGCAGGCCGAAGCCGCCGAAGACGGCTAACGGCGAACTCAGCGATCCTCAACGACCGGGAAGAAGTCGGCCGATCGAAGGCAAAAGCACGTGCTGTCGCACCGAACGGGCCGCGCCGCGAAGACCGGTCGGGAGCGCGCGAAACGCGACGTCGACATGGCTCTCGTCGCTCGAAACCCCCTGCAGGGTCACAAACGACGTGAGCACGCTGACAATATTTCGAACGAGGGGGTTCTTGCCGATCTTCGGGTCGCGCATCAGGTCGAGGACGATGCGGTTTTCGTTCGCCTCGGCGAGCACCGGATTTCGATCGGGCATGAAGCCGACCAGAGTGCCCGGGCTCGAAAGATCGAGGGCGCCGCTCTTGATCAGCGCGGCCACGGGCGTCGCCGCGTCACCGTTGAGCTTCAGGCTGACCTGCTCCAAGCGAAGCGCGACCGTGAGCTCTTCCTCGTTGAAGACGATGCGGTCGATGAACACCACCGCGGACGCACGAATCGGCGTCTTCATCAGATCGATGTCCGCGCCCACCCGAATTCCAGGAGGGAGACTGTCGATTTTCAGGTTTTCGACCTTGCCGGTCTTCTCCGCCTGTGCACCGAGCCAGCGCAGGGCCACAAGCGGGACACCGACACGAAGTCCAAGGGCATTTCGCATCGCGCGACCAATCTCTTCCGGGTGAGTGCGGAGGTATCCGCGGGCAGCATCCAAGGCAGCTTGAGCCATCGACATGGCGCGGAATATCTCAAGCCGCGCGCGGCCCTGGCAACCCGTTTTCCAACGAATTTCGTGAGAAAGCGTGCCTTTCACCATGCCGCAGCGCGTCATCGTCAATGCTTTTTGAGATCCTTTTCAGAGGTGAGTCGTCGGTAGAGGTACCGCGCGACCCGAGGAACGACGGGCGCCGCCGAAGGAGACCCCATGCGACGAACTCTGTACCTGGCCATCGTGGCCGCTCTCGGCTGCACCGCGCCGACTGAAACCACCGCCCAAACGACGCGCGTCGTCGTGCAAAGCAGCGGCGGTGAAACCGGAAGCGGCACCCAGTGGATCTCCGGTGCGCCAGTGCGAACGCAGGTGCAGGTCGGCGCGGATGGTCAGACCTACGTCGGCGTTTGGATCGACGCGCCGGACTCGGCACCAAACGTTCAGGTGCGGCCCCCCATGGCGCTCTCCCTCGTGGTCGACACCTCCGGTTCGATGAGCGGCGCCAAGATTCAAAACGCGCGCATGGCCGCGGCGAGCCTGCTCGAAACGGTTGCCGACGGAGACATCGTCAGCCTCTACGCCTTCAGCAACGGCGTCGTGGAGATCGCGCCGCCGACGCCGGTGAACCAAGCGACGCGGGCAAGCCTTATGCAGCGGGTTCAATACCTTCACGCGGGCGGTGGCACGAATATGTATGCCGGTGTCACGACGGGAATTCAGCGCATCGCGCAGACGACGCCGTCGACGCACACGGTTCGTCGCCTCGTGCTCATCAGTGACGGCCACGCGAATATCGGTCCGGCGGATCCGATGTCCCTCGGTAACCTCGCGGCCAACGGCACCGAGTACGGCGTGCAGATCAGCGCCATCGGCGTCGGCCTCGACTACGACGAGAACACCCTCGGCACGCTCGCGGTGCGCAGCTCCGGGCGCCTTTACCACCTCGAGCATCCCTACCAGATGGCGCAGATCCTGGAGCGCGAGGTGAACCTCCTTGCGAGTACCGTCGCGACGGACGCCTACATCGAGATCATCCCCGCCCCGGGCGTGCGCATCCTCGAAGGCGTGACGCAGGGCGCGACGCTTCAGAACAACCGTCTTCGTGTCCCCATCGGTAGCGTCTTCGCGGGTCAGCGCCGCGACGTTCTCTTCCGCGCCGCTGTTGACACGAGCTCAGCGGGTCAGCGCAGTCTTGCGACGGCGCGCTTCGTCTATCGCCCGGCCGGAAGCAACCAGGGCGAACAGGTGCAGACCACCGACGTCGCCTACCGAGTGACCCGGGGCGCGCCGCCCGCCAATGCGGTGCAGCCGACCGTCCAGGCCATGGTCGCGACCGTGGAAGCCGCGCGCGCCCAGCGTCAGGCAGCGGAAGCGCTCAACCGTGGCGACCGCGCGGCGGCCGAGCGTCATTTCGAGTTCGCCGATGCCCAAATCGAGGGAGCGCTCGCGGCCCCGGTCCGGGCCGAAGAGCGGGAGCGCCTTCAGCGAACGCGAACCTCAAATCAGCGCGTTCGTCGCCGAGCGGCGGAAGCTGCAACACCGGCGGCAGCGCGCGGGGCTGCTCTCGACAGCTTTGACGCCGCAATGGAAGCCGAAGGGTACTGACGCCCGGACGCCAAGGACGACACACAACCATCGCGGCAAGGCCTCGGCTCTTCGGAGCCGGGGCCTTTTCCTTGGGCGTGAGCGCGCTACCCTCCGGCGGTGACCCTCCCCTCATCGCCGGACCTCGTCGCCGAGCTCGTCTCGCAGCCTTCGGTGAGCTCACCCGACCCGCGTTTTGATCAGTCCAACCGCGGCGTGATCGATCGTCTTGCCGAGTGGGCCGAGCACGTCGGGTTTCGCGTGGAGGTCATGCCACTTCCAAACGACCCGACCAAAGCCAACCTCATCGCAACCCTCGGGGACGGACCAGGAGGGTTGGTGCTCGCGGGTCATAGCGACACCGTTCCCTTCGACGAAGCGTCCTGGGCCACCGTGCCCTTCGAGCTCACCGAGAAGGACGGCGCGCTCTTCGGCCTCGGTTCCGCAGACATGAAGGGGTTCTTCGGTGCGGCGCTGCACGCGGCCTCAAAGTTCCGTGCGGGCCAGCTTCGGGAACCGGTGGTGCTTTTGGCGACCGCCGACGAAGAGAGCACCATGGATGGCGCCCGAGCCCTCCTCGAGGCGAAGCGGCCGACCGCCTCGCGATGCGTTGTGGGCGAGCCCACGGGGCTTGTTCCGGTGCACATGCACAAGGGCATCCTCATGGAGGCGATCACGATCACCGGACGCAGCGGGCATTCGTCGGATCCGAGCCTTGGCGTCAGCGCGCTCGAAGCGATGCACGAAGCCATCGCGGCGCTCCTCGCCGTTCGCGAAGAACTTCAAAAGGAACATCGCAACGAGGCCTTCGCCGTGCCGGTGCCAACGCTGAACCTCGGCCGCATCGAGGGCGGCGACAGTCCAAATCGCATCTGCGCGCACTGCTCGTTGACGTACGACGTGCGGCTCTTGCCTTCCATGGATCTTCTCGAAACCGCGGAGCGAATTCGCGACGCGGTCGCGGAGCGCTTCGATCAAGCCGCCGTCGAGGTCGCCTTTGAAAGCCTCGTCGAGGGCGTCCCTTCGTTCGCGGCGCCGGAAGGCTCGGAGCTCGTAGCGCTCGCCGAAAAGCTCACCGGCCACGCGCCGCAGGCCGTCATGTTCTGCACCGAAAGCCCGTTTTTCGCTGCGATGGGCATGGAGACGATCGTCTGTGGCGCCGGGAGCATCGACGTCGCGCACCAGCCGAACGAGTACATTTCCCGCGCGGGTCTCACCGCCGCCGAAGAGTTCTACGCCCAGTTGATTCAGCGTTATTGCGTGGAGGCCGCGTGAGCGACGACCTGCAGTTCGTGGAGTGGTTTCGGCAGTCCGCCCCCTACATTCGGCAGCACCGCGGGCGCACCATGGTGGTCGTTTTCGGCGGCGAGGTCATGCGTTCGAGCGGCCTGCGCGACCTCGTTGGCGACGTGGCGCTCCTCAACAGCCTTGGCGTTCGCATTGTCCTCGTGGCCGGGTCTCGCCCGCAGATCGAGCGACGCCTCTCCGACCGCGGCGTCGCCTCGCGCATGCACGAAGGCCTTCGGGTCACCGACCGCGCCGCCCTCGCCGCCGCGATGGAAGCGGCGGGCACCAACCGAGTGGAACTCGAGCGTCTTCTCTCAATGGGATTGCCGGGTTCACCGATGGCTGGCGCTCGCGTTCGCGTTGCGACGGGCAACTTCGTGACGGCGCGCCCCCACGGCGTGATCGACGGAGTCGACTTTGGTTTCACCGGACGCGTTCGGCGCATCGACCACGAAGCGATTCGCGAGCGCCTCGATCGCGGCGCGGTCGTCACGCTCACGCCCATCGGCTACTCGGTCACCGGCGAGTGCTTCAACCTCAGCACCCCTGAACTCGCCGCGGAAACGGCCGTCGCGCTGAACGCGGAAAAGCTTGTTTCCCTTGTGGAAGGACGCGGCGTCATCGACGGTAAGGGCGGGATTCACACCGAGCTCGACCCTGCGTCCGCGCGGGAGATTCTCGGGTCCAAACGGCGCCTCGCGCAGGACGTTCGACAACATCTCGCGGCGGCGACGACGGCGGTGGAGCGAGGTGTGCCCCGCGCGCATCTCATCGATCGGCGGGAGAGTGGCGGTTTGCTTCGCGAGCTCTTTACGCGCGACGGGATCGGAACGCTCGTCACGAGCGAACTCTACGAGGGCGTTCGGCCGGCGCGCCTCAACGACGTTCCGAGCCTATTGCACATTCTCGAACCGCTCGAAGAAGAAGGCGTCCTCGTTCATCGCTCGCGAGAGCTTCTCGAAGAGGACATCGACAACTTTGTAGTCGTGGAGCGCGACGGGCTTGTGCTCGGCTGCGCGGCCCTCTACCCGTACGAGGACGGCAAAGGCGAACTCGCGTGCCTTGGCGTGCGGCGAGATTTTCAGCGTTACGGCCGCGGAGAAGTCCTGCTACGAGCCATTGAACGACGCGCGCGCGACGCAAAGCTCACCGAGCTCTACGTGCTCACGACGCAGTCGGGGCATTGGTTTCAGGAGCGCGGGTTTTCGCCGGCGAAACCGAAGGACCTCCCGCCCGAGCGAAAGGGCTACGACCGACAGCGAAAGTCCAAGGTGCTCCGGAAGCTCATCGCGTAGCGCCTCACCGAACGCTGCGGACGATTTGGTAGAGCGTCGGAGTTGGACGTCCCACAGTGGCGAGGAGCAAGTCCTCTCCGTCGTTTGTCAGCACCACCGGGACAGAAAGGTCGGCCGCGACCACCTCTACGGCCGATCCGTCCCAGCGAAGGAGCTCGCCCCGCGCGGTTTCGGCGATCCACACGCCGCCATCGACGTCGACCGCAACGCCTTCTGGGTTGACCCACTCGTAGGGGATCTCGCGGACAAGTTCACCGCTCGGGCTCCAGCAGCGCACGCCGCCACCGACCTCGCCGCTCGGTCCCTGTTCGGAAACCCAAAAACAGCCACTCGGATCGCGCGCGACGTCGAAGGGATTCTGCAAGCCGCCGCGAATCGCGGACACGTCACCGCCGGACGCAACGCGAAGGAGGCTTCCGGAAAACGTGATGGCGATAAAGCCGGAACCATCGGGAATGACGTTCCACGCGTCCACGCTCGCGATCGTTTCGGGCTCCGCGCCATCTCGGTAGCGCACCACCGTGCGCGCCCCCGGATCCGAAACGACGAGCGCGCCGTCGGCTTCGAAGAAGAGCCCTGAGGGTCGAGGCCCTTCGATCGTGGTGCGTTCAAGAGCGCCGGTGAAGGGCTCCTCCCAGCGGTAGACCGCGCCGGGAGTTCCGAGACTCGAATGGGAGTCCGCAATCCAGAGGTCTCCGCTAGGTCCGCGAGCAAACCCGTGGGCGCCACCGACTCCATCGGCAATCCGCATCAGGGCGTACGTCGCTACGCCCGCATCCAGGCGAGCATCGGCGGCGTCCTCCGTCGCGGCGTCCTCCGTCGCGGCGTCCTCTCCGTCTCCCGCGTCGACGGAGACGGAACCATCCAAACCGCCATTGCCGCCGGAGCACGCCAAGAGAAGCACGAGAAAGAGTCGTCGCATGGATTCCTCGCGTGTAGCAGGCGCGCCCGGCGTTGCTCAAGCGGGTCAGGACCCGAGGAAAGGCCGCGTGCGAGCAAGCTGCGCGTCGAGTGCCGCCGCGAGCGACCCGTCCGCTTCGACGACGAGGGTCGTTCGCCGGCCAAAGACAAACACGCGAAAGGGTCCGTCCTCGAGGGACGCGCGAAGTGCGCTGCGCGGAAGACGCTTGGGTCGCGGAAACGCGCCGTAGACATAGTCCGCCGTGAGGACGACTTCGCGAGGCGCGCTCTCTCGCGCGCGCCGGTTGAGCGACCCCCACCACGCGCGCACGCCCTTGGGAAAGGTCGTCGTCGCGATGATCGGCTCGCCCCGACGTCGGTACCCCGCCCCCGAAAGCGGCATTCGGCTCACCGGCTCCCACGGCACGTTCGGAATCCCCCACCAGCCCCGTTTGAACCCAGGCCAGCCCTTCTCTTCCGCGAAGCGAAGAAGCTCTTCGATCGCCCGCCCGGATGCACGCTCGCCCGTCGAGGGAGACCATGTCGCGCGTGGGGACCACCCGATGCCGAGGCGGCGTTTGTCAACGCTCCATCCCTCACGCCAGGAAACCTCCAGCACCGGCCAAGGACCGCCGACGAGAGACACGAGGCGGTGAATGGGAAAACGGATCTGAAACCGCTTGAGGAGCCGAACGCCATCGCGGACCCCAAGGCCGAGGCCGTACACGTGCCGTCGCAATGCGTCCGGATCGGGGCAGAAGCGCGAGAAGGAGAGGTCGCCGCCGAGGAGGCGACCATCGTCGAGCGCGATGTGGTCGCCGTCGACGCAAGCCAGCACCTGCTCAGTATGACAAAGCGCACAGAGACCCCCCAAATCGCAATTTACGAAACTCGAACAACACGGCCTCGGGCTCCACACCACACTGGGACCATGAAAGGCCCGAAGAGCGCCCTCGATGGGCTCAGTCGCCGCGGATTTGTTGGGGTTATGGCGGCGGGAGCGGCTTCGCTCTGGATGCCGACGGCCCGTGCGGATGGCCTTACGCCGCGCTGGGTGGCGGAGCCTACGCCAGAGAAACTCGCGATTACGCTCTTTCTTCGCCAGAGCGGAGGTCCGGGTGTTCAAGTCCCGCAAAAGGCGATCGCGCTGGAGGCGCGCTTGACCCACCCGCAGCGTGGGGAGTGGACGATGAGTCTCGTTCCAACGGAGGCACCGAGCCCCCGCTTTGTGTCGCGAATCGGACCGAGGCCGCCGAGGCCGATCCTCCTCTCGGGAACCGAAGAGCGTTCCTACGACACCTTTTCAGCGCCGTGGCCCTACAGCTTCGGGCTCTACGGGACGACCGTCCAAGTTCAGATCGCTGCGCGAGTGCAGCCAGTACGAAATGGGTGGGGTGTCGATCCTGCGCCCCTCGGGCAGCTGACCGGCACGCTGCAGATCCGTATCCCCGACGGCGAAGCGGCATGAACACGGACGCCCTCGTCGCATCGCTCCTCGGGCCTTCGGCGCTCGAGATCTGCGATGTGGAAGGGCGACCGCTCGGCGAGGTTTCCGCCCGCGGCTACAAGAACGCGGCGCGGGATGAAGCCCATCGCGACTACGGTGACGCCCGGGACCACGCGCGTTTGCCCTCGAACCTTGCGGCGTTGCGGCAGCTCCAAGGATGCTGGCCGACCCTCGGAACGTTGCTCTCGTCCTACGAAGCGGATCGCCCGGCAACGATGGGGCGCGTTGCACGACGCGCGGACTGGGCGACGAGGCAGGCGCCTCTCGCGTCGCTCGCATGCTCAGCGGGGTTGGGCGCTGCGTCGATCGCCACGGGTTCGGTCGCGACGAGTGAAGCGTCGAACGATGTGGTGTTGGGTGCGGTATTGGGTGCGCCCTCGGGCTTGCACACGTGTTCGGGTGAGGGCCGCACGTCTTTGGATTCGCCCGCGCGTCCGCCCGTTCTCTTGGCCGCGCTCTACAAAGTCTGCGTCGGTTTTCACGAGCTCGCTACGACGATGCTTCTCGAAGGCGCGATCGACGCGGACGATCCGGTTCCGACCACCGAGGACTTTCTTCGCTGGCTCGAGCCGGCCGGTGCGCCGTCGTGGCTCGTCGGTGGCGCGCAGGTTTGTGCCGGCACCCTCGCGCAGATCGCGCGGATCTGGGAGGCCCTTTGCGAGAGCGGGAACGAGGCTCGTCACGACGACGCTGCCCCTCTCTGTCGCGAACTCGAGGCCCTCATCGCGGCAGCCGCAGGCGCTGCGCGCGAACAACAACTTCGCGGCGAGGAATGCCCCTCCCTCGCTCGCGCCCTTCTCGAGTCGAACCGCGTCCCGCGCGTGACGGAGTCTCTTCGCCGTATTCCAACGGCGGGTCTCGTCCATCCCGCGCTTCTCTTCGAAGCGAACGAAGTGCCGGCGAGTCTGCAAGGATTCGCCGCCGACGTTGCGCGCGGGACGCCAATCGACGTTGCCCTCCTCGAACACGCGCGCCTTCCCGCGACGCGGCTCGCGATGCTGCTGGGCGCTCAGCCGACACCGATCACCGCGGCAGCGTTTTGGGCCGCGCGCGAAGACTGAGGCCATCCACGTTTTTTGACACGTGGTTTTCTGCCAACCGCGGTCAACCTCGGTGCCTGAGATGCAGGCCAACCTCGGTGCCTGAGATGCAGGCCATCCACCTTTTTTGACTCGCAGTTTTCTGCCAACCACGGTCAACCTCGGTGCCTGATCAACGGTGCCTGAGAATGCAGGCCATCCACCTTTTTGACTCGCGGTTTTCTACCAACCGTCGTCAATCTCGGTGCCTGAGATGCAGGCAATCCACCTTTTTGACTCGCGGTTTTCTACCAGCCGCCAATCAAGACCGGCCGACAGCGAGCCGCTATCGCGCCGTGGATAGCCTCGGGTTTGCGACCACGTGTCAAAAAACGTGGATGGCCTCGACTTCCCGTCGCACCCGGCCGAACACAGGTTGGCGACGGGCTCAGCGGACACGTGGATTTCCACGTGCCGCGGCTCAGCCGCTACGCCACCACCACCACACAGGTGATGTTGTCCTGACTGCCACTCTCGTACGCCAGCCGCGTCAACTCGTTGCTCGCGCGCTTCGGCTCCGCGAACTCCATCAGCACTTCGGCGATCTCCGCGTCGCTGAGCACATCGGTCAGCCCGTCGCTGCATAGCAGGAACACGTCGCCCGGCTGGGTGGGATGAATTGCGATGTCCGGCTCCGTATTCGCCCCAAGGGCGATGCACCGCGTCACCATCGCACTCATCGACGGCGGCAGACTCTGGAGCAACGCCGTGGCGCCGGCTTCCTCCAGCTCCGCGACGAAGGAATGATCGAGGGTCAGTCGCTCCAAACGAGCGTCCCGAAGACGATAAACACGGCTGTCGCCGACGTGCGCGACGACGGCAACATCCTCACGCACCCAAAGCGCCGCGAGCGTCGTGCCCATCTCGCGCAAACCGCCAACGGCAAGACGCTCGACCTCACTCGTCGCCTCACGAATCGCCTTGTTCAGCGAGCCTTCCGCAAGTCCGTCGGCAAACTGCGCGCTGAGGTAGTTCGTCACCGTTTCTGCAACGACTCGACTGGCGATTTCGCCGCCTTCGTGTCCCCCCATGCCATCCGCAACCAAGTAGAGCCCCAGGTCGTGACAAACCCGAAAGGTGTCCTCGTTGTTGTCGCGGCGGCCAACGAAGCTCGTTCCCGATGCGTTCATGGGAAGGGAACTCCTACAAGCCTCGTGCCAGCAAGCCGCTCCGCGAAATCGCTACCACTTCCGCACTCCGAGGTGGCAAGTCGACCCTCCAGGTGGCCAGATCGCTTGCCACCTAGGACAACGAACCCCGCCCGTTCACTCGGCGACGAATTGCGCTTCGGGCACAAAAATCCGAACGCCGAAAGGCCCAACCTCAACGTCCAAAGTTCCTGCGTCGACCGTGAATCGATCACCGCTGAGCACATCGACGATCGCGCCGCTCATTCCCACGCTCATCGCGGTGCCCTCGAAGCTCGTTCGGCTGGCGTGCGCTCCCTGCGCGTTGATCACCACCAGGGCGCGCTCTTCGCCAATGGTGCGCTCGAACGCAAGGATGCCGGCGTCGACGGCATCGCCCGTGCGATCCGTTGTCCAGCGAAAGACCATGTCGCCGCGTCGAAGGGGTGCGTAGCGCGCACGCACGCGATTCAAACGCGCGATCCAGCGAAAGGTCTCGCCGTCCGTGCGGTAGTCGCTCCACCAGAGCGGCTCACGATTCCCCGGATCGTTGCCGCCATTAAAATCCTGCTCGGTCCCGTAGTAGATGCACGGGATCCCCTCTTCGGTAAGAAGAAATCCGAGGGCCGCACGCAGCGCTCGCGCGTCGGGCTGCCGCCAAAGAAAGCGCGGCACGTCGTGGTTGTCGATGAAGTTTACGAGCGCGGACGTCGGCGCAATGCCAATGCCACCCGGCTGCGCTTCGGTGCCGTAGTTCGACGCGCGCGCATCGAAGAGCCGCTGCACCGCCGACGTCGCGCCACCGTCCGCGAAGACGTTGTCGAAGACCTGAAACTTCTGCGGGAAGTAGAAGACCGAATCGAGCTCGCCGGGAAAGGTGTAGCTACCAACCAGCACGTCGTCCCCGTCGAACGCTTCCCCGAACATCAGGAAGTTCGTCTTACCGCCGACCGCCACCCGCTCACGCACGCGCCGAGAAAAGTCCTGCCAAAACTCGTGCTCCACATGCTTGATCGTATCGATGCGAAAGCCGTCGAGGTCGAGCTTGAGCACCCAGTCGGAGTAGACGCGCACCATCTCGTCGCGCACCTCGAGGTTGGTGGTATCGATGTCTTTCAGACCACCCGGAAAGTCGCCAAGCACCACCTGCTCACGACTTCCCCAATCGGTGACTTTGCCGCGCCGGTTGTAGGACTCCGGCCGCTGAAAGACCGCCGGCTCCGGCGGGACGCGAAAGATCTCGGGCAGATCGAAAAAGCGCACCGGCGCCGGACCCGCTTCGCCGAGGGAGGTGATCGCCTGCACGCCTCGCGGGTCGTAGTCCGGATCGAACTCGGTGATGCGCGTCACCGGACTTCCGGGCGGCGCCTGCGGGTCGCCCGGGTTTGTCGGAAAGCCGCCCGAGAGGAACTCGTCGGGCCGTCCGTTCATGTTGACGTCGTAGAAATAGACCTGCCCGAGGTGGTTGGTCACGATGTCGAGAACCACCTTGATGTCGCGCGCGTGGCATTCGTCAACCATGCGCCGCAGCGTCGCGAGATCCCCGAAGTGTGGGTTCACACGCTCGAGGTGCTGCGCCCAATAGCCGTGATAGCCGTCGAAGCCCGCGTCGGTGTCGACATTGCGAATGATCGGACTGATCCACAGCGTCGTCACGCCGAGCTCTTCGAGGTAGTCGAGCTGGTCGATGACGCCCTGCCAGTCGCCACCCTTGAAACGTCCGAGCGAGAGCGGGTTGGGGTCGAGGCGAAAATCGTTACCCGCGTTTCCATTCGCGAAGCGATCCACCATCAGCTGGTAGATCACTTCGTCGCGCCAATCCTCGACGTGCGTGTCGACCGTGAACTCGATCTCCGACACGTCGCCGTCGACACAGGCCATCACGAGCGCAAGCGCAACTATCGTCGAGGCGTTCTTCATCACTGTCCGTAACTGCTGCTGTCGAACCACCACTCCGCACCGATGCCGAGGAAATGCTCGACCTTGGTACGTGAACGAGGATCGTCTTCAGGATAAAGGCGCTGCGCGTCGGCGTCCCGAAGCGTCAGCGAATAGATCAAACGTAGGTGAGGTCGCGTGTAGGTGCCGCGACCGAAGGGGGAGTAGAAGGGGATAAACCCGAGCTTGGTCACGCCGCCGCGCACGACCTGGCCGGTGCGTTCGTCGAGCTGATTGGCCTGCAGCGCCTGGTAGCTGAGGTCCCAGGAAAGGCCCGCGCGCTGTCCGATCCAAACGTGCGGGCGCACATTCACGACGCCTTCGGCAAGACGCGTTCGCTCGAAGAGGCTGGGGTCCGCGTCGCGAAAGTTTCGGTAGTACGCGCCGAGCTGAAGCCCGAAGGGCCCGGTCTCGTAGTTGGCGCTCAGCGCAATCAAGATCTCGCGGGCGCGCTCCGTGTCCTGAACGCGACCCTCGCGAAAGGGAACGCCGAGGGGGTTGTAGGCGCCGAGGCCGCGTCCCCACTTAAAGAACAGGTTGATGAAGGTGTTGCTGTCGGCCATCCACCCGCCGATTTGGCCGCCGAGCACGTAGCCGCCGTCCTGCGGCAGTCGCTCGGTTACGCCGACCTCTACCTCGCGGGTCCCCTCCGCAATGAAGTGGCCTTCGCCGTAGAGGATGAACTTCAGTCCGGTACGCGCCCGACGACCGAAGGGGTAGCCCGTGACTTTGAGTCCGAGAGTCGTTCGAGGGCGATCGAGGACGACGACGTCCGCCGGCAAAAACCCGTCGATGGGAATCGCTCCGTCGACCTGGCGCTGAAAGGGATCATCGAGGCGTGTGAGGCCGACGACTGTCGCGACGTCGAGGCCAAAGCCGTCTTCCGCAGCGTCCCAGCGATAGGTAGCGCCGCCGCCGAGGGCGTTGATGTTGTCGAGAGGCCAGAAGTTCAAAAGGTAGACGTCGTCGCCGCGCCACATGCGCGAACCGGCCCACAGCTCAAGGCCGTCGACCAACGCGTTTTCGACCGCCGCGTAGAGGTTGCGAACGGCGATGCTCTCGTCGAAGTTCCCGTCGAGGTGAAAGAAGGGGCCGCCGAAGGCGACGGTCGCAACAACGCGGCTCCGAAGCCCGCCGGTCCACACGTCGGTGCGGCGAAGCTCGAGCTCCATGTAGACGTCTTCGTCGATGCGCGGTGCGAAGGCGACGATGTTCGCGGTGCGGCCAAGACCGCCATCGAGGTTGCTCGCCGCCACGAGACGACCGTAGGAGCCAAACGCGAAGCCGGACTCGACGGGGCGCGTGTCGTCTTCGTCTTCGGGCTCGCTGTCCGCGGCGTCGGCGGCTGGGGTTGGCTCATCAGCGCGCTGGGAGCTCGGCGCGGCCGTGGAACGGGCGACCCCGTCCGGCTGATTTCCGCTCCACCAGGGGCGTTGATTCGTCGAGGTGTCGTCGATCGCGACGTTTGCGTCGGTTGTGCTTGGGTCGGTGGCGTTTGTGTTGGTGGTGTTTGCGTTGGTGGCGTCTGTGTCGGCTTCAGCCTGCTCGACCTCAGCCGGCGCCTCGGGCGCTTCGGCAGGCGTCGCGACGGCAGTGTCTTCGGGGACGGACTGCGCCTCTGCGATGCCTCCGAAGAGCAGCACCAGCCCTAAGGAGCGCCCCAACGCCCCATTAGTAACCCCAATCCGAGTCACGCCGTGAAGGTAGCTGATTTTACTTCGGTGTAAAGGCTTGGAAACGTTGCTGAAAGAATCCTCAAGGACCGCTGCAGAAGGCGAAAGATCGCGAGTGATTTCAGCGTCCTGGGTGCCGAGAGGCCATGAGCCGGTCGAGGCCATCCACAGTTTTTGACATCGCGTTCGTCCATGGCCGCTCTTGGACGGGTCTTCGAAGGGGGCACGCGTCCACCACGATCGAGTTAGCAGAAAACCACTCGACTTCGGCCGCCCTAGAGCCGCTATCGAGTTCGCAGAAAACCACTGTCAAAAAACGTGGATGGCCTCGACTTTGGCCGCCTTGGAGCCGCGGTTCAGGTGTCAAAACTTGTGGATGGCCTCGGTTCAGCCTCGGTTCATCCCGAGGGGCTCGAGCGCGGGGTTGGAAATTGAGTCTGTGATTTCGGGTAGATGCCGATTCGTGATTTTCTTTGTCACCAGCGCCCTGCCCTTGCGTTGACGGGGTGAACCCATTCCAACGCAAGGAGCCCACCATGAACCTATCCACCACACCTCTCACCCCCGCGAATCCGAACTCGTCCGGTGGCCGCCTCGTCACCGCCCAAGGCACGCTCCCCCTAACGAGCACGCATCTCGACGCCGAAGCCACCGGCAGCCTCGCTCGCGTCACGCTGACGCAGCGCTTTCGCAATCCGCACGCTGAACCGCTTCACGTCACCTATCTACTGCCGCTTCCCTCCGACGGAGCCGTCAGCGCCTTTTCCTTTCAGATCGGGGAGCGCCGCATTGTCGGCGAAGTCGATCGCCGGGCAAGCGCCCGCGAGCGTTTCGAAGTCGCCCTCGCCGAAGGACGCACCGCGGCGCTTGTCGAAGAAGATCGAACGAGCCTCTTCACGCAAGAGATCGGAAACATTCCGCCCGGCGAAGAGGTCGTCGCAGAGATCGTCATCGACCAGCCGCTCCGCTGGCTCGCCGACGGTCGCTGGGAATGGCGCTTTCCCACCGTCGTCGCGCCTCGCTATCAAAGCGCCGGCGTCTCGGACTCCGCCAAACTCACCGTCGACATCGCCGATCGCGACATCGGCACCCGCACGAGCCTCGCCCTTGCCATCGCATCGCTACCCGAAGACGCGGCCATCGAATCGCCGTCTCATCGCACGAGTAGCAAGCGCCAGGGCGAGCGTGCCGAAGTTCGCTTCGAAAACGCCGCGCTCGATCGTGACGTGGTCGTTCGTTGGGAAGGACGCGCTCCGGAAGTGGGCGCGAAGCTCACGCTTGCACGGCCCAGCGACGCTGCCCATTCCGGCGACACCTTTGGTCTGCTTTCATTGGTTCCGCCTCGCGTGGCCATGACGTCGACGCCGCGCGATCTTCTACTGCTCCTCGACATCAGCGGCTCGATGGGCGGACGTCCCCTAGATCAGGTGAAGCGCGTGGCTCTCGCACTCATCGATACGTTGAGCCCGAGTGACCGCATCGAGATGATCGCGTTCTCGTCCCGGCCGCAGCGCTTTCGTCCCGAAGCGATCGTCGCGACCAAGGACGGGAAAGCCTCCGCCTCGGAGTGGGTCCAGTCCCTTCGCGCGGGCGGCGGCACCGAGATGCACGCCGCGCTTCTCGAGGCCCTTCGGCCGCTTCGGGATGATGCGCAGCGCCAGATCGTTCTCATGACCGACGGCTACATCGGCTTCGAGCAGCAGATCGTTTCGACGCTGATGAGTTCGCTGCCAGCCGGGGTTCGGCTGCACACGCTCGGCGTGAGCTCGGCACCGAACCGAACGCTGACGCAGCACGCGGCTCGCGCGGGCAAAGGCGCGGAGCTCATCGTCGGTCTTGGGGAAGACGCGGAACGCGCCGCCGCGCGCTTGGTGGCCCACACCCGCGCACCCATCGTCACGGAGGTCACGGTGAGCGGGAGTGCGCTTGTCGAAACCGCACCGACCCAGCTTCCCGATCTTTTCGCGGCAGGCCCGGCGTCCATTTCGCTTCGGCTGCGTCAGGAAGGCGGCACGCTTCGGATCGAGGGACGCACGGCGACGGGCCGCTTCGAGCGAGAGCTCGAGGTTCCTGCGCTTACGCTCGGCGCAGGATCGATGGGAGTCGTCACGCGCTTCGGGCGCGAAAAGGTAGCGGACCTCGAAATGCAGACGGCGGCGGGCTCACCGCAGGACAAGGCCATCGAAGAGACAGGCCTCGCGTTTTCGATTGCGACCCGTCTCACCTCGTGGATTGCCGCAACGAAGGAAGCGACCGTCGGGGCGAGTGACCCGAAGCGGCGCGTGGCGATGCCGCACGCGCTTCCGGCCGGGATCTCGATCGAAGGCCTCGGGCTTCGGCGCGCCTCGCGAGCGGTCACGCAGACCGGCGTCCTGCGCGAGATGCGGGCCCCGATGTCCGCGCCGGCGCCAGCATCTATGCCTGCTCCTCAGAGCCGCGGTCGTCGGCGCCGGGCGCCCGTACCTCGTCGCGAAGGTGGCGTAGGGGCACCGTCGATGCCCCCAGTCCCTAAGAAGCCGACCCGCCGGAAGCTGAAGCAAACCAAGAAGAAGAAGGTCGAAATCCATCGCCCGATGAAGGTCCGCGAACTCGCTGCCATCCTGCGCATCAAGGTCCACGATCTTCTGATGGCGCTGACAAAGCGCGGCGCGTCCGAAGACACCATGCTCTCTATCGGCGAAGCCTCAGAGGCGAGTCGCCGACTCGGAGCCGACGTCAAAGCGAAGCCGATCGAGCTGCACATCCTCCTTCGGGCACGAAACGCGGCCGCTCTCGAAGAGCTTCGCGCCGCGATCGCGACGCTCTCGACCGCAGAGGTCAACCTCACGATCGAGGCGGGCGTCGGCGACTTCACCGAGGAGGAGCTCAAACGCTCCGGGAACTGGCTTTTCCTTGGGCTCGGCGTGAACGCCCCGAAGCGCACAAAGAAGCTGCACGTCGACGCCGACGTCGGCTCCCTTCGCCGCGCCGCCGTCTCGGAGATTCTCTCGCTCGCGACGGGTCGATGAAGAACCTCGACGTCTACCTGCCGGCGATCGCATCCGGGGACAGCCAGAGCTTCGCGCGCTGGATGGCCGACGCGGAGCCTCCGCTCCGCCGAAGCCTCGGGCGTTTCGCCGCGCAGGTCGACGTCGAAGCCGTTCTTCAAGAAACACTTCTCCGCGTGTGGCAGGTCGCTCCGCGCTTCCAAGCGGACGGCCGGGAAAACGGACTGCTGCGTCTCGGACATCGCATCGGTCGAAACCTCTGCATCAGCGAGCTGCGCCGGCGCGGAAAGGAACCGGCCTCCCTCACGGAGGACCCGGCCGCTGTGGCGCATGAGCCTGACCCGCTCCTGCGCGAAACGATCGTGCGCTGCCGAGAAAAGCTGCCCCCCAAACCCAAGGCCGCGCTGAACGCACGCATGGAAGCGGCCGGCGGCGAAGCAGACTTCACAACCGCCGCGCGCCTCGGCATGAAGAAGAACACCTTCCTGCAGAACCTCACCCGCGCACGAAAGCTCCTCGAAGCGTGTCTTCGAAAGTACGGCGTGGAACTCCGAGAGGCCTGGTCATGAACGACGAGTTGATCGAAGAGGTCGCGGGCGCGTATCGCGCGGGCGGACTGCGCTATCACGCCGCCTGGTACGACCTTTCGGAGGAGGAGCGGCGCGAGGCCCACGCACGTGCCCTGCGACAGCGGGAGTTCGAAGCGGCGCTCGACCCGGAGGGGCTCAGCAGCACCGCGCGCGCCGTCCTTGCGCGGATTGCCTGACATCACCGCCACCGCGGGGTATGGCTACTGCATGCGTTCGCTTTGGATAGCCGCACTCGCGGCGCTTGCTTGCATTGGCTGCGGAGACGACGACGGAGGCGGCGCCGTCCGATGCAACACCGGGGACCGTCAAATCTGCGCTGGGCCGGGAGGATGTCGCGGGGAGCAAACCTGCATGCCCAACGGCAACTTCGCCGCCTGCGAATGCGTTCCTTTTGACGCCGGGTTCGACAGCGGATTCGACGCCGGTTTCGACAGCGGATTTGACGCCGGGGAAGACGCTGCAGTCGAAGACGCGACCGTCGACGCTGCCGAAGACGCAGCAACGGAAGACGCTGCCGAAGACGCAGCAACGGAAGACGCCGCAATGGAAGACGCCGCGATGGACGCTCCTGCGGACACCGGGGCCGATGCGGCCAGCGACGCAGCCGCGGACGCTGGAAGCGACGCCTCCGTCTAGCGCTTCACTCTCTTCAAGAGCGCGAGCGCAAGGCCACCAAAGACTGCGGCGAAGAACACCCCGAACACGAACGAAAAACCGGCCCCCAGCAGGACATCGTGCAACGGTGCTTCCTCGATCGACCGTTCGTTGATCGTTCCCGCCGCAAGAAACCACCCCGTGTTGGCGCAGCCTGCCAAACACACGAGAACGGCCCTTCGCGCGTTTCGAGAGCGCACGGGTTCCTCCGGCCGCGGAGGCGCGTCGTACGCCGATTGGGCCCACCCAGCGACGGGATCGACACTGCGTCCCGGATCGTCACGCCCGTGAAAGACCAGCACGAAGAGGACCCCTAGAATCGCTACCGCAACTACCCCGGCCCAGGCGGTGCCGCCCGAAGTGAAGCCGAACCCAACCAGCGCCGTGCAAACGAGAACGGCGGCGATCACCTTTCCCACCAGGGCTCGCCGCCGCGACCTTCGACGACGGGCCTTGGACGCGGCGATCGCTTCGTCGATCGCGTCGTTTGCTTCCGTGTTCGCGTTCGGTGCCGAAGCCGGCTGACGAAAAGGGCTGCTCATGCCTGACGCTTTCTTTACGCCTTCACCCGCGAGCGATGCCGTCACTAAATCGGACGCCGTATGGTTATTCCGATCCGTGTCTCATCGGTGGGAATAGAGGAGGAAGAAGACGCCACCGAGCAATGCAACGGCAAGGGTTTCGCCGGTTCCCAAGGAGAAGGTCAGGCCGAGTCCCACCAACGCGCCGCACGCCAGAACGGAACCGATCACCCTTCGTCGCAACACGCGTCGCTGCTCCTGCAATCGGCGAGACCGAGACGCAGCGATCGCTTCGTCGATGGCGTCGTTCGCGTCCGCGTTTGCGTTCGGAACATGAGCGGCCTTGCGAAATGGACTGGGCATATGAAAACGGCGCCTCGAGCGTAGCATCGGGTTATGGCGCGAACCCGCGAAGGAGCGCGCGCACGGCTTCGCGGTATGCGTCCGCACCTTCCGCCATCCCCTCCATCTCCACGGCGACCAGTCCGTGACAGAGCGCGAAAATCGCGTGCGCAATCTTCAGGGGATCGCCCGGCGCAAGCTGCGCTGCATCCTGACAGCGCTTCACCCGCCCCGCGAGATGCTCAAAGGTCGACCACGCCACCTGTCGACTCGCGTCTGAAGGCGTGAACCCTTTGCCGCCGAACATCAGCGCGTAGTGCGCAGCATGAACGAGCGCAGTGTGCCGATAGCGCATGAGGAGCTTTTCCAGATCCCGAAGCGGATCCTCGCTCTCCGGAACCGCCGCTTGGGCATCGGCCAGCACGCCGAAGCCCTCTTGATAGAGCGCATCGAGCAAGCCTGCCTTGCCGCCAAAGCGGCTGTAGACCGCCATCGTCGTCTGGCCTGCCGCGGTCGCCACCGCGCGAACCGAAAGCCCTGTCGGCCCATGAATGGTCAGAAGCTGGCTCGCGGCATCCCGAAGGGCCCGCGCGACGTCGTCGTTGCGACTCATCTCTTTTTCGCCTTGCCGATCGCTCGAAGTAGACCTTGATATAACACCGTTATGATCTCCCCCACAAGACGCCGCTTTCTCGGCGCGGCGGCCCTTCTTGGTGGCGCCGCGTGCGTTCGAAATGCGCAGACCCTGCCTCGCGTCGACGAGCCCTCCCCTGCCGTACAGGAGCTCGCCGAAGCGATCACTGCCGGCGCGACCTCCCCCCGAGAACGCGCCATCGCGATCTACCGCTTCGTCCGGGACGAGATCCGCTTCGGCTTCACGCCCTACTTCGACGAAGCGCGCCCCGGTCAAACCCTCGACGCCAAACGAGGGCATTGCAATCCCACCGGCGTCCTGTTTGCGAGCTTGCTGCACGCCGTCAACGTCGACGCGCTGCTGCACTTCGTGACCATCGACAACCGGGTCCTGCACGGCCTCGGGGGATTTCCCGCAAGGCTCAACCACGCCTACACCGAGGTGCGTCTCGACGGAGGTTGGATTCCGGTGGATGGCTACATCGTCGACCCCGCACTCTTCGCAGGCGCCCGCGCGAAACTCGAGCGAAGTGGCCGGCGTCTTGGGTGGGGCATGCATCGAGACGCGGTTCAAGAGTGGGATGGACGCGAGGCCGCCATGGGCCAGCTCTGCGATCCGGCGATGGTGCTCGAAGATCACGGCACGTACGTCGACGCCCTCGATTTCTTTCAGAGCGAGGCGTACAGCCAGCGCCTCGGCGGCGTCGCGGGCGCGATGTATCGCTGGTTCGGCGTCGATGCGATCAACCGAGCGATCGACAACGTGCGAGCCTGAATCTTTGGTGGCGTTCTTGTCGAACGGGCTCAGAACAGTTGCCCTGAGAGAAGATTGCAGTGATAGTTATGGAATGCAGCGAGCGCCGATACCCGACGGCGAGGTAGAGCGACTCGCCGCCCTTCGTGAGCTCGGCGTCCTCGATTCTGCACCGGAGGACGTCTTTGAGCGCCTCACGGAGCTCGCCTGCACCTTTCTCGATGTCCCGATCGCGCTGGTGTCGCTCGTCGACGAGCGGCGGCATTGGTTCAAGTCCCGCGTGGGTGTCGACGTCCCGGAGCTCTCGCGCGACCACGGACTTTGCTCGTGGACCATCCTCGGTGACCAGCTCATGGAGGTCGAAGACACCCTCAAGGACGCCCGCTTCGCGAACAACCCGCTGGTGCAGGGACAGCCCCACGTGAGGTTTTACGCGGGCGCCCCCCTCGTCACATCGCGCGGCTCGATCGGTACGTTCTGCGTCGTCGACCACAAACCACGCAAGCTCGACCACCACCAAAAAGCGGTGCTTGAATCACTCGCGGCCACCACGCTCGAGCTACTGCGAAGTCGCAAGATCACCGAAACAGCGGTCGAGCGGACGGAGCTCCTCACGATCGCGGAAGAGCTCGCTGGCGTGGGTCACTGGCGAGTCGACCTCGTGCAAAACCACATGTTCTGGTCACAGCAGGTCTACGAGATTCACGGCCTCGACCCCGGCAGCTACACGCCCACGATCGAAGCTGCGGTCAACGCCTATCATCCGGACGATCGGAGTCGTCTCTCCGAACTTCTTGAGCGGACGCGAACGACGCAAACCCCGTTCGAGTTTGAAGGGCGTTTGCTTCGAACCGACGGCAGCATTCGGCTCGTCCAGACGTCGGGAAGACCGCAGATCGACCGCAACACCGGCGACGTGACCGCGATCTTCGGCGTGTTCCGCGACATCACCGATGACCGGGCGTTGCAGCGGCGCCTCGTTCAAGCGGAAAAGATGGCGTCGGTCGGCACCCTGGCTGCCGGGGTTGCCCACGAGATCAACAATCCGCTCAGCTACATCCACGCGAACGCGCTCGCCCTCTCCGAGGAAATCGCCGAGCTTGTCACGGACCCGAGACCCGAGCTGCGAGAGCTCTCGACGCTGATCGAGGAGATTCGGGAGGGCACCCAGCGCATCAAGAAGATCGTTGGCGGCCTCAAAACGTTCTCTCGAACCGCCGATCGCAACACCGAGGTTCTCGAGCTTCGCAGCATCCTCGAAACGGCGGCGCGCCTCTGCGGAAACGAACTGCGACATCGCACGCGCTTTGCGATTGAGGTCGCGGACGACACCCCGCCGGTGGAGGCGGATGAAGCGCAGCTCGTGCAGGTGGCCGTGAACCTGATCGTCAACGCGTGCCAGGCAATTCAGACGGGCAGCGTCGCGGACAACATGGTCACGGTCCGCGCGGGCCAAGACGGCGATGACGTGTTCTTCGAAGTGGAGGATTCCGGCGTCGGGATGACGCCCGAAGTTCTGCGCGAAGCGTTCACGCCCTTCTTCACCACCAAACCTCAGGGGACGGGAACCGGACTTGGTCTCGCGATCTGCCACGGAATCGTCTCGTCCTTCGGCGGCCGCGTCGAGGTTCGGTCGACGGTCGGCCAAGGGACGCGCGTGCGCGTACGGCTCGCGGCCGCGAGGGCTTCCGCAACTCCGGCGATGGAGCCTCCGCGGACTCCGGTCCCGCGAGTCGGATCGGCGCGCGTCCTGATCGTGGACGATGACCTTGCCGTGGGGCGAGCCCTTGCCCGTCTTCTCCGACCCCACCAGGTAGATGTCGTCAGTGAGCCGTCCATCGCCCTGGCGCGAATTCGGAACGGCGAAGTCTGGGACGTCATCTTGAGCGATCTGATGATGCCTTCCATGAGCGGGCCTGCCTTTCACGCGGCGATCGCCGCGAGTCGCCCTGAACTCGCAAAGCGCATGATCCTCATCACCGGCGGCGTATTCACCGACGAGGGCCGAGTGTTCTTGGACAGCGTCGTCCTGCCTGTGCTCGAAAAGCCGATCGAAGGAGAAACCCTCCGTGGTGCCGTGCGGGCGATGATCGCGTCCTGCAAACGAACCTGAAGACGCGCGCTCAAGCACGCGAAACGCTGGCGTCCGATTTCGAGATGTGCTCTATGCTCTCGCTCGCATGCGACGCGTCATTCCCCTCAAAGAGCGGAAGCTCGACTACCTCTTCGTCGGCTTCTTCCTTCTGAACGCGCTCTTCATTACGACCATCGTCGACATCGAGCAGCTGATGATCGATGACCCGAGCGACTTCGACTACCCGATCTGGCCGCCCGCGCCCTTCGTCGACTTGATCCACTGGTACGGAAGCAACTTCGACCCACCGCTGATGGCGCGCGAAGCCTGGTGGCGCGCGACGATTTGGATCGATCAGCTCTTCTTTCTGCCTTTCTACATCGCGGGCATCTACGCGTTCACCAAGGGCAAGGACTGGATCCGCAACTGGTGCTTCGTTTGGGGCAGCGTGATGATGACCAACGTGTTCATCATCTGCTTTGAAGAAACCGTCGGCGGTCATCCCACCGACTACCTGCCGCTCGTGCTCGCCCTCAACGCCCCGTGGTTCACGATCCCGATCGTGTTGATGTGGCGCATGTGGAAAACGGAGCACCCCTTCACGGAAGAAGTGTCACCCACAGACGCTTGAGCGCCGCCTCCCGCGCGGGAAAGTCGGGCGGGTCGGGAAGATCCCGAAGGGACTGAATCTCCACGTTCGCGCGGCGCGCTCCTTCGTGCACAAAGCGGCGAAAGGCTCTGGCACTCATGCGGCTGTCGTTGCTGCTCAGCAGAAGCGTCGCTCCCCGCTCACAAACGTGAAAGCACGCCTCTGCGAGACGGGTCCAGTCTTTCCCCGACGTCCAACGCTTCTTCTTCACCCGCGAATAGGTCGGCGGATCGGCGACGACGATGTCAAAACGGTCGCCGCGCTTCTTGAGAATCGCAAGCGCATCGAAGCAGTCGTGCCGCCAGGTTTCGTGGTCCGCGAAGCCGAGCGTATGCATCGCGGCTTCCGCCCGCGCGAGAGCGCCCTTCGACGCGTCCACACTCGCAACGCGATTCGCGCCGCCGACCGCCGCAGCGATCGAAAACCCGCCTGTATACGCGAAGAGGTTCAGAACACTTTTTCCCTTGGCGCTCTCACGAACTCGACGGCGCGCGTCTCGTTGATCGAGAAAGAGCCCCGTGCTCAGCCCATCCCCGAGACGTACTGAGTACGCGACGTCTTCCTCGTGGACGATCAGCGGATCGGGCGCCGGCACACCACGAAGAGGCCCCGCAGGCGCGCGCTCACCGGCCTCGACCAACTCGTTCGCCTGACGGGGACGCCGCTTGACGTAGATGCCCCCCGGTCCAAGGCGCATCAGCGCGTCGAGGATCGTCTCCTCGTGCTTGCTTCCTTCGTCGTAGAGGTGCAGCACGAAGTGATCGCCGTAGACGTCCACCGCGAAGCCGCGGAGACCGTCGCCCTCCCCGTTGGCGAGACGAAAACAGGTGGTCGACGTTTGGCTGAGCCAGTACCGCTGCTGCGCCGCGCCGCGAAGACGCGTTTCGAGCGCGCCAACCTCGTCGAGGGGCGTTGAATCCTCCCCCTCGAGCCAGTGATCGAACACCGGAAGCGCCGGAAGGGACCAGCGGCCTTGGTGGATCTCGAGGGTCTCGCTCTGGAGCAGAAGGTGCGGCGCCGGCGGTCCGCCGTAACGAAGATCGCCTGCCACTGGCGCTCCCGCATCGGCGAGGTGGCGCCGGATCTGATGGCGGCGCCCGGTCTCGATGGTCGCGGAGAGAAGCGCGCGGTCTCCCCGGCGCGAGAGTACCTCCACCTCCGTACGCGCCTTCTTCCCATCGAGACGACCGTCGAGGACCCGCCCGTTGCCGCGCCAGTTCGCCGCGACGAGGTAACGCTTCTTCACGGAGCGCGATTCAAACTGCGCTGCAAGGCTGCGCGTGGCGGCATCCGAAAGGCTGTAGACGATCAACCCCGAGGTCGCCGCGTCGAGACGCTGGTGCACCTTGAGCGTTTGCCCGAGCGCCTTCGATGCGCGGGAGGGAAGGTCATCGACGATTCCTTGCCGGGGCGCCATGCACGGCACCCCCGCCGGTTTGTTCAGCACGAGAACGTGTGAATCCTGGTGCACGATCCATGCGGGATCGAACGCGGCGAACGCATTCATGCGATGCGCCTAGACGCGCTTACGAAGATCTTCCGGAATCAGCAGCGAAGGCGACCCCGACGACATCACCCAAAGCTGATGCGCCGCGCGAGTCGCCGCGATGTGCACGAGGTGACGCGCTTCGTCGTCTTCGGGATAGGTCGCGGCGTTGGCTTCGACGAGCACGACGTAGTCGAACTCGAGGCCTTTCACCTGACGAACATCGGTCACGTCGATGCCCGGACGAAAGGGAAAGTCCTGCTCGGCAATGCGGCGGAGATTCGGGACCTCACCGCGCTGCAGCCCCTTGAAGTAGACGTCCGCCTGCTCGGGGTAACGCGCGATCACACACACCGAGGCCATCGGCTCCGCGCGCACCAAATCGCGCAGCGCCTCCGAGAGCATTGCGACGGCTTCACCGCTCGTCGTGAAACGAAAGAGCTCCACCGGGGCGCCGTGACGCGTGGCCCGGCCTTCGACCTGATTGCGAAGCGGCCCGAGCACCTCCGTCGCAAAGTCGAGGATCTCGTGCGTCGATCGATAGCTCAAACGAAGCGGTTCGATCTCCACGTGATCGAGGCCGAGCTGGCCAAGAACGCTTCGCCAGTCGGTGAAGCCGTTGTCCATGTAGAGCTTCTGCGCGACATCGCCGGCGAGGGTCACGCTCTTGCCCTTCGACGAGGTCTCGAGCACGACCGCAAGCTCCAGCGGGCTCAGGTCCTGCGTCTCGTCGACAAACATATGCTCATAGGCAAGCCGCTCGCGCTTGCGCATGAGCGGTCCGACCAGACGCTGATGAAGGCGAAGAAGGATCGCGTCATCCTCGCGGTCGAGGGTCGGGATCTCCGCTTCATCGCGGCCGTCCACGCCGCGGAGCGATGCCGACGCAGGCTTCTCCCCATCCCGAATCGCTTCGAGACGCTCCTCGCGCCAGAAGGTCGCCTTGGGAATCCGCCGCGCGCACCACGAATGCGCCCAGCCGATCTCCGTCGCGCTCATGGCCTCGGGCGCATGCTTCGCGAAAGCCGACTCGATGCGGGTCTTGTCCGTCAGAATCTCAGCCCACGCGCCAACCACGTCGGAGGCGCGCTCCTCCGCACGGTCGAGCGCACGTTCGATCGCGTGACGGGTCTCAAGCTCGAGCTCCTTGCCGTCGCCCTTGAGCCACTCGCGAAGCACCTTGGCGCGAACCACCGGCGCCTGCTCGCGCGTGCCCCGCCAGATGCGAAGGGCCTTGCCACCACCTTCGAGCTTCTTGGCGGTGTCGAGGATCGCGTTCTCTACGTCCAGCGCAATGGACTCCGCGTACTCCTCGATGAGCCGCAGCATCACCGGATGCTTCTTGAATCGCGTGACGACCGAGGGGGTGTCCTCGGCATAGCGCTTGGGCAGATGAGGGATGTGCTTGTCCCTGAACTTCGACG
The DNA here is from genome assembly GCA_039186435.1 of Myxococcota bacterium. GTDB lineage: Bacteria > Myxococcota_A > Polyangia > Polyangiales > Houyiibacteriaceae > JALVDI01. The sequence continues at coordinate 23,373 of JBCDAA010000003.1, read as the reverse complement.
CCCAGCGCTCGTAGGTGAGCACCGTGACGCCTTCGACGCCGAGCGCCGGGAGAACGCGACCGATGTAGCGAACGAGCGCGTCGTTGAAGACGACCACAAGCATTCGATCCGGACGAAAGCGGCGGCGATCCTGGAACGCGAGATACGCCAAGCGGTGCAGACCGATCGTCGTCTTTCCGCTACCGGCCCCGCCCTGAATCACCACCAGGCCCGAGGTCGGCTTCGTGATGAGGTCGAACTGCGCGGGATCGATCAGCGCGGTGATCTCGGAGAGCGATTTGTCCTCGGCGCGCTCGAGGTCGTCGTCTTGAATGCCCAGCTTGCCCGGCTTGTGATGCTTTTCGGGACGCATCGCTGCGCCCTGTCCGCCTGAGAGCTTCACCGCGCTCGCGCCGGCACGCCGCCAGCTTCCGTCGAGCTTCCGAATGAAGGTTCCCTGCGGCGAACCGATGCGCTTCAGGCGACCCTGACCGATGGAGAGGGCGCGGCGGACGAGCACCTCGCCTTCGATCTCCCGCGTGCCGAAGGTCTCTTCGTAGTCGTCGCCCTCTTCGTAGCGGTAGTAGATCCGGCTGACCGGCGCGTCGCGCCAGTCCACGATGCGTACGCCCGTCTTGGAGTCGAGGTACGTGCTTCGCCCGATCAGGACCTCGCGCTTGCGCTCGTTTTCTTCGAGGACCAGTCGCCCAAAATAGGGCGCCATCGGATCGACCATACCTTCGGAAACCTTGGCGCGACGCTGCGCCACGCCCTGAAGGCGCTCCATCTCTTCGATGAGCGGCGGAATGTCCTCGAGACGGGCGTTGCGGATCTGATCGCGAAGGGCGACCAGCTCCGCGTCGTAATCGATCAGTGGCGTGCGCCGACCGCCCCGCTTCTGCTTCAGAGTTCGGGCGACCCGGGCGAGGACCTTTTCCTCCTCACCAACAATCCGCTCGAGCTCCTCGTCGGTCGACGGAGGCGGAACATCAGCGCTTGATTTCGTTGGCTTTTTTTCGGTCCGTGTCGCGAGCTCTTCGCGGGTCATGCGGGCCTCCCGCGCTCCTCGAATGCTCAGAAGCGCAATCCCTGGGGCTAGCACCTTTCCCGGGGATGGCCAGCAAAGGCCGGCGGGCGCCTCAGTACTGGTGATCGGTGAAGTCGAAGCCGATGCCGAGGCGAAGAACGGCCGAGCTCAGCATCGTCCGATCCTGGGCGGTGTCGAGGCCGTAGAGGCGACGCATGTCGATGTCGAGGCCGATGAGGAAGTGCTTAAAATGCACTTCGATCTCTCCGCCGAGGACCCAGCCGAGCGCCCAGTGGTCGAACTCGTCAGAGGCCGCCCTGCGAAGGTTCGCGTCCGTTCCCATCTCGCCGCGACCCGTTCCCGCGTCCGCGTGCGCGCCACTGATCCCGAGCGTGGCGGCCGCGTAGATGCGCCGATCCTGACTGCTCATGCAAGGCAGGATCGTGCGAAAGGAATAGCCGACGTCTGCAAATCCCCAGCGGTACCCGAAGCCATCCCGGCCAAAGGCGCGGCCACGCTGCACGCCGCCGCGGAAGGTCACGCCATGTCGAAAATAGCGGTTGCTGCCGAAGACAAAACGAAGCTTCGCGTCGGCAACCGGCCCGGCCTCGCGGTCGTAGCCATAGTCGAGAAGCGGATCGCCCACGCCGGTGGTGTTGTGGCCAAGAACACCGATGCCCGCGGAGAGCTCGAGGCCGGAAAGAACGTCCGCTTTCGCGGTACCCAGAGTCGCCAGCGTTAGGACGCCAGCCCAAAGAATCTGCTGCATGTCACTCCTCCTCGCGATGCAGACGAACGACCTTCGCGTTTGGTCGTGCGGTCCCTCACGGGGCGCAAACACAGCCCGCCCGCCCTCGTCTTCCCTTGTTTCAGCGAGCACGCACGTTCGCGGCTTTCCCCTCATCGCCCTCGCGAGGTACGTTCGGTCGATGGATCCCAACGATCTCCAGCGCGTGGGCGGGGGGCTCCCACCTCTGGGACCCAGCCCTTCTCTCGAGGACGAGGAGCGCGCCATGCGCGCCGGAAAGGGCGGCCTCATTGGGCTGATCGCCGCGCTCGTCCTCGTCCTTGGCGGAGGCCTCGCGTTCTTCATGCTGGGAGGCGACGACGAGGCCTACGAGACGCTCGGGCAAAACGTGAACGGCGCCAAGCGAGACCTCTTCGACGGGTTTTGGGGCTGTGTCTTTCAGGGGCGCGAAGAAGTCTCGAACAACGAAGAGCTCGCGGCAGAGCTCAACGAGCGCGCAACCCGCGGCGGAGCACGCTTTGCGACCTACATCCGCCGCGAGTGCCTCGACCGGCTCGAGGATCTCGAACCTCGCCTTCGTGCCTTGATCCCGCCCGAGGACATGGTCTCCAACGTCAACGACCTCGTCGCCGCCGTCGGCGTTCTCCGCGGCGGATTCAGCGACTACCTCGCGTATCTCGAAGCGATCGATCCCGAGTCTCGCTACGACGAAGACGCGGCCCGCGACAAGGTCAGCACGATCGCCCGCGGGTGGTACGACTTCAAACGCGCACACGGCGAACTCAACCGCGGCCTGCGCGAACACCTGCACTAAGGGCTCCGATGGGCGGCACGCAGTCGTTTCGGATCTTCCTCCTCGACGAAGAAGAGATCGCCGAGCGCTGCGAGGAGCTCGATGAGGACCCCGACTCTGACACTCTCGATGGAGAGCTTGTCGAGGTGCTCTGGGTCCATCTTGGTCGCGAGCCCATTCAGCTCGGTGTCGTCGATCAGGTCTTGCCGCTCCGCTGGTCACACCTCTCGCCAGAGGAGATGGAGCTTGAGGCTCTCTTCGAACGAGACGCGGCACTGCGGTCGCTCTCCGGTGACCCACTCTCCCACGCAACCCAGATTGCGCGCTCCCTCGATGTCGTTCAGGTCGCGCACGAACTCTGCGATCACGTCGGGGGCCACATCGACGACGTACGCGCGATTCTCGAGGACCCGATTCCCGAGGACCCGGACCCCGCCAACGCGGCAGAGACGGAGGCCGAGGCCATCGCTCTCCTTGTTTCTCATCTTCAAACCGCGATCCGGCGAGCGCATACCGAAGGTTCAGCGGTTCTCCTGACCCTGGTGGCGCAGAGCGCATAGGTATGGATTGGCGCCACGCCGCCGAATCACTCTACGGAGTCATTCCGTTCGCTCGGCACGGCGCACGAACCGAAGCACAATGTGGGCGCCCTCTGCGTCGACACGCGTGCGCGGCTCAAACGTACACTCGTGCTGCGAAAGGTCGAGGCGCTGGTTCACCTCCATGTTCCAGTTCGCCACGGACTCGTGCATCCTGTCGCCGACGCGATAGGGAAATGCTTCGAGAACCTCGGCGTGCGAGCCGAGTAAAGCGCCAACCTCACACTCGCTATCGTCCACTTCGAGAGACGCCAGAACCACGTACGATTGGAGTGTGACGCGCACGATGATGAGCTCTGGCGTGAAGCGCATCTGAATCGTCGAGTGGTAGTGACCCCGGTCCTCCAACGAGCGTCGGAGGTGCGACATCAGCGAGGGTCGCGCGCCTAGCGAACCGACGGTCTCCGGATTGTGTGGGCGAATGGGAGCAAAGACGGGTTCGTCCGTGTCGAGGAAGCCACCCTCGAACGTAATCTCACCCACCTGGAGCCTCGGCCAGACCTCAACGCAGCCTCCCGATTCGGAACGAGTCGTCTCGACATGCGCAAAGCGCGCGAGAACTTGGGCCAGCCGGTCTTCGTACTCGCCTTCGTTTCCGTACCCAGCGACGAGCCGTTCATCGAGAAGTAGCTTGAATAGATTCCAACGAAGCTCGCGCCGATACGACGTGGGCGTGTAACCCTCGCGTGCAACAGCCGCCCAGAACGCGTCAGGCGTCAGGTTGTTCGTGCGCTGAGAAAGTTCGACTGCGCGTTCTACCTCTTCGTCGGGCACAACGATTTCGGCGTCGCGAATCAGCCGAAGCTGCAGGGCCAGCAAGCGCGCCGACTCCGGGTCTTCCGCCTGGCGCTCGGTTGTTCGAAGGAGTGCATCAACGGAATCGCAGCCGAGCCGCTCGATCGCTTCGGTTTCGTTTGCGGTCGCTGGAGGCGTGGTCCGCGCAGCGCAGGCGAAGCACAGCGCAACGATCGCCAAGCTGGAGGTACACACGTTTCTGGTTTGACGTGATTCGATTTCTTTTGTTTACAATGTAAACAGCAAGAGTTCAACGAATTCTTCCGTCTTCGCAAGGCGACCAGACACAGCGCTCGGTGGAGAGGCTACTCGTTCAGGTTGAGGCGAAGACCGCCGCCACCGCCACCGCCGAGCTGAAACCCGCCGGCCGCGCCACCGCCTCCACCACCGAGGTCGAAGCCACCGCCGCCGAGCTCCTCGTCGAGAAGCGAAGGACCCCCGGTCTCACCACCGCCGCCACCGAAGAGCTCCGACTCGAGCTCGAGGGATCCGCCGCCTCCGAGGTCCTCGTCGTCAAAGTCCTCAAGATCCTCGTCGTCGAGGTCCGCGAGAAGATCGTCATCCTCTTCCTCGAGAGCCGTCGGTCCGAGGAGCTCAAGAATGCGCTGCCGCACGAGGGCCTGCTGCTCGGGTTGAACGAGCTCCATGATCTTGCGGGCCTCTCGCCGCATCGGACCGTAGCGTCCCACCATGCGGTAAAGCCGCGCCGCCTGAAAACGCGTCTCCCAGTTGTTCGGGTTGCGCTCGACCGCTTCGCGGGCTTTGCCCACCGCCTGCATTTGCTCGCCGGTCTGAAGGTAATAGTTCGCCCAAAGCATCGGCAGGTTCAAAAGGCGCGGCTCGAGACGTTCGGCGATCACGAGTTCGCCGCGGGCGAGATCGTTTTCGCCCTGGGCGAGGTGAATGGCTGCGAGCGTCGCGTGCGCCGCCGCAAAATCCGGAAAGCGCTCAAGCGCGGCGGCGGCTTCCCGGGCCGCCTGGTCCACGTCGTTCATCACGACGAACACGCCGGCGAGGTTGTTTCGCCGCGGCGCGTCCGGGCGAATCTGCGAAGCCGCCTGCAGCTCTTCGATCCCTTGCTGGACGCCCGCGCCCGCCACGAGAACCTTTCCCTGAACGGTGCGGAGGTAAGGCGCGCGTTCGTCCACTCGAAGCGCCCGCCGTGAGCGGTCGAGGGCGCGCACCGCATCGTTTTCGTGAACGAGGTGATAGACCGCGTCGATGCCCATCATCGCGGCCGCGGCCTGCGCGTCGTTCAGGACGCGATAGGAGTCCTCTTCCGGCTGGGTGCTGTGACCGCCGTAGGGATCGTGAATCGTCGGCGTGCCTTCGCCGACTTCGCCGTCGTAGACCGCCACCGCGAAGTACCCGAGAAACCCAGAGGGATCGGGCGGCACGCGATCGCCCGGGTACCCCCAGACCTCCGCGACCATCGCGTCCACGCCTTCTTCGCGAAGCGCGGCCACCGCAGCAGCAGCGACCTCCAGGGGATAGAGCTGCACGTCGCCCTCGTCGGTCGCGAGCTGCTCCGCCGCCCAGCCCGCGTTGTGCACGGGCGTATCGCGCGGGGTGTCCATCGCCCAGTTCACGAACGCGCGAGCCGACGAGCGACTTCGAATGTGCGACGTGAGCGCTTCTGCCTTTGCCTGCGGCGAGTCGCCGGACGCGTTCGAGGCAAGCGTTTCGATGGCGTCGTTCACGTCGAAGAGATGCGCGTGGTCTCCGTCGGCGTCTTTGTCTCGCAGGTAACCGCGCAGCTCCGAAAAGGAGAGCGGCTCCAGGGGAACCTCACCGGAGACGGCATCCGGAGTGCTCCGCGACCAAGCGACGTAGCCGATCGCGATCACCGCCACAGCGCCGAGCACGATCGCCGGGACCTTCCACGTCTTTCGGTCCCCGCTCTTTTCTTCCAGAAGCTCGAGGCCCCCTTTTCGCATGCACGAAGGGCAGCGCTTGGGCTCCGCTTCCGCCATGAACTTGTGGCCACAATGCACACAGAGGTAGCGATCGCCCTCCGCGCCGCTCGCCGGCTTCGATCCGCCGCTCTCGACCTTCTTCTTGGTCTTCTTCTTCGTCGACGGCTTCTTCTTGCCCTTCTTCTTGGGCATTCGGCGCTTCTTCGGCGCTTCTTCACGCGCTTCTGCTGCTTCGTCCGTCATCCGTCCCTCGGCGTCCCTCGGCGGGGGAACAGCGCATGGACCGCGCGTATTCGCCTCCGGCGCGGGAGCATAGCGAGTCTCGTCGCTCGGGCCACCCGCGCGTGGTACGGACATGAAATGACTGACGAAACGTCGGAGGCACGCCTGACGCGAGCCAAAGCGGCGATGGCAGCGGGGAATGCGCAGGAGGCGTTTTCCGCGCTTCGACCCCTCCTGGCCTTTCCGGCCCCTGAAGAAACGCTCGCTGGCGCGTTCGCCCTCTTCGTCGATGTTTCCCGAGCGTTCGCAGGCGCTGACTTCGCGGAAACCATCCAGCGAGCGGCCTCGGGGGCGGACCCGCAAGCGCTCTACGACGCTGGGTACGCGCTCTACGAACAACGCCTCTTCGACGTCGGCGCGACCTACCTCGCAAAGGCGAACGCCCTCGCACCCGGACAGCAAGCGATCCTCAGTGAGCTTGCCGCATGCCTGGAGCAAGAGATGCGCTTTGGGGAGGCGGTGCTCTTCCTTCAGCACTCAGGACTTGCCGATCGCGACCCGCACCTTCGCTACCTGCTCGGATTTCATCTTCTGATGCAGGGCGACGCCGACGAGGCTGCGGCGCTCCTACCTGCGCTTCAATCGCAAGCCGCCGGAAACGAATCACTCGTCTTCATGGCGAATGCGCTCGCGGGGATGATCGACCGGCGTGCGCTTGTTCGCGAGGCGACCTCGTTGGACGCGCGTGACTTGACCGGATGGCACGCGGTTCTGCACGGTGGACTTCTTCTCCACGAGTCGCCCCACGGACACGATTCGCCGATGCACGGGCGCTACGCCTATCTGGGCGACAGTCACGGGCTCGTTCGGGAAGGCATCGAAACGCTGTCGCTCGTCCTCGACGCACTGGCGCTTCGGCCCCCCCGGATTCTCGCGCTACCGGATCGCGGGAGCGACATCCTGGGGCGAGCGCTCGCCAAGCATCTCGATCTTCCGCGCGTGAACTTCGCAGACCATTCGGAGGAGCCGGGCCTGATCGTGGCGTACGACCTCGACCGCATTGGGGACGCGGCGCTTCTTGGCCTTCTTCACCAGCACCGCCCAGCTCAGCTCCTCTTCAGTCACGCGTCCGCGTGGGTCGACCCCTTTCCCTATGCGCCCGACGCCACGACGCTGCTCTACCAACACCTTGCGGCACCGTGGGAGCCCCAGATGGTGGGTCCCGGAGAGCGCTCGGATCCGGACGACTCGCCGGCGGAGGAGATTGCGGCTCGGATCCTCGAGGCGAGCGCCACCGATCGATCCGCGCGCGCCTCGGACGACGTCGTTCGCATCGCGGAAGCGCTCCAGGACCAGCTCTCGCTGCGCCGAACTGCCGGTCGGCGAGTCCACTTTCGAAAGGGCGGCCCGGTCCCGAGCAACTACTTCCGCTAACCCAAGTAACGTGCAAACTCCTGAGATCACTTGGTTATGAATCAGGGGACGGAGTTCTTCACGTTCGTCGCTTTCTGAGAGAGGCGCTGACCAAGGGACGAACTCCGTCTCCTCACGAACGCCCTGAACGCGATTCCGCTCACGAACGATTTTTCCGAAAGCCGCGCCGTTTTTGACCCGCTTTTCGCAGACCCTTCACCTACTTCCTGATGCGTGTTTCGCGGTGGTATTCGCTCGTCCTCCTCCTCGCCTGCGAGGGGACCATCTCATCGCCGGAGTGGACGCCCCCTGAGGACATCGAGTTCACCGAAGCCGAGGTCGACTTCGAATGCGGTGACTCCTTCGTCCCCGTGGATCCTCCCCTCCGGCGCCTCAGTCGCAGCCAGCTCCTCAACACGATCGAGGACACGCTGCGAAGACTCCTCGGCGATCCCGGCCCGGTGATGGCAGAGCTCGACACGAGGCTTGGCGGGCTCCCCAACGACCTTCGAACCACCGACGAGAACCAGCAGGAAGGCCAGCTCGCGTTCTTCCGCGCCGACCAGTCGATCGGCAACTCCGCGGTCGAGGCGCACTACCGCCTCGCGGAAGAGATGGGCAACGCGCTCGCGACGCCGGAACGCCTCTCCGCGATGGGCTTCGACTGCCTCAGCGTCGGCGCGACCGACGGCGGCTGCATCGACGACTTCATTCGCACCCTCGGCGCCCTCACCCATCGCCGTCCCGTCGCTGATGACGAGTTCGCCTTCTACCGCGACGAGGTCTACCAAGCCGGAGATACGGTGAGCGTTGAAGACCTCCGCGACGTGATCGCCGTCCTCTTCGCGCAGCCGCGCTTTCTTTTTCACGTCGAAGGCACCGGTGAACTCGACGCCTACGAAGCGGCCAACCGACTCAGCTACCACCTCTGGGACTCCATGCCGGATGAGGAACTCTTTGCGGCCGCCGAGTCCGGTGCGATCCTGACCGCCGAAGGATGGGATGCGCAGGTCGCTCGCGTCGTCGCGGATCCGCGGACGCGCCGATCGGTACGCGCGCTGCTCACAGAGTGGTTCCGCTTCGACCAGATCAACACCGCAAGCAGCGGGACGGGCGCAGACTTCGAAGCGATCGCCGGCCACCTCGACCTCGACGAGGCCTTTGACCTCGCCGCCGAAAACGAACTCATCGACATCTTCCTGCACGTGCTTCGCACCGGAGGCACCTTCGAAGACTTCTTCCTCACCGAGATCACGACGACTACGCATCCGGTGCTCGCCTCCATCTACGGCATCGAACCGGCCACGGAGGGTGAGACGGTCGCGGTGCCGTCCGAACGCCGCGGCATCCTCACCCGCGTCGGCACCCTGCTCGCGCGCGCCGAGGTAGCACTCCCGGACATCAACTCGATCACCCACCCGATCCTCCGCGGAGTGTTCGTCCGGCGCCAGATCACCTGCGACAACCTTCCGCCGGCACCAGGAGGCGCGATGGACAACCTTCCCGCGGTCGATCGAACGATGGTCGGGTCGCGGGAAGCGACCGAAACGCTCACGTCCGACATTGGGTGCAGCCAGTGCCACGGGAATATCAACCCGACCGGCTACGCCCTGGAAGCCTTCGACGCGATCGGCCAGCTCCGCAGCGATGAACCCCTCTTCGATTCCGAGGGCACTGAAACCGCGAGACTTCCGATCGACGACGAGACCACGATCTTCGAATCGAACGACCCGGTCCGCGGCGGCGAAGAGCTCGGACAGGTGCTCTTCGACTCCGAAAAGGTGGGCGCGTGCTTTGCGCGTCACTACGTGCGCTTCACGACAGGCCGGACGGAGCGCCTCGTCGAAGACGGATGCCTGCTGCGAACCATCGACGAAGGAATCGACGAGGGACGACCGCTGACCGAGGTCCTCACGGCCGTCGTGCTGGAGCCTAGCTTTCGCGTGCGAGGAGAGAACTGATGACGGTACGGAAGTTTGGACGACGTTGGATGCTTCTCGGGGGCGGTGCGTCGCTCCTCATCCCTGCCCTTCCCAGTCTGATTCGCGGCAACCGCACGCAGGCGCAGGGACCCGCGATCCCGAAGCGAATGGTCATGTTCATGACCGAGCACGGCGGCGTGTGGCAGCAGGATATGTACCCGGACGAATCCGCGGCCAGCACGAGCTTTTCGCATCCCCTTCACACCTGTCATCGCGGGCCGCTTACGCCGCGCATGGAAGACGGCGACCGGTTGGTCTCGGAAGCGCTCCGGGCGCCCGCCGGTGTTCTCACCGAGTCCATCGCGAGCAAGATGAACCTCTTCCGCGGGCTCGACGTGCCCTTTTACTACGGGCACGCGCGACACCTGCTCGGGAACTACGGCGACATGTCGAACAACCACGACGAGTTTCCGCCGGACCAGGAAACCGCCGATCAGGTCATGGCCCATTCGACCGCGGTGTACGCAACTCCTCCGCGTCGCCGCTTGATCCACTTCGGCAACCAAGCCCTGAGCGTCGAGCTCGTCGATCGGAGCCGTGGTCCTGCGGGGGGCGTTCAGCCAACGGAAGAGGTCAGCGCTGCGACCGTCTTCGATTCGGTGTACGTGCCGACGCCGGACGAGGGGATGCCCATGCGCGAGCCGCCGATCAACGCCATCTACGAGAGCTATGCGCGCCTGCAGTCGGGAGCGTTCGGCGCCGGCGCCCGCCTGGGCAGCGAAGATCGCCGTCGCCTCACGCAGTACATGGACCGCTTGAGCGACATTCGGGCCGCCCTTATCACGCCACCGATCGCGTCGTGCGACGATGTCGATCCCATCGATGATCTTCCAGGACGCTGGGATCGCTACGGCAGCGACAACTACCAGCTCTACAACGACGTCATCATGGCCGGCTTCATGTGCGACTCGAGCCGCGTCGCCGTCATCCGCGTGAACGATCCCTTCACCGAAGAGGTTCGCGCCTACCCGGGCGGATACCACGAGGTTGCACACCAGGCGCCGACCCGCGAAGACGCGGCGCTCGCGGAACGTCTTCGAGGCATGCTTCTTCGGAGCTCACAGGCGTTTTTTCGCGGCGCGTTTCTCGACCTCGTCGGCAAACTCGATGCCGTTCTCGAGGGCGAAGGCACGATGCTCGACAACAGCCTCGTGTGGTGGAGTCCGGAAGCTGGTTGCGTCACCCACAACGGCGACTCCATTCCCGTGGTCGCAGCCGGAAGCGCCGGAGGCGCCATCACGACCGGCAACTACCTCGACCTTCGAAACCGCGAGAACAACCCCGCGGACGATGGCCGACGCGCGGAGGTTCTCGCGCACGTCGGACGACGTCCGGGCGTCTGCTACTTCCAGTGGACGACGACCTACCTCGATGCGTTCGGGATTCCGCGGTCCGAGTGGCAGGTTCCTGGGCGCAGCGCGTTCAGCGGCATGGGCCCGAACCACAGCTGGATGATGATGCAGTACGACCAGGCCGCGATGGATGCGAGCTGCGCCGACCCGCTTCCGATCATGACCTGAGCCCAGATCTGAGTAGATGTGCTCAGGCGGATTTTTTCAGTCTGAGTTAACGATGGAGCATGTTTGAGGGGTTGGGGGGGCGACTTGCCCTCGTCGTTTGGATCACGTTTGGCGCGGCCTCGGTCGTCGACGCACAGGCTTGCTTTCCCGAGTGTCGCCGAGGCTTTTTCTGCCACCAGGGCACCTGCATCTCACGGTGCAACCCCGCGTGCCCGAGCGGGTTTCAATGCACCGACCAGGCGGAGTGCGTGCCGCTTCCTGCGGCGCCTGCTCCACCCGCCCAACCGGCACCCGATCCAGCTCCCCCCGTGATTCAACCGGCGCACCCTGTTCAACCAGCGCAGCCTGTTCAACCAGCGCAGCCTGTCCAACCAGCGCAGCCTGTTCAGCCAGCGCAGCCTGTTCAACCCGCGCAGCCTGTTCAACCCGCGCAGCCTGTTCAGCCAACGCAGCCTGTTCAGCCAACGCAGCCTGTTCAGCCCGCGCAGCCTGTTCAGCCAACGCAGCCTCCGCCGGTGCAGCCGGCGCCCCAACCTGCGCAAACGGCCCCTGCGCAAACGGCCCCGCAGCCAGTGGCGCAACCAGAAGCGATCGATTCCTTCGACGCGGCGATCATGGCCAACCACTTCGGTATCGGGTTTCACCTGGGCGCGGGAGGACGGATCCAAGTTGCCGGCCTTAAGGACGATCTGATCGCGACCCTCGGGATTCACGCGCGCCTGGACATCCCCATCCATCGCTACGTCGCGCTTGCGCCGATGATTACGGCGGCAGCGTGGCAGAGCGACTCGGCGAACTCGGCGGGCGCCAAACGAAACTTCTACGTCGACCTCAACCTCATGCCCCGTGGTCGCTATCCGATCGATCTCCCTCGAGGCCACCTCGACGTCTACGCCGGCATCCCCGTCGGCGGAAGCATCTACCTTCCGCACCCGGACAACTCCGGTAAGGTTCGCGGCGGCTGGAACATCGGATGGGTGCTCGGCGGCCGGTACCACTTCGCATCCGGGTTCGGCGTTCTCGTTGAACTCGGCTGGCTGCGCCACGCGCAGCGCACGAGCTCCGGCGGCCGGACGATCAACACCGTACTTCGGCAGACCTTGATCAACGTCGGAGTGCTCTTTTGACCCGGCTCTTCGCCGTGCTCGCGCTTCTCGGGTGCACCGGCAGCCCGCCGGGGATCACCGCCGGACTTCCCGCCCCGGACGTCGACGCGAGAGTCCGAATGGACGAACAGGGCGGCGTTGCCTCCATCACGAACCCGAACTCTCCTCTCTACGGCGCGTCGGTCATCGTGCCTCCGGGCGCCCTTTCCGAACCGACCACCATTCGCCTCCGAGAGGGTCGGCTGCCGGACACCTCCAGTCGCGCGGGCGTTGGTGCGGTACTCGAGCTTCTCCCGGACGGCACCGAGTTCCTCGAGCCCGTGACGGTGCTGCTCCCGGTTCCGGAAACCACGCCGGTCGATGCCCTTGAGGCACGCGTGTGGAACGAAGACGCGCAAAGTTGGGATTCGGTGCTCGCGAGTACCGGCCGCTACCTGCTCCCCGACGCCGAGCGAGAAGGCGAGATCGAGTTTCAAACAGATCACTTCTCGCGCTACCGGGCGGTCTTTCGCAACACTCGCACGCTCGGACTTCGAGCCGCGAGCGGAACCCCCCAAGTCCGGATTCGCGCGCGGGGCTTTGTCGACGACAGCGGCGTGATCGCCATCGAGGAAGCCGCGTTCCCTCGCCGCATCGGTGCGGAGCGCATCACTCGCGACCTGCCGCCCGGGAACTATGTCATCGAGGCCGACTTTGGAAGCGGACCTCGCTGCGCTCGCGCGGACCTCACGACGGGAGACGTCGAACTCACGTTGGAACCCTCAATGAGCAGCTGCGACGCGCCCACGCCGCAGCTCAGAGCGGAGCCCCTCCGCGTCAAAGTCGGTGAGGACGTCGCCCTCAGCGGTGCGATCGCGAGCGCCGGCAGCGTTGATTGGTTTTTGAACCTCTCCCGGGGTGGGCAGCTCATCGCCGGCGGCCGAAGCGGCACAACCCGCGGTGAAACCCTCGAATGGACGTTTCGGCCGACCTCCATCGGACGTCACATCATCTACCTCACCGCCTACGAAGCGGGCGCCGGCCCCACCGCCATCTTTGGGGAAGCCAACGTGGTGGTAGAGGTTACGGCGTCAAACCGTCCCCCGCGGATCAACGCCCTCACTGCCGACCGCGAGGTGCTCGGCCCCGGCCCTCACGACCTCAGCATGGGTGCGTTGATGAGCGTCACCGCCACCGAGGAGCCCCCCGGCGATCCCGCTCGAACGCCCGGCGCGACCGTCCTGACCGTCGACGCCGAAGATCCCGACGGAGACATGCTCACGGTGACCTGGGACCACGCACTTCCGGGGAACTTCTACGCGTACACGCCGCCCACCAACGCGCTCCTCGGCCGCAGCGCCGGCGGGCAGGTCGTGCTTCCGACCAGCGGCGCTCCCTACGAGGGAACCTCGGTCGTCTACCTGGCCCCCGACTGCGACTTCGTCGTCGGCAACGACTTCATGACCGGTAGCCAGCCGAACTTTCCGCTCGGCTTCTACGTCAAAGTCCGCGCCCTCGTGACCGACGAAGCCTCAAACCCCAACCGGCCGCGCCTTGCGCGAAGCTGGCTCCACCTTCGCGTGGTCCCGCCTTCGCTCCGCGCGCGACGCGACGGACCGACCTGCGGACGTGGTGGAAACGGACGCCGCGTGGCCGGTTCCTGCGGAGGGAGCCGTCTTTGCACGAACCACTTCGCCGAAGGTGCGACCACGCAAGACAACTGCACCGCCAGCGGCGGCGTTTGGTCCACGAGTCGCTGCGACGAATCGACGGCGGTCGGGGCGTGCGAAATCGGCAACCTCGAGGTCGTCTACTATCCGCCTTCTTTCGACGTCGAGAGCGCAGAGATCAACTGCCGCTCGGACCTCGGAGACTGGCGTCCGATCTCCTCGTCGGCGCCTGCGACGGGCTACTACCTCGTGCAGGTCACCAACTTTCCCCGCGACAAAGGCTATTGGGCCGTACGCCACGAAGACACCCTTGATCCGCCGCCGGCGTTGAGCTCCCTCGCGTGCGGGGGCACGACCGCAACGCCGTGGGAGTTCCGCCGGATCGCGGGTCCGTTCGCAACGGCGGAGGAAGCAGCCCTCGAACTCTGCCCGCGGGTGCGCGGATTCTTCCTTCGACCCCTCGCTCCACCGGAGTGCGGCGAGATGTATCTCGACGGAATGAACCCGGACACCGACGCGGTCGGGCGCGATCGCATTCTTCGCGACGTCTGCGAACCGATGCTCTGACCGCGCTTCCTTTGAACTCCGCTTAGAGCTCGTGCTCGTGGGCGAGCACAAACTGCAAGAGGGCCCCCGGTCCCCGAAGCCCAAGCTTGGCGACCACATTGGCGCGATGGTTCTGCACGGTCCGCAGTTGAATCCCGAGCGCGTCGGCGATCTCGCGACTGGTTTGGTGTTTGGCCACAAGCCGGAGAACGCGTCGTTCTGCTTCTGTGAGGTCCGCAAGGCTCGCGGCCGGCTGTCGAACGCTTTGGCTGACGTAGACCTCCCCTGCGAGAACGCTTCGTAGGCAGTCGACGATCTCAGCGGTCGCGTCTTCCTTTACGAGATATCCGCGCGCGCCAAGTTCGAGCGCCGCGCGCACATAGTCGTGATGCATCGTCAGCATCACCACCGGCGGCCCATCTATCGGCCATTCCTTCAAGAGGGTCAGTCCGCCTTTTCCCGGAATCGAGATGTCGAGAACCGCGACATCGATCCCCGCGAGGCCCCTGAGGACCTCGTCGCCGCGCTCCACCTCAACGGCGACGCGCATGTCGGCCGTTTCCGCGATCACGCTTCGGAGTCCGTGGCGCACGATTGGATGGTCATCGGCGAGGAGGACGCGCTTCATGCGTGGGTCACCGGAATCTTCATCACCACCCGCGTCCCGCCACCTTCCCTTTGCGCAAGGGTCAGCCGTCCTCCCGCAGCGCGGGCTCGCTCACGCATCGACGAGAGCCCGAGGCCGTCCGCGCTCCCCGCGTCGATACCCAATCCATCGTCTTCCACGATCAGCTCGAGCGTCTCCGCGCGTCGCCCGAGGCGGACTCTCGCGAGGGACGCCTCCGCGTGTTGCACCACGTTTCGCAAAGCCTCCTGGAGGATTCGATACACATGCAGCGCCTGCGCGTCAGACAAGAGCGAATCGACATCTTCGAGCTCATGATCGTACTCGAGTCCGGACGCATCGAGCGTCGTCTCTACAGCGCGCTCACAAGCCGCCCGGAGACCGAGACGCTCCAAGCGATCGGGATGGAGGTCGTGAGACAGCCGACGAAGATCGTCGATGCAATGCCGCGCCGCCTCCGCGGAGCTCCCTCCGAGCTCCCCGGCAAGAACGCTGAGCTCCTGCCCCACCCCGTCGTGAAGCTCGCGGGCAATCCTTCGGCGCTCCTCATCCTGCGCTTGAAGTAGACCAACGGAGAGCGCGCGCTGCGCCTCGAGTTTTTCACCCTCGAGAACGCGCACTCGATCGGCCAGGGCGAAGGCGAGGATCAGCGCCTCGATGCATGTTCCAATTTTGAACGCGTGCAACGTGAGAAAGCTGGTCTGCAGAACGCCCTGGTTCGCCAGCGCGAAGAGAAAATAGAAGGGCAAGAAACTCAGCGCGCCAAACGCGAGGAAATACGCCGCCCGGTTGCGGGCCCGAACGCCCACTACCACCGCCGTGATGATCACCGCCATTGAAGTGAACCCGGCGATGGGCAGCGCAAGAATGACGGCGCCGTAGTCGACGAAGAGAAGCACCGCGATCGCGAAGAGCACCGCCGCGGTGCCCCGAAGGGCGAGCGAAGCACGCCGCGAGAGTCTTCGGGCGTCCAGCATCGCGTCGACGAAGAGGCAACCCGACGCCGCGGAGAGCGCGACCGCGACCGCCGGCATCGCATCGGCGAGCACCGGCGAGTTGGGCCAAAGGTACATCGCGGTGTGACCCATGAAGCTCGCCTGCGAGAGGGCAACGCCCGCGATCCACCCGAAGTAATATCCGTACGCACGAAGCCTCAGCGACGCGAAGAGAAAGAGGTTGTAGAATGCGAGCGCGAAAAGAAACGCGTAGTAGGCACCAAGCCCGACGTGAAGATCGGACGCGTAGGCGTCGAAGTCGTCGGGGGCCCACAAACGCAGCGGAACCGCCAGCGCGCCGGTGGACTGAGCTCGAACGATCACCTCACCGGGCGCATCGATGGGCACCGCGTAAAAGGGCTGTCGCAGCGGCCGCGCGGAAAACGGAAAGTGATCGCCAAAGCGATAGTGCGCATCGCCAACATAGACATCCAGCTGATCGAGCTGCGGAAGCCCAACCTCAAGAACGCCAGGTGCGTCTGCCCTCGCGCGAAGCCAAATCGGACCGCGGCGAAAACCGAAGCTCGATGACGTCGAGGGCGTTCCGCTCGCCAGCTCCGCTCGGGCATGCTCCAGCGACCACGGCTCGGACCCTTCGTCCGCCGTCACCGCATCCAGCTGCGTTGCTGCATCGACACACCCGACGAGCAGCAGCAACCCACCGTAAACCACCCCGCGCAACGGTCGTAGGGTAGCACCGACCTCCCCTAGGGATCGACGCCTCACAGAGCGGACTCAGCAGTCCGGCGCAGACTTCAAAATCACCGACGCAGTTCGCGCCAGCCGAGTTCCCGCCGCATCGATAAGCAAGACAGGGCCCGCTCATCGGGTCCTCGGCGCAGCCCGAAAGGCAGTGTTCGATGGCAGTGTTCGATGGCCGCAAAGCAGCATTGCGAATCGAAACGTGCACTCCAGAGGGCAGCGATGGTGTGGAGTGATGTGCCCTCGCCCCG
The DNA here is from genome assembly GCA_039186435.1 of Myxococcota bacterium. Classification (GTDB taxonomy): domain Bacteria; phylum Myxococcota_A; class Polyangia; order Polyangiales; family Houyiibacteriaceae; genus JALVDI01. Next base: position 6,505 of record JBCDAA010000003.1, on the reverse strand, counting down.
GTTCTCGCGCCCCCTCAGCGAAGCCACCCCGATCTCGAGCTCGCAGTGGTGAGCCTCGCGCGTTGCGAAGCGGACCTGACGATTCGAATGCTGCTTCGCGATCGCGAGGCGAGGGAATAGCGCAACGCGCTCGATACGTTCGCGCCGCATGCGTGTGTGGGGGTGGACGTCGTGGACGTGGACGTGGACGTGGACGTGGACGTGGACGCGGATGTGGGTGAGTGGACTCGCGTGCATGTTGATGAGCGCAACGCCGAGCGCAGCGCAGCCCCGGCGAAGCGGGGTCTACTCCCTCGAAGTCCTTCCCAAAGGATCGCATCACGTCGCGATCGTCGTTCGGCGCCGGGGTGAGATCATCGCTCGAATCGACCCGAACCCCGGCGGCAGCGTCAGCAGGACGAGCCTTCAAGTGCGCTTCGTCGCGGGCCACAACATTCTCGCTTCGTGGAGTTGCGGAAGCGACTGCACGACCGCGCCGCTCTTCACTCCTTACGGTCACCAGCTTTCCACGCTCGGCACGCACTCGGTTTCGCCCGACGGCCGCTACGCGCTCTCCGTTCCGACGTTCACCGCGCCGGGCTTCAGCAACCGCGTGTCTCTTACCGACCTTGCGACGGGCCGGGAAACCCGCGTCTACGAGCGACCGGACGCCTGGAACACCTGCCGGATCCGCTGGCGACCTCGCCGGGCCGTGCTGGTTCCCTGCGACGAGCAGACCCGGCCAACCACCCTCCGGTTCTAGACCCAAAAAAACTCGGTCACAAAACGGTGGCTCGTGCCCACCGCGTGAGGAGGCCCCATGCTTCGAACGCTCGCAATCCTCGGCGTGTTGTCGATTTCCACCGCCAACGCGCAACCCAGCCCTATCGAAACCCGCGGAATTCGCCTCGACGGACAGACGGTCTCCGTCGAGACCCACTTCGGCGAAGGCCTCGGACGAGTTCGACGGGGACGCCAGAGCACCGAGCTCTTTCGAGGGCAGGGAATCGCCACGATCGTTCAGGGCCACGGGGTTGGGCTCGTCGCCTACGTGACCGACGACGAAGAGCCCTTTCGCGTGCGCGTCGTTCGACGGGATGAGGTCGGCGAGGAAGTCACGCTCGCGCGGCCCTCGGGGCAATCCCACGTGCCCTTTTCGGTGGTCGCAACCCCCCTGCCCGATGGATTCGCGGTGTTCTTTCAGGAGGTTCAGACCAACGACCCCAGCGCCGCGCACACCTATCTCGCGCGCTTTTCCGCGGAAGGAGTGCTGCGCGAACCCGCCCGCGAAGTCGCGATTCCGTGGGGCCTCGCGGACGCGATTTGGAACGGCGAGGGATATCATTTGGCCCTCATCTATCCCGGCAACGGGCGAGGCATGCGCCTCAGCATGGTGTCGACCACGCCGGCGGGACGTCCCCAGCAACATCCGGACTGGGCCAGCGCGGCGGGCGCGATCACCAATGTTCATCTCGCCCGAAGCGGCGAACGGATTCTCGCCTTCTACGCGAACGGAAACCAAATCATGGAACGCGACGTCACGCAGATCGGCCCCTGGGGGCGCGAACCTTCCGCGGGGACGCGCCGCGGCCAACTAGGCGAGCACCAAATCATCGTGCTTCGCAGCGACGGCGATCGAGTTCGTCCGACGGCGGTGCGAGCGCGCTAGCGACGACGCCGGGCCAACACCCAAACGCAGAGGAGGGCGAGAGAGTGCGACGAGCCTCCCGCAGCAGCGCACCCACCTCCAGCTGCGCGATCAGGATCCGTGTCCATATCAGACTGGCCCGCGTCGTGATCTCCGGCGCCGGAGTCAGTGCCCAGGCCCGCGTCGCTCTCGCTCCCTCCATCGAAGGAAGGGCCCGCGTCCACCAGAGTCGGGTCGACCTCGCGCATCGTTGTCTCACAGAAGTCATACTCCCACCGCCGCTCGCCGTAGAGCGCGGTGACGATGCAGCTGCCCGCGCGGCCTTGGAGGTATGGGCTGTCGTAGTTGCTTTCGCGATCGACCTGGACCGGTTCCCCGTCGATCGTCGGCATCCGGTACGGGTCGACCGAAAGAAAGAACTCGATCGTTGGACTGTTTGGCCCGGTGTATACGAGGCTCTCGTCGTCCATGCGGATCGGCGCCGCGAGAACCTCGTCCTGAAAGTCCTCGAACGCACCGTACTCGACCGCGCGTCCCGTCTGAAAGATGATCGGCGAGTCTTCGTCGTTCATCTCAAGGCGCTGATTCGGCGTGAGCCAGTCGTAGCCACCTCGGGCCACCCGTACAGCAATGTACGCCTCGTCTTCGTTGTTGCAGAAGATCCAGCCGTCTCGCTCGACGAGCTCAAACCCCTCCCGAAAATCGATACGAGAGTGCCCCTGGTAGAAGCCCCCTCTCCATCGCTGCGCGATCATGACGTCGCGATCCTGGACGTACCATCGCTCGCTCCCGTGGTATCCGGATCCTTCGGAGTAATCGGGGTCGAGGTACACGCCACGCCGATGACCCCCGTCTGGGTCTCGCGTGATCACGCCGCTCCACGCCCCAAAAGAGCCGCGGTTCAACCTTGGGCTGTTGAAGACGTTGGGGTCGAAGAGGCTGGCACCCATGACGTACACGGGCGTCACGAACGCATAGTTGTAGCGGCGGGATCGCAACCGGTTGTCATATTCGCTCGGGTGGCGATTCGCGATCTCGTAGATGGGTACTGGACGTTCGTGGCGATGCCGCAGGAGGATCGCGGGCACCGGAGGCCGCCAGGTATTCATGCCAGGGGGCTCCAGCATCCATATCTCACCGTAGAGCTGCTTGAGCCCGCCTTCGAAACTGGAGCCCATCCCACCACTCTTTGCGCGCGACTTGTGCCCGCCTCGGGCGTGATTGGCGCCCGTTCCCAGGTAGAGCGAGAACTCAGCGATGTCGATGAACGCAACGTCGAGAAACATGTGCATTCGCTGACGCAACAGCGCATCCGTCGCAAAATCGGCGAGATTGAAGAGGCCGAAGTACGTCCTGTGCTCGTAGTGTCCGCTCGCGAGCTCGGTGAACATTCCGTAGCGGGCAAGCTCAGAAATCCCTCGCCGCCAAACCTGGGTCCACGCGCCAAACCGAGCTTCGCAGGTGTCGCCTTCGCGAAACGTGCGGTCCCAAAAGCGAGGATGGCCGGCCAGAGACTGGAGCAACAAATAGATCTTGGCCGTCGATCGCGTGGTGAGGTTATGGAGGCCCATGACGCGCTGCGATTCAGGAGTACGCAACGTCTCCTCGAGAGCCGTCGTCGTTGGCGCCTCGCGTTCGACTTCTCCAAACGCACGCTCCAGGATCTCGACTTCAACGTCCTCCTCGAGCCGCCCGGGAAACTGGCCGCTCGCGGTACCAAAAAGCCAAAGAAGGTAGCGAAGGTGATGGTTAACCCCGCCCGTTTCCGCGAGATAGCTGCGTAGCCATTCGTTCTGGACGGTGAGATCGCGCCCCTGCGCAAGATTGAATACGGCGGACTCCGCCTCGCGGTTGCGACCGTATTCGAACGCCTGCCGCAGGGTACGGCTGGAGCGGCTGTCGTCCAGGTGCGCTTCCCAGCGCGCGATCGACTGAGACTCTGCCGCGCCGCGAATCACTGCGTCGACCATCGCGTTGTCACTTTGCGCCGACGCGACGCTCGCAACCAAGGGGACGATCCAGGCCATCCATCGCACCGCTGTCCTCCGCATTCGTGGTTCGCTCCCTTCGGCTCAAACCGTGCCTTCAACCTACCAACCGATACAGCAACCGAGGTTGACGGCACGCGCCGAACTCGGGGCAGTTCGTGCCATTCGACCGAATGCCGTTGAGGTCGCGTCGAACCGCCGTAGACAGGTTCTCCGAGGGCGACCTTCCCGTCGGTCGCAAGGACTCAGGGATAGGCGACCCAGCCCGCCGTCCAATTATCCTCGTCAAACGCGCCCACTGAGAGCTGCGGAGTCGGCGCTGCCGCTTGCGGGACGCTTCGCGTCACAGAAACATCCGGCAGCCACCGGGGAGATTCCGCATCGTCGATCCCGTCGATGCCCGGGTCCTCGGACTCGTTGGCTGCGGCCGGCGCCGAAAACGCCGCTGCAACGCCAGCCGGCGCGTACGGCTCGGGGCACCCATGAACGATGCTGTTTGTGACCGCGATATCACCAGCCATAACACTGTCCTCCAGCTCTGCCGCGAGCTCGACGCAGCGCTCCCTGCCGGAGTGAAGAACCGAGTTGCGAAGCGCCGCAAAGGTTCCATCCGCCAGGCGGATGCTCACCCGTCCTCCGAAGGTCGTCACGTACCAGAGTTCCGGATTGGAACGGGGTTCCGCGTCGCGAATTCCGGAGGGGTCGTTATTCGAACCTTCGATCGCAGCGTTTCCACCCCCCGGGTCCTGCCAAATCGCGATCCGCTCTCCGACGCCGCGCCATCCGCGCTCCCAATCCAAACCGTCGTCCGCGGCGTGAGTCACGAGGACTTCGCGCACGTTGACGGTACCGCCAAATATCGCCAGTCCGTCGTCCTTGCTCCGATGAACCTGCACGTGGTCGACGCTTGTCTCATCGCCACACCCCATCAGCATGAGCGCACCGAGATCCAGCCCGTCTGGCCCACTGTCACCCCCCGCAAACTCAACGCGCACGAAGGAAAGCCTGCCGCAGTTGTGACGGTCGTCGCCGCCCCCAAAGAGAAACTCGTCGCCGGTTCCGTCCGGCCGCTGGTCTGGCCCGCGACTCGTGATTGCGTTGCCCGCAAGATAAACGCCAAACCAATCGCCCGGTTCAGGGTCCTCGCTCGCCGAGGTAAACACGATAGGGCGCGTCGCTTGCCCGACGGCCGTGAGACGTGCGCCCCGCGTCACGATGAGTCCCGAAAAGGAACGCGCGCGAATTCGAGTCCCCGCTTCGATGGTGAGTGTAGCCTCGTCGACGACGACAAGCGCATCGAGAACGTAGTCGTGAAAGCAGTCCCACGTGGTGTCTTCCGCAATTCGGGACTCGGTCACGACGACCTCCTCGCGAGCGGAAAAGTCCGGGCATCGCATGCGGCACGCGTCGCACTCCTCGAAGCGGACACGGCAACAATCGTCGTCGGCGCAATCCACTCGGCCGTCGCCGTCGTTGTCGCGCTCGTCGGAACAGAGCGCGACCGTGTTTTCCGGGACGAAAGCGGCATCACGTCGGACATCCACACCGACGTCCTCGGGGGCGTCGATGCCAGCATCCGTCCTCGACGCATCCCGCCGGGGCACGAAGGGCGACGAGTAACAGCGCGCGTCAATGCAGACCCAGTTGTTGGGACAGTTTTCGGCGCTCTCGCAGAGGAAGCGTCCCTCGGGAAGATCGGCGCCGCACGCAAGGGAGAGCACGGCCAGCGAGAGCAGTTTCCCGCGCACTAGAACCTGCCTTCGAAGGTGACTCGCCCCAGTCCCACACGGAGCCTGGGTTCGTCCCGGGATCCTCGGGTGACCGCGATTCCGATGGCCAGCACGATCACGCCAACGGCGCCCGCAACAACCCCCGAGATCGTGCGGCGGCCACTTCGGTCGTATTCCGAACGGACCGCGTTGAACGGAGTTCCATCCTCGGCGTCTTCGACCGTTGATGCGTCGCGCGCTCCCAAGCCGATCAACACTCCACCCGCGCCAAGGGATGCAACGCCGATCGCGATCAACGCGATCCCCGTTTCGATGCCTCTCGGTTCCTCCTGGCCTCGTTCGGGTTCGGACTGCTCTGACTCCTCGTCGATGGTTTCGGGGGTGGCATCCACGTTTGGCGGCCCATTTTCGAGCTCCTCGAGGGCGGCTATTCGAGTTCGGACCCGTCGAATCACCGAATGGTCCGGGTAGCGGGCCGCGAAATCACGATACGCAGCCAACGCGTCGCGGTTGTGGCGTGCCTGATCGGCGGAAATCGCGATGTTGAAGAGGAGCTCACCCTGCCCGCTCACGACGAAGCAGGCTCGGAAGTGGGCTTCTGCATCCGCGAAACGCCCGTCGTTGTACGCCGCGGTTCCCGCCTGAAGGAGGGCTCGGGCCTCGTCAACATTGTAGTCCGCATGTTCGTCGAGCTCGGCGTGCATGGGCTGAGCAACGGCTACGGACGAAGCGAAGGTGAGGACTGCAAGGCCCGCTGAATGGAGGTTTCGGACAAGCAATTGTGAATGCATCGGTTTCATTCGTTTGTGCCGCGCGTCAATGCGCCGGGACGGCTGATCTCGTCACGGTGTCGCAAAGTGATCCTCTCTTTTCGCGCGCGATCCCGAACACACCGCGCCCTTCGGACAGATCGCGCCAAAATTGCTCTGCCGGCGGCTGAGCGGTGCTCGGTGCCTGGGCCAGCTGCCAGGCACCAAGCTCGCGACGGGCGGTCTCAGAGGCCGAGTCCCGCCATGACCGGGGCAAAGGTCGAGCGGAACGCGTCCACGACCTCTCCTGGGGCACTGGCGAGAATCGCTTTCACCTGGTCGGTGTCACGCAGGTCCAGCCCGAACTGTTCGATTCGGGTCAGTTTGTGGCGAACCATCAACTTCACCGCG
>JBCDAA010000002.1:0-66654 GCA_039186435.1 Myxococcota bacterium | reverse complement strand
GCTTGGTGGTGCGCGCCTTCGGACTTCGGCGCAGCCACTCGAGCTCCTGTTTGACGAAGCGCTGACGGTTCTTCTCGACGCGCGCCTCGTGCGCTTCACGCTCGGCCTTCGCCTCGAGGTACGCGCGGTAGCCACCGTCGTAGATCGAGGCGAAGGCCGAGCGTGAAGCGCACGAGGCGCGCGTCGAGAAGAACCGTCAGCGCTTCGTCAAACAGGAGCTCGAGTGGCTGCGCCGAAGTCCGAAGGCGCGCACCACCAAGCAGAAGGCGCGCATTCAACGCGCCGAAAGCGCCATCGCCGAGCGGGGCCCCGCGAAACAGCGCCAGGTCGCCCTCGAAGCCACCGCGACGCGCAGCGGCCGCACCATTTTGGAGTTCGACAAGGTCACCCTCGAGGTCGGCGACAAAGTGCTCGTTCGGGATCTCACCCTCGCCCTCGCCAAGGGAGAACGCGTCGGAATTCTCGGCCCGAACGGCGCGGGCAAAACCTCGCTTCTGCGGGCGGTCCTCGGACAACTCGAGCCCGCAAGCGGCCGCGTCGTCGTCGGCAAGAACACCACGGTGACCTACCTCGGCCAGCGTCGCGAAGGGCTCATCGAGAGCGAGACCATTCTCGAAAACGTCTCGGGTGGACAGCGACAGCTCGAGTTTGGTGGCCGCACCATGAGCGTTCACGGCTACCTCGAGCGCTTTCTTTTTGACGGGGCGCAGCAGCGTCAGCCGGTTAGCGCCCTCTCCGGCGGCGAAAAGGCGCGGGTGCTTTTGGCCAAGCTCCTCCTTCGCCCCACCAACCTTCTCGTCCTCGACGAACCGACGAACGACCTCGACGTGATGACGCTCGCGGCCCTCGAAGAGCTGATCCTGGAGCTCGGCGTCGGCGCGCTCGTCGTCACCCACGATCGCTTCTTTCTCGATCGCATCGCGACCTCGATCCTCTCCTTCGAGGGGAAAGGCGAAGTCGTGCGCACGATGGGCGACTACACGATGTACCGCGCGCTTCGAACCGAGCGACAGCGTAGTGAAGCGCCGCCCCCAAAGAAGCCCGTACCGAAGAAACCGCGCACCGGTTTGAGCTCGAAGGAAAAGCGCGAGCTCGCGTCGCTTCTGGAAGAGATCGACGACCTCGAGTCGGAGGCCAGCGCCCTCGAAGCGACCCTCGCCGACCCGAGCACCTACGCTGGCGGCGGGGCCGAAGCGCCTGCGCTCGTCGCAAAGCTCGAGGCGTGCCGCGCGACGATCGAAGAGAAAACCGCGCGCTGGGAAGAGCTCGAATCCCGCGCGTAGGAGTCTAGAACGCGCGCACTTTGAACTGATTGCGCGTTCAAAGGAAGCGCGGTCTAGAAGAGCGAGCTGAGGATCTCTGCGAGCTCGCGCGACGTCGTGTCGTTCGGAACGTGCATCCATCCGCGCGTTCCCGGCTCCGCCGCGAGCGCTTCGCGCAGCTCTGGACTCGCGCCCCACACGATCACCATCGCGTACGATCCGTTGAGAAGCGGCGCGGCCTCGAGGGCGTCCACGCCCGGCGCGCAGGCGTCGAGCACCACCGTCACAGAACCGTTCGCCCGCGCCAGCATTCGCAGGTCGTCGACAGGACGCACATCCGCGCGGCCGTGAAGGCGCAGGCGAAGGCGGCGAAGCCCTCCAACGTCCCAGGTGGCCACCCAGACCTCTCGCCCCGACGCCGGAGGGATCGGGGAGGTCGAGCGCTCAAGCGCTGGATGTTCGGAAGCCCCCACGCCCTAAGGATACGATCCCACGAAGCGGATCCCCAACTCGCCGAGTGGTGTCACCGGAGCGTCACGCAACGGCGACATCGTGGTCGTGGTCGTGGTCCGGAAGCCCACCCGATGCATCGAGCTCCTCGATCATCTCGTCGCCGGTGATCATGTCGGCCGACTTTTCGTGAAAGTACTTCATCAGGCCGACGCGGGCGTAATGCGGCTTGATGCGGTCGGTAAGAAGGCCAATCTCCCGCAGGTTCGGCACCAGCCGCCGGAACATCACGTAGCGAAACTCCTCGAGGCCCGGCGACGTGTTGACGACATCTCGCCACTGCGCACGGGTCAGCGAAGTCTCGGCGAACCACTCGTCGTACACCTCGTACGCGAGGAAACGGTTTCGCATCAAAAGCGCCACCTCAAACGCCCAGTCCTCACGCTCGCGACGCTCCCGCTCGCTGATGTGGTTGTTGAAGTGCTCGCGAAGGGCCAGCACGCCGTAGTGTACGTGTCGCGCTTCGTCCTGAATAACATTCTTGAGCAGTTCCTTAAGAAGCGGCTCCTTCGTCATCTTGTAGAGCGTTCCAAACGCACCGAGAGCAAGCCCTTCGACCATGATCTGCATGCCGAGAAATTTCATGTCCCAGCGCGAGTCACTCATGAGCGCGTCGATGATCACGAAGAGGTTGTCGTTGATCTGGTAGAGCTTGTTGAGCTTCGTATCGAGGTAGCGATGAAAGACCTCAACGTGCCGCGCTTCGTCCATGACCTGAGTCGCGCCGTAGAGTTTGCCATCGAAGAACTGGACGGCCTCCGTCACCTGCGCCGCAGCGAAGAGCGCGCCCTGCTCTCCGTGCAAAAACTGGCTGAGCTGCCACGCCAGAATCGAGGATCGAAGCTCGTTGCGCTCTCTTGCCGAGAGCTTCACTCCGTACTCCTCGAGTTTTTCGAAGTTGAGGAAGTGCTCCGGAATCACCGGCACCTCTGGGTTCAGCGGATCGACATCCGTCGACCAGTCGAGACGCTTTTCACCGTCCCACTGCTGCTCCTTCGCGCGCCGATAGAGCTCGAGCATCTCCGGCTGATCGCTCGGGTAGCTCCAGTCGAAATGCGCTTCGTGGTGCGCCGGCATCTTGCTCGGAACGCCCTGTTTTCCTCGCTGCAACAAGAGTCCCCGCACGCTCGACGGGCCCAGCGACGCGGCAACCTTCGGGTCGCGAATCTCCGCCATCAGCTCGGCGGCTTCGAGATAGGGCTCCACGCGATCGCGGTACTTCTCGGGGAACATTCGGAGGAGAGCTTGCGTTTTCATGACCATTACCTCGGGCGACCTTAGAGCGAACCAAAGAAGTCTCGAACACGGCTCGCGTGGTAGCGAGTCAAGAAGGTGTGAATGACCGGCAACGCGCGCTCGATCATCGCGGCGGCCTGCGACGGGGGCAGTCCTGCGAGGCGACCGGAGACGAGCAGCACCTCTTCCTGAAAGAGTCGCGACATCGCCTCCTCGTAGACCATCACGTCTTTGACCGTGAAGCCGAGCTCGCGGGTGAATCCGAGACGACGCATCTGTCCGAAGAGCTCGACCATCCACGCGTCCGCCGCCGCGATCTCGAGCTCGCCGTCCTCGGTGGTTCGGGATCCGACCGCGCCGACTTCAACAGCCTCTTCGATGTCGCGCAGCTCAACGCCAGCGCGCTCCGCGAGAGACGCCGCGTCGATCATCCGCCCGCGCTCTTCGCCGCCGTTGAGGGAGCTGCCGAGGCGTCCTTTGACCTCGGTGAGGAACGCGCGCTGTTGAGGCGTAAAGCTCGAGTCGCGCCCGTCGAGAAGGGCCTTGATCGCCTTGAGCGGGAGAAACTGCTCGTTCTGCAGCTTCTTGATCAACAGGAGACGGTCGATATGCGCCTGGGTGTACCAGGCCATGTTGCGGCCCGTCTTTCGACCCGGCGGAAGCAGACCTTGCTGGATGTAGAAGTGGATCGCCTGACGCTCGAGGCCCGCGGCTTCGCAAAGATCCTTCATTCGAAAGCGATGCTCCGCATCCTTCGACTTCGCGTCGCCCGAGGTTCGCGACGGTAAGGCTTCGACGGTCATACGATCTCCAGAGTGCATGGGGACAGGGCGCGGGAGCAGCACGCGAGAACCCAGCCCTCTTGCCGTTCGGCCGTCGTTAGGCAGTTGGGCTCGTCGCTCGCCACATCACCCTCCACCAACTTTACCTTGCACGCCGCGCAACCGCCCATCGCGCAGCTGAAGGGGATGTCCAGGCCCGCGGAAAGACCGGCTTCGAGAAGCGTCTGTCCTTCATCCGCGCGCACTGTGGTTTCACGCCCTTGAAGAAGAATTCGCAGTCGCTGCGGGCCCTCGGGAACGGCGGCGGACTGACGGTCTTCCGGCCGTGTAAAGCGCTCCTCGTGAATCCGATCGTGAGAAACGCCGGCGGACTCGAGCGCCTCGCGGACCGCATCCATCATCGGTGTCGGTCCGCAGACGAAATATTCGTGAACGTCGTCGAGCGCGTCGCAGGCTTGAAGGCAAGCGGTCGTGGTCGTGGCGTCGAGCCGGCCGAGAGTCGCTGCGCGGGCGTCGCCCTTCTCCCAAACGTGCTCGAGGCGAAGTCGCTTCGGAAAGCGCGAGGCGAGGTCCTCGAGGCGCGCTCGAAAAATCACCGAGTCTACGTCGCGATTGCCGTAGAGAAGCGTCACCGTCGAACCGGGTTCGTGGAGGAGTACCGTGTGGGCGATCGACATGATCGGCGTGATCCCACTTCCGCCGGCAATCAGCACGAAACGGCGGGTTTGAAGCGGGTCCGGCGCGACGACGAAGGAGCCCGACGGACCGAGCGTCGAAAGCGAATCACCGACGCTCAGATGATCGTTGAGGTGATTGCTAACGATGCCGTTCGGAACGCGCTTGACCGTGATGTGCGGGCGCGCTTCCAACGACGAGGGAGACGCGAGCGAATACGCGCGACGGTGAAGGACTCCGTCCACGTCCACGTCGATGCTGAGGAACTGACCGGCGACGTGGGAAAGCGGCTGACCGTCTTCCGGCTCAAGGTAGATCGACACCGCATCGGCCGTTTCTCGCTCGAGCTGCACGACCTTCATCACCCGCGGCGCAAGCGAGCGGGGAAGTCCCACCACAACGCCCGGCGCGGGCGGCGGTAGGGAACGGCCCCCCGGCTTCCGCTCGACCAGCGGCGAAGGCCGATCGCCGCGCGCGCGTTTCGTCAGCATGTCGAGGTCGCGACGCGTTTGACGAAGACGTTCCGCGACGCGGCGAGGCATCAACGCGAGAAGGTCCACCTCGGAAAGAGCAGGTGGAGGTGGCGGCGCGTGCTGGTCATCGCGATAGGACGACGGGCCTTCGCCACGGAGTCGGCTGGTCACGCTTTCGAGGTCGAGGCGAAGCCGATCGACCCGCTTGGCCGAACGCGGAAGAGCGAGCGACACGGCCCGAGCCGCGAAATCGAGCGGCCCAGGCGGACGCGGAGGCACATCTCGACGAATCGCCATGAATTCAAACTGCCCCACCGCCCGCAGAGTGTCAAGCATCACTTTACACAACGCACTCCACTGCCAAGTGAACACTTGAATGGAGGCCAACCATAAAAATGGACATCGTGGATCCAGCGACGCAAACACTTGATATTACAATTAAATCTGTCCGACCACGGCAGTCGGATTCGACGGACGGAGGCTGGGTTCGCTGGACCGGGAAACTCGAGGTTGTGTGCATGGCTCCCGAACTCGGCGCTTCAAGGGGCCCGAGGACTTGAACCCAACCTCGCACTTTGAGCGCGCGACTCGCAGCGATGAACGCGAGCGTGGATCACACGAACTCCGGCATCACAGACAGCGTCGCCGAGCCAAACGACGAACGGCGTCCGCGGAGTTCGAACCCGCGTCGCACGCTCCGAAGGTTGATGCCCAGCGTTGTTCGCTCGAATCGAGAGACCGCGCATCGAGCTAGTTACTGCACGCTCCGATCAGTTTTCTCTCCCACAAACGTGTGCGCAGAAATTGGACCTCGTCACGCGTTTCTGATCATTTGGGGACATGATGCAAGCGCCGAACCCCCGAGCCGACGCGCCGCAGGTTGGCGCCGCGGCACGTTTCTTCCTGGACGGAGTCGATGGCCCCGTTCGCGCCCACGTAGACCGCGCCGACGACGCGGGCCTGACGCTGCGACAGGAGCTTCCCTTTCTGAAGCTGCACGGTCGTATTCAAGATGATCACGGACGACGCGCCGAGCTCACGAGCGTGGGTGTGGCGGTTCGCGACGGAACACCAAGCCTGGTGCTCGAACTCCGTTACGAAGGTCGCCGCGCCGAGCCCACCGTTCCCTTTCAGCCTTCGCGCCGCGCGCGCCGAGACGAGACGCAGCCCTACGTCCTCCACCGCCCGGAAGACGATTGGCATTTCGACGCCGATCGTAACGACGAGGCGCTTCGCGGGGACGCGCCCGCAACGCCGCTCACACCGCTTTCGATTCCGGCGCCAAAGCCTGCGTGGCACACGGTGCTTTGGCAGCGGGTGCGGGTGTTCCTCAGTCGCTGGTTCTAAGCTCGGGCGAGTTGAAATAGCACCTCGCGCTGGACGCCCTCGCCGTTCTTGGCGCAGCACTCCTCCACGCCACGTGGAACGCCCTCGTCAAAGGGCGAAAGGGCGACCCCCTCATCGCGGCCGCCGGCCTCTCGATCACGTGGGTCCTCCTTGCGACTCCTGCCCTCTTTTTTGTTCCGACGCTGCCCCGCAACGTCTGGCCTTACCTCGGTGCATCCGTCGTCGCCCACGTTGCCTACTTTGCACTCGTCACGATCGCGTATCGCCGCGGCGACCTCTCGAGCGTGTATGCCATCGCCCGTGGGGTTCCTCCTTTGCTCGTCGCGCTCGTCGGAGCCGCGTGGATGCAGGAAGCGCTCAGCGCAACCGCCACCCTTGGCGTCGTGCTGATCGGCAGCGGCGTCGTCGCGATGGGCATCGTCGCAAAGACCTCGCGGCCTTCGCTTCTCTTCGCCGGCGCAGCAGCCGTGTTCATCGCGTCGTACACGCTCATCGACGGGACCGCCGTGCGGCGCGCCGGCGCATCCCTCCCCTATGTTCTGTGGCTCACCGCAGTCCAGGGAGCCGTCTTCGCAGTTGGGGCGGCGCTGGTTCGCGGCCGGCGCATCGCCCCGGAGCTTCGGGCACGCTGGAAGACGTCCCTGCTAGCGGGCGTTTTTTCTGGAGGTGGGTACGCGGTCGCGCTCTGGGCGATGGAGCAAGCTCCAATCGCGCTGGTTGCGGCGCTTCGGGAAACCTCCGTCGTCTTCGCCGCACTTCTCGCGGTTGCCTTCCTAAAGGAGTCGTTGGGCGTTCGCCGAATCGTCGCGGCGACCGTCGTCGCCCTAGGCGCCGCGTTCGTCCGCTTTGGCTAACCTCAGCCGACGACGAAGGTCCGCGTTTCCGAGCTGCCCGCACGCGGCCATCACGCTTCGACCCTTCGTAATGCGCTTTCGAACCGGCAGGCCTTCCTCGCGGAGCCAACCGATGAAACGATCGACCTCCGCTTCGTCCGGGGCGCGCGTCAGCGGATCGTTGCCGGGGTTGTAGGGAATCACGTTGACGAGAACCCGCGCGATGGGCGCACAAAACTGCGCGATGCGTTCGGCGTCTTCGCGGGTGTCGTTGATCCCGGGGAGAAGGCAATAGTTCACGCCGAGGGTGAAGTTGCGGCGGGGTCGGTACGCGACGAGGGCGGCCTGCAGTCTTGCGAGCGACGTCTTCCGGTTCACGGGCATGATGCGGCTGCGGGTGATGTCGTCGGCGGAGTTCAGGCTTACGCTGAGGTCGAGACGTTTGAACCCTGCGGCCGCAAGGCGCTGAATCCCCTTGAGGTGCCCGACGGTGCAGACCGTGATCCGCTCCTGAGCGATCGCGAGCCCGCCCGGGTCGTTCAACACGCGCAGGGCCTGAATGACCGCGCCCGCGTTATCGAGCGCTTCGCCCATGCCCATGAACACGACGTTGTGAATGTCCCACCCGAGCACGAAGCGCGCGACGAGCACCTGGGCTACGATCTCGTCGGCGCGGAGGTGACGGATCAACCCCATCCGGCCGGTTTCGCAAAACGTGCAGCCCATCTTGCAACCGACCTGGGACGAGAGACAGAGCGTGTGGCGCCCGCGACCCATGGGAATGTGCACGCATTCAACTTCGAGGCCGTCTTCCGTGCGAAGGATCGCTTTGGCGGTCGAGCCCCGCGGCCCTTCCTCCTGCACCGACTGCATCACCTCGAGAAGCGGCATCGAAAACGCGCTCCGCCACGCGTCGATCGATCGGGGTCCGAGACCGAGCTCCTCCGGTGCGTAGCGACCGCGCCACATCACCTGCTGGTACACCTCGCGAGCGCGGCCGTGTCCGCGTTCGAGCCGATGGCGAGACTCCTCGCAGAGCTCCTGGCAGGTGAGGCCGTAGATCGGAGTCGCCATTACTCGGCCGTGAGAAACTGAAGGTTGGCGGCCGCGACTGGTTTGTCCTCGTTGTCCTGCCAGGCGACCGCGCGCACCGCCGTGACGCGGCGTCCCGCTTTGGTGATCGTCGCGCGTGCAAAGGTGTCGGCGGCCTTGGCCGAACGGAGATACTCCACGGTGATGTTGACGATTCGGGGAATGCCCTGGCTTTCACCGCGCCAGAGCACCTCCATCGCCGCTGTCGATTCGAGCAGGGAACCGAGCGTCCCTCCATGAAGTGCGCGAACGACGTAGTTGCCGATGAGGTGCTCCCCAAAAGGCAGCACACCGAGGAGGCCGTCCGCGTCCCGGCGCATCTCCATCCCCATCGCCTGCATGTACGGAATCGCGCTCACAAAGGACGCGGGGTCGCCCTCTTCGCGCGCCTCCGCGATGCGTTCCCCGACATCGAGGGACGGGTCGACACTCACTTCGGGAACGGCGACATCCGGAAGGGGAGCCTTGGCGATCTCCATCAGAGGAGAGACCACGTTGGGAAAAACCATGAAGGTGCCCGCGCAGCTCGCGATCGGTTCGCTCGGATCTTCGTGGTACGCAACGCCGCGCGCGAACGCGACCTGGTGGGTGACGTGATAGCAGCTGACCTCGCTGATCACGTCGTGGGCCGCCGTCGCGGGCCGCAGGTAGTCGATGCGAAGGTCGAGCGTTGCAATGCGGCGCGGTTCCCGAAGCGCCAAGAACACCGACGCCCCCGCCGTCGCGTCCATGGCGGCGGTGATCACGCCGCCATGAATCACCCGCCTCGTAGGATCGCCAATGTGATGCGCCGCTTTTGGAAGACGCATCACCGCACGCGCGGGTCCGTGGTCGATCGCCTCGAGACCGAGCCACGCGTTGTAGGGGATCTGTGCGTTGAAGCTGCGGTTGATGCGCTCCAACACCTCGTAGTCCACGCTCATCGCGTGCGCTGAATCACGTGGTAGCCGAAGGGCGTCAGAATCGCGTCGCTGATGCTTCCCACCTCGAGCCCAAAGACCGCGCGCTCGAACGCCGGAGTCATTTGGCCGCGGCCGAAGGTTCCCAGGCTCCCGCCGGGAGGCCCGTTGGGTTCCTCGGAGTAGCGGGCGTGTAGCGCGTCCCAGTCCTCGCCTTCCCGGGCGCGCCGCACGACCTCTTCCGCGCGAAGACGCGCTTCTTCCTGGGTCCGGGTCGTCTCCTCGTCAGCCGCGCGCGATCCCTCGTACACGATCAGGATATGGCGCGCCTCGACCTCCGCCGGACCGGTGAGCGGATCGGGTCGACGTTCCACCACGACAAAGCCCGCGTCGGTTCGAACCGGGCCTCCGATCTGGCCGATGTTGAGGTTGAACGCGACGCCCGCAATCGTTGGTTCGATGCCTTCCGCGCCACGTTCAAGACGCTCGGTGGCGGGCGGCGCATCCGCGTACGCGCGCGCCAGTTCTCCGAAGTTCGAGTCGGGCTGCCGCGCGAGATCGGCAACGGTCTCTGCGCGAACGCGTGCCTGCGCTTCGCTTCGCGTTACGTCCGAACCCACGCCTTCCGCGCCGGCCCACGCGATCACCAACGTTCGGACTTCGATGAGATCTGAACTCTCCTGAGGTGGCGCGTCGATCGGCGGCGCAGCAACCTCCGCGGCGCTTGGGGGCGCCCCGCCACAAGCCACCAGAAGGGCGAGCCAGCACGCTCGCGACGACCACGGAGAACCCATTTGCTTACGGCTGACGCCCATGGCGCGTTCGTAGCTCGGCGAGGGCTTGATCGCATCCCTCCCGCGACTCTTCCGCGCGGCCGACCGCTTCTTGGCTCTGTCTCAGCAACGCTTCGACCCCCGATGGGGGTGCTGCTCCCGCCTCGACCCGGCCAAGCTCATCGGCCGCTCGCGTCGAGGCCAACTCCGCATCGAGAACCGCCTGATGGAGTTCGACGCAGCGCGTCTGCGCCGCACGAACCTCCTCGGACCGAAATGCCATCGCGCGAAACGCGTCGAGCCGGGAGCGTCTTACTTCGATGCTCGGATGCTGTAACGTATCGTAGCGGTCGAGAAAGAGGCGCGCTTCGTTGACCTCGCGGTCCCCGCTGCAGGCGCACAACGACAAGAGGAGGATCGTGGCGGCGCCCCCGATCCACGGATCGACTGACGGTATTCTTGAGATGCGCTCTCGCCGCATGGCTCAGCTATACACCAATTGCCGACGGGCCTCAGGGAGAGCTCGTGAGGTACGTCCCTTCCTGCTATGAATAGGAACCTCGCGTCGGCCTACGAACATGCACCCGATTTCCTACTCCCCGATGCTGCTCTTGGCCTTCACGGCCCTTGTCGGCGGTTTTGCTTGTGAACACGCGCCTCCAGCCGCGGAAGAGAGCGTCGAGGGCGTCCCAGTGGAGCCGCCCTTTGCCGTTCGCGGCGAAGCCGAGGACCTCGTGCTGACCTGGTACGACGAAGAGGGTCCTCATACCGCGCCCTCCCGCAGTGAGATTCCAGAAGCGCGGCGCGAGCATGTTCGCGTGGACTCCCTCAACGTTCCTCCAGACCAGCGCGACCCCGGCAGCGTGTACGTCGCCGACCTGCGCGCAGAGGAGAACGGTCGCTATCCTGTGCGGCAGTTCGGACGAGATGCCTTCGATGCATTCGTCGATCGAGCGATGGGCCTCGGCCAAGCGGAGACCGGCGCGGAACCAGAAGGAACCGCGGGCGCCCTCGCCTCAACCGATGTGATCATCTACGGCGCATCCTGGTGCGGCGCGTGTCGATCGGCGGCGGCGTACCTCACGCAGCGAGGCGTGCCTTTCGAAGAAAAAGACATCGAACGGGATCCCGGCGCCCGCACGGAGATGCAGCAAAAGGCACGCGCCGCTGGACTGCAGCCGAGCGGGATTCCCGTGATCGATTTTCGAGGCACCATCCTCACGGGCTTTAGCCAAGGACGCATCGATCGGTTGATTCAGAGCGGTCCGCGTACGCTGTAGATGATTCGCGTTTGCTTCGTTTGTCTGGGCAATATCTGTCGGTCGCCAACGGCGGAAGGCGTGATGCGTCATCTGCTGCGGGAAGAAGGGCTGCAAGACCAGATCGAGCTCGACAGCGCGGGAACGGGTGCCTACCACGTCGGCGAGGCGCCCGATCGACGCTCGCGCGCGGCCGCCAAGAAGCGCGGCATTCGTGTCGACGGAAGCGCGCGTCAGTTCGTTCGCCAGGACCTCGGCCGCTTCGACTACGTCATCGCGATGGACCAGAGCAACCTCCAGCGCTTGCAGGCCATGGCAAAGGGACACCAAGGGCACAAGCTCTCGTTGCTGCGCGACTTCGATGATGCAGCGCCGGAGGGCGCGGAGGTGCCGGACCCCTACTACGGCGGATCGGACGGCTTCGATCGCGTGCTCGACATCTGCGAGGCGGGCTGCCGAGGGCTCCTCGCCCACCTTCGAAAGACGCACCAATTCTGACGCACCTCGGGTTTCTGTCCTGGGCGCCAGACTCGCTCAAACGCGGCGATTCACGACGCGTTGTCGCGCCGGCGTCCGGACAATCGAAAATCATCTTGACGGCTTTGACATCCGCGTGGTTCCAAGGCTCAGTTTTTCGCGGCAAAACGCCCTTGCGCGCGTTCCTGCGTCACCCTCACCATCAGCCTCCAACGAGGCATCCCTCAACTAGGAGAGTCCATGTTTTCCAAGCTCCTCAGCCATCTGGTTTCGAAACTCCCGGCCGAGCCGGTCCAGGCGCACTGTGACGGCCCGTGCGGGATCTACGACCCGGCAGCCGCCCGCATCACGGCGGAGGCGGTTCGTTCCATGACGAAGAAGATGCTGGCGATGACCCCGCCCGACCCGAGCGATGCGACCGCGGTGGTTCGCTACCACAACACCCTCAGCCGCTACGCCGCCATCAAAGAAGAGCAGGCAGCGCTCACCAAGCACGAGCTCCTCGTGCTCTGGACCGACTACTTCAAGCCGCAGCACCTCGACGAGTACCCGGACCTGCACGATACGTTTTGGAAAGCCGCCAAGCTTTGCTCGGCTTGCAAGGTTGAGGTCAGCGCGCAGCACGCCGACGAGCTCATGGAAGCCGTGGAAAAGATCCACGACATGTTCTGGGCGACGAAGAAGCGGCAGGTCGCGTGGGTCCTCGCCGGCTGACGAGCGTCGCCCGGACCGTTCGCGAACTCACTGCATGGACCCTTCGGCGGCGATCGCTGGTCGCCGTCGAAGGCACGAGCATGGAACCGGCCCTCGAGGAAGGGGACCGGCTTCTGGTCCGTAAAGGGAGCGTAGCTCCGGGCGATATTGTGATTTTTCAGGATGCGGAGAGTCGCCAGCGCCTCGTCAAGCGAGTCGCAACGGCAACGCCAAATGGGATTTCAGTGACAAGCGACAACCCCTTTGGGGCGCGAGACAGCCGGCAGCTCGGGACCATTCCGAAAGCGGCGATCCTCGGCAAAGCGACCCTGCGAATTTCACCTCGCGGCCTTCGACTTCTTGCGAGACGAACATGAGCGCCGCGTTAAGTGCTGGGCTCATGGGTCTCGCTCTCGGGGTGCGGCACGCGTTCGAGCCGGACCACCTCGCAGCAGTGGGCACCTTCGTTCCGCAGAACACCTCACCGCGGCGCGCAGCGGCGATGGGTGCCTTATGGGGCAGCGGGCATGCGCTGGCGCTGATCGCCTTTGGCGGCGTGCTGCTTTCCTTCCGCGCAGAGGTGCCCTCGTGGCTCGACGCGACCCTCGAGGGTAGCGTTGGCGTGATTCTCATCGTTCTCGGTCTTCGCACCATGCGGCGAAGCCGGACCGAGGCGCAGAAGACGAAGTCGCGCTGGCGCCCGTTCACCGTCGGCGTGGCCCACGGGGCCGCTGGCACAGGAGCGGCGGTACTCCTTGCATCGGCGGCGATGAACAGCACCGGCCTGGGCATCCTCTTCCTCGGTCTCTTCGGGGTTGGCGCCACGGTCGGCATGGCGGCGATCGCAGGTCTTGTCGGCGTGCCGGTCCATCGCGCACCGCGGGCGATTCGCGAAGGGTGGATCACCATGGGGCTCGGCGCGATCTCGATCGGGATCGGGATCTGGTGGCTCATCAACAGCCTGATGGCCTGATGGACTGAGATCCACACACACAGGGAAAGCGCTCACCCGTCCGCGGGTGGGCGCTTTTTCAATTCAGCGCGTGGAGCTTCCAAGGCAAAGCCCAAGGTCAAAAGCAGCCCAGAGAGCCCAAGGTCAATAGCAGTCAAAAGCAGCCAACCTGATTTTATTGACACTCACGACATTGAACGCGCTCACACGCTGAGCCCAAAAGGAGCCAACCTGATTTTATTGACACTCACGACATTGAACGCGCTCACCCCGCGCTAAGCCCAAAAGCAGCCAACCTGATTTTGTTGACATTCGAGTCTCTCGGTAATGACTCGCGTCAAAAGAGGGCCTAAGCATTTGGATTCCAAAGGTTTCTCCGATTGGCCGAAGTGACCCCACCTGCGTAATCTCACGCGGACGCTTTCAATTAATGAAAATGACATTCAATATCGTCTCATGCTGGATGGGATTCACGACCCCGGTTTGCGCGAAGTCGTCGCCTTCGAGGGCCCCTGGGAGCTACGGGTCGCGGACTCGACCACCGCCGTCAGCGTTCAGCTCCTCTGGCCCGAGCTCGGCCTCTCGATCCTCTTGCCCAGCCCCCTGAACCCGCGCGTCTTCGACTGCGCGCTTTGGTCCGGTCATCGCGAGAAATTCAGGACCTGGACCGACGTCCACGCCGGTCTTTGGCCGGTCGCGCATCGCCTTCCGAGCGCCAGCGAGCTTCAGTCGTGGCTCCGCTGGCAGGTGCGCGGAAAGGCCGAATCACTCGCGGCAAGGATCGCCCCGTGACCATTCGAGACGAGCAAGATCGCACCGTCGCGATGGCATCTCTCGTCGTCGCCGTTTTGGTGGGTGTCGCGTTCTCCCTGTGGCTCGCGAGCCACTGATGTCTCGGCAGGTTCGGATTGCGGTGCTGTGGTTCGTCCTCGTCGTGGGAATGATCCTGCACTTCACCTACTCGCTCACCGGACTCCGCTACGGCGTTTCGATTGAAAGCCCCAACGCAACGGGCGTGGTCCCGTGGTCGAACGTCGGGCTCAAAGCGACGTTCTACGTGGTTCCCGCGCTCCTCGGAACGCTAACGCTTTACCTCAAACACCGCGTGTTCCGGATCCTCAGCACGATCGCAGCAGCACTTTTCCTGCTCGCCAACGGCGCTCACTTCGCCGCCGAAGGCGTCACGCCCGAAAGCTCGGTGCAAGCGTCGCAGTCGATCCTTCTCGGGACGATGGTGGTGTGGAGCCTCCTCCTCGTCGTCGACTGCGTCCGCTGGTGGCGCAAGGACCCATGAGGCACGCGTTTCTGCTCGCGGTGGTGCTCGTCAGTCCCGTTGAGCGGACTGCGATGTCCCGGAGCGACGCAGCAGCAGACCTGCGTACCTGGTGGTCCGTGCTTTGGGAGGTCCACCCTGAACCCGACGCGAACATCGAACGGGACGACCTCGAGCGCGCGTTCCGGGCAACACTCGACACCCTCCCAGAACACCTCACACCAGAGATGGTCTACAGCCGCCTCGCGCGACTTTCAGCACTTCTTGGCGACTCCCACACTACGATTCGGCCCCCCGGCGGAACGAGCCCGCGACTCCCGATCGTGGTCCACGAGGGGCGTGCGTTTCTCAACCGCCCCTACGGTCCGCTTCCCGCCGGCGCGGAAGTACGTCGCATCGGTGGTCATCCGGTCGAGCAGCTCTTCGATTGGGGGCGCCCGCACATCGCGGCGGAGCTCCCGAGTGGAGTCGACGAGGGACTTCCACTTCTCGTACCTGCGGCACTCCGCGCATTCGGACGCCGGAACAACCTGGTCGAAGTCCGCGCGAACCACGAGTCGATGAGCGCACCCTACGAACCCACGCCCGAACCAAAGGAGTTCGCGCTCTCCGGGTATTGGCTTGAAGGCGACATCGCGATGCTTCGAGTGCGCACCATGTCGGGTATCTTCGAGATCGAAAGCTACGACCGATGGTTGGCGGCCTTCTTCCAGGAAGTGGCCAACCGAAGTGCACGCGGCCTCGTGATCGATCTTCGCGACAACCGCGGGGGGAGCACCCTCGTCGGCGAGCTCGTTCTCATGTACGTCGCCGAGGAGCCCTTTCGAATGTTTGGGGAAAAGCGTTGGAAGGTCTCGCGACGAATGCAGGCGTCCCTCGAAGGGCAAGGGTTTGTCGACTACGAGCAAGCGTCACCCGGCGAGGTATTGGTGCAGGTTCCCGCTCTCCGTGAGCCGCCGCCCCACCCCCTTCGCTTTCACGGGCCGGTTGCGTTTCTGATCGGCCCACAAACCCTCTCCTCGGCGATGATGACCGCCAACGCAGTCGAGGACTTCGGCCTCGGTCTTCTCGTTGGACGACCCACGAGTACCCCACCGAACTACTTTGGCGAGGTGTACTCCTTCCGGCTTCCGCGTACCGGATTGGAAGCGACGTTCTCGACTGCCCGCTTTGTGCGAGCCAACGGCGATGCGTCCGACCCGAACGCGGTCCAGCCCGATCGGCTCGTTCCCTTCGGTCCTCAAAGTCTTAGCGATGAGCGAGACTGGGATCTTCGGACGGCGCTGCACGCACTCCGCGGGCAATGAGGATCCAGAGCGTCAGCGAGAGCAGCACACAGAACCCGTCGACCGCGATCACAGAGGCGCCTTCAGACTGCGCGAGCGCGGCAAACGGGCTCACGTCCGTCGCAAGGTAGCCGGCGATGGGAACGAGGAGCCCAGTGGTGGCCGTTAGACCGGCCAAGAGGCGCAGGTTACGCAAACCCGCAAGGGCGCCGATCACGTGCGCCGCACCGAACGCCACCGTCATCGCCGTCGTCGTCGGCGATATCGCCCAGGCCAGCACCGCGAGGAAGCTCGCAAACGGAAACGACGCGGACGCCACAACAAGGAGCTGAGATCGCCAAGTGCGTGTGCGGGCAGCACGAACCCAAAGCCCCGAGATCGAGAGCACGCACATCAAAAGCCCAAAGATGGCCCACAGAATCTTCGTCGTCGCGCCTGCGAGCGTTCCAAAATGAAGGGCGCGCACAGCTTCGACGGTCGTCGCGCCAGCGGAGGGTTTGGCGCCAATCGACCCGCGCTCTTCGAGAAACTCGCCCGTGTGGCCGCTGTAGGCCAAGAGACGACCGCTCAGGT
Source organism: Myxococcota bacterium (assembly GCA_039186435.1). Taxonomy (GTDB): domain Bacteria; phylum Myxococcota_A; class Polyangia; order Polyangiales; family Houyiibacteriaceae; genus JALVDI01. Next base: position 50,259 of record JBCDAA010000002.1, on the reverse strand, counting down.
CCCACCCCGGGTCGGCGAGGCGCACGATCGCGTGCGCGTCTTGCTCCCCCCAGTTTTTGAGTTCCACCTGCTGCAGCACGAGGTTGGTGCGCTCGATGGCATCCGCACAGATGGACGACGCGGAGGCCTGACCGGTCGCTGGCGGAACCTCGACCGGAGTCTGAATCGCGCGCTGAACTGCCTCGATGTCGCCGCCGTGCGATGCGAACGCGAGCGCTGGAAGAAGAACCGTCGTGGCAAAACTAAAGAACGCCCCCGTCACGATGATCAGTACGGTGAACGGAAGCGTCCAAATGCCAGCTAACGTGTGAACTGCGCCGAGGAGTTGCCGTCGTGCACCACGAGGCCGGCGAAAAAGCGCTCGCCGCGGCCAGTGCACATAGATCCCGGTGAAGACCAGAAGCAGCAGCATGATTCCGACGAGGCCTACGCTCAGGCTTCCAGCCCGACCTGGAAGGAGAAAACGAACGTGAAGGCTGACGAAGAATCGGCTCAGCACCTGCCCGTCGAGGGGCGCGAAGATCTCCGCGATGCTTCCTCGGCGATAGTCCGCGAGGGCGCCGCCCACGGGATCGACCCAAACCGCCTCGAAGACGGGGTCGCCATCACTCGAAAAGAGGAAGAGAACCGCATCGCGCTCGCGTTGAAAGACGCGCACGCTCGATCGTCGCTCCGCGTCGACGCGGGCGGAAGCCGTCGCGAGCCACTCGTCCAGCCGTTCCACCGACGCACTCATCGGAGGACTGTGACGATCGCGCTCGGCCCACGCGGCGAGGTCGTCCACAAAGATCGCGACTACCCCGCTGAACACAAGCAGAAGGCCGAGGAACCCGAACGCGAGTCCGACCGCGCGATGGGCTTCGTAGAGCGCCCGACGAACACCGACTTCACGCGTCATAGCCGAATCAGCGCGGGCAACGCGGCGAGGAGCGCAACACCCAACGAGATCGCCCACGCACGACGACGCCGCGCTCCCAGAAGAAAGACCGCGATGCCAACCCACACCAGCGGAAAGGCGACGGCCGGGAATACGAGGTTGTTGACCTTACCTGCCCCTTCCGGAAGCCATGCGGTCGCTCCAAGGGCCACGAGCAACGCAAGGAAGAACCCCGCACTAACGCACGCGATCACTCGTTTCGTTTGAGGCTGCGCCGCCACGCGCGAACCATAGCGAGCCAGGCTGCATTGTCGAACTTGAAAATCACTATCGGCATGATCGCGGTCAGCGAACTTTTTACCTCTGGGAGGTCTATCCCTAGACCTCCCCCCACGGGGAGTGAATCCCCGCGGGTCCCCCCTCCAATGACGCTTCGCGCCTCGCTTCGCTCGGAGGTTCGCGCCGTCAGCGAACTCTCAACGCCCCAAACGCAAGACCCGGTACCAACATCCGCCGTTCGAAGGAGAGAGGATCGGAAACGTCGTACACGGTGCTTCGCGCAAACCCAGCGTTCGGGATTGTGACCATGGGCACTTCCGCGATCCCGGTGTTGACGCTGAATCCCAACCCGATGCCGGACGAGGGGCGAATGCTCTCGATCCGCTGACCCCCTTCAGCTTCGTCACCCAGCCGAAACGCGAAATAACGCCACTCCGCAAGGAGCGTCGATAGGGCCACGTTGTCGATCGTCAGCGGCGTTCGACTTTCGTCGTAGACCAGCGTGTACGCCCACCCGCCACCGGCTTGAACGACCGCACCCGCCGGGCCACCCGCGAGCTCTCGAAGGTCGACGAAGTAGCCTTCGTCAAAGCCAGCCTCCCCCGCGCGAATCCGCACGAGACAGGGCGGACTCGGAGGATCGCCTGCCGTGCCAACCGCAACGTCGGCCCCCTGCTGCGGATGAGACGCAAAGTAGAGATTTCCATCCGAGTCGCGTGCACTCCACGCCAGATTTCCGCAGCGACCTTGGGACGCGTAGCGAACCTCATCGGTCTGCAGGTCGACGAACGCCGCCCTCGTTTCAAGGTCCGCGGTGTCGTCCGCGCGAAACGTACTCGCGACGATCACGATGCGTTCGCCGTCTCGAACAATGTCGATGAACCCGCGCCCTTCGCGCGCCAAGCCCTCGAGGGAAAAAGAGCGCAGGAGTTCCATTTCGGTCGGATCGAACACCACGACTTGGAGGGTCTCTGCGTCGATCAGGTACGCCTTCTGCGGCGAGAGAATCTGAATCCCGTCGAGCTCCGTGCCGCGACCGCTCGACAGACCGAGACCCGCAACGCTCATGCGGTCCACGAGCTCGAGGAACCCGTCAGCGCCTACCTCGTACCGTTCAACCACAGGTTCTTCGTCGAGACCGATCCAGACGACGCCGTCTCGGTCGGGAGAAACCGCGACGGACGGCCTTCCCGCAAAGACGGCCGCGGAGCCAAGGTCGATGTCCACGCCGAGGGAAAGCTCCGAAACTACGACGCCAAACGCGTTGCTTCCATCGGGCGTCACGGTGATTCCGCCCACGAGGAACTGCCGAAGCGGCCCTTCGGGCGCGTCTCCTACGTCGACCTCCGCGTCTCGCGACGACGTGCCCCCACAGGCGAGCAGCGCCAGGCAGAGTGCGAGATGTTTCGGGACTCCTCCGAGTCGCTCGTACGTCACTCGATCATCTCCGGCCCACCCGCGAGACCGATCTCCGCGAAGGGCACCCGAACCACAACATCCTCGAGAGACGCCGGCTCCGTGATCTCACCCCCGGCGCGGGCGTAGAGAAACTGTTCGCCCTCGACCACAAAGCGAAGCGAGTCTCCGGCCTCCAAGCGCGTCACGACGGTGCTGAGATCCAGGTTGATTCGCCCCGAGAAACGTCCCGTCTGCGCGCCGTGCACCTGGTCGTTCACCACGTAGGAGCGGTCACCGCTGACGACGACGAGGGAACCGAGAAAAATCTCGTCCTGCCCGTCAGGAATCGTCGCGGCGAACTCGACCGTGCCCGCGAGGAGCATCGGCTCCGTGGCCTCCAAAAGAGGAAACGACATCGCCGCGTCGTCCTGCGGAATCGCGACGTTCCCAAGGGCGTACTCCTCAACGCGCGCCGCCACCGGCCACGCGTCCGCGCGAAGACACCCGTCTTGTTCGATCGGAAGAAGCACGTGCGGCACCCTGTCCATCCGTGCCCGAGCTGCCTCGTCACGGCGAACGAACGCGTCGAAGAAGAGAAAGAGCAGCTCGCCGTCGAGAAAACGGCCGAGGCCACCTCCCTGAAAGCCTGGCGTGTAGATGTCAGCGCACTGGTTCGGACGTTCTCGGTCGGGCGCCCCCACGCCAAATCCGCGGGTATCTCCGATATCGAGAAAGGGCGCATTCAAGCCGATGAGCCATCGCTCCGAGGGATCCGTCGCGATCGACTGATGGCTACGTACCGCCGCGCGAAGTCCGCTCGTGATCTGATCGGGAAGCGGATGGAGGAACATCGTCGGCGCGCGAATGCGGTCGCCGACCGAAGTAATGTCGGACTCCCGCCAGACCTCGCGGAGTACTTCGTCGACGATCAGGGTTTCGCCGGCGCTCTCGATCGACGGCAGCAACGTTGGATCGAAACGCACTCCGAGGGTGATGGAGAAATCGAGAAAGAGAGCGGCCCAAAATGCGCGGGGAGCCTCGTTCGGGACGAATACATCGTCGAGTACGGACGAGTACGCCACGTAGGGAACGACCGCGTCGATGCGTGGATCCGACGCGGCGAGAAGTAGAGAGAGATGGCCACCGCCGCCGTTGCCGAACGTTCCCACAGCAAGGTCCCGTTCGATTCCCGACGAAGGTTCACGCTCGGCCCACTCAACGTTGTCGTGCACCCAATCGAGGACGAGGCTCGCGTCGGCGTCCTCGATGCCAGGACGGGCGGCACCGCTGGTGAATCCTCCGGTCTCCCCGAGGATGCCCCGCTGGTCGAGGGAGACAAACCCGTAGCCGCGTTCGAGATAGGGACGCGCGTCGTCCAAGGAGTCCGCCCGCGACTCCGGATACCCGTGATTCCAGAGGATGATGGGAACCGGGTCGGCGCCGCAGGCCCCAGCCGGACGAAAGATCGTGAAGACGAGCTCGACGTCATCCGACGCGCGAACCTGGTGGGTCTCCATCGACGCGGGCTCATCACAGCGCTGGCTGCCTTCGCACCCGAGAAGAAGGAGCATTGAAAGGCAAACCCCTATCGATTTCACCCTCACTATTTATCATGTGATAAATAACGAAGCAAGTGACCGAGGCTACCGCCTGTGGTAGCCGGCCAGGATGAGCGACCGTCGCCGCGACCCCGAAGGAGTCCGCGCTCGCGCCCTTGAGGCAGCGATCGAGGAGTTCGCGGAACGGGGCTTCGAAACCGGGTCGCTTCGAGCGATCGCGCGACGGGCAGGCCTTTCTCAGCCGCTGATCAGCTACCATTTTGGCTCGAAAGAAGAGCTCTGGAAGGAGGTGAAGCGCGAGGTCGTGCGCCGCGCCAACGAGCGCCTCCTTCTCGAAATCAAGCGCGCCAAGGGAGAGGATCCCGTTCTCAGCTTGATGCGGGCATTCTTCGATTTCGCCGAGGCAGAGCCGCTCGCCCGTCGAATCGGCATGTGGGCCGAGCTCGCAGGAGACACCGACTTCGAAGGTGAGGCCGCGCTATTGCGCTGGGTCGTGGGCCTCGTCGAACGCGCGCAAGCCGCTGGAATCCTTCGGGACGACATCCCGGCGGAACATCTGATTTGGATCTTTCGCAGCGCGGTGTACGACTGGCTCAACAACCGAGCCCGAATCTGCGAGGTTTTTGGCTGGGACCCGACGAGGCCTGACCTCGACGAGCACTTTCTCGCATCCATGCGGCGGATGGGAAGCAAATAATTTCAAACACTTAAATCGCTTCATCAAGAGAGCCATCCGCGTTATCGAATATGAAAATCCTTATCGATATGCTAACCTCGCGGTGTGATGACCGAAGAGTGGAGTGATGGCGGCTTCCCGCGGGACACGTTGGTGTACCTGCTCGGAAATCTCGCCGAAGTCGTCCTTCAAAACGCGATGGCCGACCAATCAATACGGCTTCTCTATCGCGAGTGGATCCGAAACAAACCTCAGTCCGTGGTCAAGCCGCTCATCACCACCGGCATCCACGGCGCCGGCGACATCACGCTCCTCGCCCGGCCGGAAAAAAACGAGTTCTGCATCCGCTGTACCCACAGCTCCTTCGAAGCCCTCGTTCCCGTTGGCTTCGACACGCGTCAGAACCGTCTCGACGGAGTTTGCGTCGCCTGCTTTGAGGGCTCCGTATTCGGGGCGATCGAATTCGTGCGCGCCCTCCTCCAACAGCTTCGCCTTCAACGCGAGGTTCACCTCAACTAGAGGCGATCTGTTCGCCTCTCTAGGACGCGTCCCCTCGCATCACAGCCGCCAGCGCGCGGCTTCCTGATGACGCACCCACAAGCGCTCGTAGAGTCCGTCCTCTGCCCGGAGGTCGTCGTGCGTGCCTCGTTCAACGACGCGGCCACCATCGAGCACGAGAATCTGATCGGCGTGTTGAATCGTCGCGAGGCGGTGGGCGATGACGATTACGGTTCGCCCCTTCACGAGCCGCGCAAGCGCCTCCTGAATCAAACGCTCGTTGTACGGATCCACTGCCGAAGTCGCCTCGTCGAGGATCAGAATCGGCGCGTCCTTGAGGAGCGCACGCGCGATCGAAAGGCGCTGTCGCTGACCGCCTGAAAGGTCCTCCGCGCCCTCGCCGAGAAGAGTGTCGTACCCGAGCGGAAGAGTAGCGATGAACTCGTCGGCCCTGGCTGCTTTTGCGGCGGCGACAACCTCGGCACGGGTCGCCCCCGGCCGAGCGAGTCGAATGTTCTCTTCGACCGTCCCCTGAAAGAGCACCACGTCCTGAAAAACAACGGAGATATGCGACTGCAGCTCACGCAGCGGAAGGTCGCGAACATCCACGCCACCGAGGGTGATCGTCCCCTCGTCCGCGTCCCAGAGCCGCGGCAAGAGCATCGCGAGGGTGGTCTTCCCCGACCCGGAAGGACCGACGAGGGCTGTGAGTGTCCCCGGTCGGAACTCGGCATCCACCCCGTCGATTACCGGCCGTCCTTCTTCGTAGGCGAAACGAACACCCGAGACGGAGAGCGACGCGTCCACCGGCGAGTTCCCGACTTCGACATCGTGCTGCGCTTCCGTCGAAACAACCGTGCGTAGGCGCCGGAGAGTCCGTGAAGCAAAACGCGCCTCCGCCAAGAAGAGGGAGAGATCGGCCAAGGATCCGAAGAAGCGGAGCCCGACGACGAGGAAGAGAACAAGCGTCAACGGCGAAAGTCCGTCTTCCGCAACCAGCCAGCCTCCGATCGCCACAACGAGCGCAAAGCCAAAGTGAACGAGAAACGCGTACATCAGAATCGCGGGCGCCGGAGCGAGCTCGGTCCGCATCATTTCCTTTTCCAGGTCTCGTTGAGATGCCTCCAGGGCTTGGTGCTGAGAACCGACCGCTCCGTACTCACGTAGCGTTTCGATCCCTTGCACGTACTCGACTAGCGTACCGACAGACTCTTCGTGGACTTTGGCAAGCCGCGCGCTGGCTCGATCGAGAAGGCGGTGGCTCCAGGGAACCGCTCGAAGAGCGAGAGGAACGAGCGCCGCCGCAACGATCGCGAGACGCCAATCCACGATCGCGAGCAGGACGAGAAGAACCGCCGGAAACGTCGCCTGCGCAATCGTCATCCCCCAAACGTGGGTCGCGATCTCGGTGTAGAGCGCAAACTCATCCGTAAGCATGCTGCTTACTGCGCCGGCCCGTCGGGACGCCCAAAAGCCCATGGGCAGCCGGCGGAGATGCTCGAGGAGACGCATCCGTACATCGCACACCAGACTGTAGGTCGACGCGAAGTTGTTGAGGCCAGCGCGCGCTTTGAAGAACCAGCCCACCAGTACGGCGAGAAGGATCGCCCCCGCAGCGATCCACGGGATGTGTTCCACCCTTTGCCCCGAAAGCACGCTCTCGAGCACGACGTACGCGAGCGCATAGGTCGCAACCTCCGCGACGGAGGCGACGGCCGACTGCCACAACCCAGTGCGCATGCGGGGATCGACGCGACCGGCAAGGTCAAAGCCAAGATCGATCAAGGCGCCGCTCCCCCGCGAAGCGTCCAGTCACGCGCCGACTCTTGGGCGTCCCAAAGCTCGCGGTAGAGCCCGTCGCGAGCGAGGAGCTCTTCGTGCGTTCCAGACTCAACGACCGCACCGTCGTCGAGAACCACAATTTGGTCGCAGCCAACGACGCTTCGGAGTCGGTGCGCGATCACGATCACCGTCCGCCCCTCCGCGAGGGCGCTGATGCCCTGCTGAACCGCGTGCTCTGTCTCGGCATCCAAGTTGGACGTCACCTCGTCGAGGAGGAGCACCGGCGCGTCCTTAAGCAGCGCGCGCGCGATCCCAAGCCGCTGTCGCTCCCCTCCAGACAACCGCCCGCCCCGCTCCTGAAGTTCGGTGTCGTAGCCGCTTGGAAGTCGCGCGAGAACCTCGTGCAGCTTGGCGGCCCGCGTCACGCGTTCAAGCTCATCGTCGGTCGCGTCGGGCTTGGCGAGGAGAAGGTTCTCTCGTGCACTCCCGACGAAGAGCGTCGTCGCCTGTTCGACCCGACCGACGAGGGTGGTAAGGAGTTCCGGGCGAAGCTCCCGGAGGTCCACGCCCCCGATCGCGATCGCTCCCGAATCGGGATCCGTGCTTCGAACCAGCATGCGACCCAACGTGGTCTTCCCCGATCCTGACGGGCCCACAATCGCGGTCACCGTTCCCTCCGGGACGACGATGCTGACGTTCTCAAGGGCGTTCGGTCGCTCCTCCGCGTAGCGAAAACTCACCCCGCGAACTTCAATGTCGAACGTCTTGGGGGCGTCGCTCTCGCCCGCCGTCAGCTCATCCGCGGCCAGCACGTCTACAATTCGCTTCGCCCCGAGTTTCGTCATGTGGCCACGACCAAAGAGAAACATCAGCTTCAAAAGGGGCGCGGTCATTCCCGCGCCAAGAACCACGAAGAGCACGACACCCGGCGCGTCGACCCAGCCGGCGAGATACGCGGCAACGGCCGTCGGGACCACGAGGAGGAGCGTGTGCGAGACGAGCACCTCAAAAAGCGCATAGCCCGTCATCATGCGCTCGGTCACTTCCGTCGCGTAGTCACGGATGCCGTAGACACCATCGCGAACTCGCTCGAGGGACTGCGCTTCGCGATCAAAAGACTTGAGAACCGCGATGCCCCGAAGGAACTCGAGGATCGACTCGTTCGCGCGCGTTTCGGCAGCATGCCATTTCTTGAACTCGTCCCCCATCGACCCCATCACGCGGGCCTGAACCGCGAACGCGATCGGCACGAGACCGAGACTGACGAGAGCCATTGCCCACCCGAGAACGTGGGCAAGCCACGCAAACGCGGCGACGGGGACAACCACTGCAGAGGCAAGGTCCGGAAGGTTGTGCGCAAACACGCCTTCGAGAGCCGCAACATCGTCGACGGTGGTCTTCTTGAGGTCCCCGCTCGAATGCGTTCCGAAGAACCCGAGCGGAACCCGCGCGAGTTTCTCGGCGATCGCGATCCGGGCTAGACGCATCATTCGAAACGCCGTCGCGTGGCTCAAAACGGTTCCTGTGCCGAGGAAGACATATCGAAGCACCACGCCACCAACCGCAAGCGCCGCAAGCCACGGGAGGCGGTCCATCGCCGGTGTGTCGCGCAGAAGTGCATCGGCTGCGAGGTAGACGACCACGTGAGGGGTCAGCTCCAGGAGTGCGGCGCAGCACAGAAGCACAACCGCAAGCGCAAGCCACGGGCTATGGACGAAGGCGAGGAGCCGCTTCACTCGGGCGGCCCAAGTACGAAACGGTTGATGCGATATCCGCTCACCTGCCGACGGATGAGCCACGGCGCGTATCGGGTGATCATCTGATACGCCCACGGCATATCCTCGACGATTTCGTCTGACGCATCGAGGAACGTTTGCGACCGCTGCAGCCACAGCCCCCACTCGTGGAGGTTCGCCGGGTCATCGCACTTCCATCGAAACCAGCTCTCCTCCGAAAGCTTGCGCATCGCGTCGTGCTTCGCTTGGCTGTCCACCATCTTGGACGACACCGTGTCCATGACAACCCACGCGCCCGAAAAGCGTTCGAGCAGCTGCGCGAAGACGTCCTTAACTTGGTCCCCATCGAGGTAGATCAACACCGCTTCCGACACGAAGCAGACGGGACCGTCCCCGACCGCCGTATGCCATTCCGGGTCGGTAACACTTCCCGTAACGAGAGTCCGGCGCTCGGTATCCTCGAAGAACTCACGACGAAGCGCCATGCTGTCCGGAAGGTCGAGCTCCACCCAGCGGGCCGTTCCGTTGTCGAGACGCTCGTAACGCGTGTTTAGCCCCGCACCGATTTCAACGACGGTCCCCTCTGGGTTCTCCTTGAGGAACGACATGACGATCGCGTCAAAGAGACGGGCCCGAACGCATGCGCCAACGAGGCTCGAAGTGCCGTGCCATTTCGAGAAGTCATAGTTGAGCCGACCCACGATCTCGACGGCCTTCGGGTCGCGGAGGAGAGCGCGCTTCTTGAGGGTCTCCTCAGCGCGTCCCAGAAGCGGGATCAGAAGGGTCTCCTGAATGGGCCCAAGCTCGACGGCGATGTCTTTCAATGCGGCTCCAATCGCTAATGACTTTCATTATCATATAGAAGGGCGCGCGCACTCGTTCTCGTGCGTTCTCTCAATTGCTGACTTTGATATTCAAAGTCATTAATGCACAACGAAAGTCATGAGACATATCGTTGGGTTGGTTGTGCTGCTCGGTTGCGGCGGGGATGTCGCGGTCGAGCTCCAGGCGGGGGATCAGATGTCCTTCAACACCACGCGTATCGAGGCGGTGAGCGGCCAGAAGGTCACGATCACTCTTCGTCACACCGGCCAAATGGCGAAGACCGCCATGGGCCACAACGTCGTCATCTTGAAGCCAGACACCGACGTGCCCGCCTTCGCCGCCGCCGCTTCCGCAGCCGGTGCAGCGAACAACTTCATTCCCGACGCGCAGCGCGACGCGATCATCGCCCACACGTCGCTGGTCGGAGGAGGTGAAACGACCGAGGTCACCTTCACCGCTCCGGAACCGGGAACCTATCCTTATGTCTGTACGTTCCCCGGGCACTTCGTAGCGATGCGCGGAGAGCTAGTCGTCACGGCTCCGTAGGTTGAGTCGAGCACCCCGATTGGGCTCGTTTTCTTCGCCGGAGTCCACGCTGGCGTACTTACGCATCAGGACTAAGAAGACGGTATGACAACAAGGGTGCTCTGGTGTGTTCTCGCGACGCTCTTTGCGATCGCGTGCGGCGACGACTCCGCCAGTCCGAGCGACGCCGGTGACACGGACAGCGGAACCGACGCTGGCGGCACGATGCTTCCGCCGGTGAACTTTGCAATCTCCGCACGCATTTCCGGAACGCCACAGACCGGCTTGCTTTCCTTTGTCGAAACCCTCGACGCGGACACCGAGGTCGATCCCACAATCGGTCTCGAAGTTCCAGGCGGCGGAATCGCGGTGCCTGGCCCGACACCAGGAACCTTCTTCACGACTAACGGACAGGCGCCTGTGGTGACTCGATGGCGCATCAGCGAGGACCGCGTCTTGCGTCAGGACGGCGAAATCTCGTTCGCTGGATCGAGTGTCGACGCGAGTCGGGCGAGCCCGGCAAACCTCGTCTTCACGTCGCCCACCCGAGGGTATGTTCTCGATACCCTCAGCCGACGAATGGTCCTCTGGAATCCTGAGGAGATGGTGATCGACAGGACGGAGAGCCTCGATCAGCTCGATCTCCCCGGCTGGATCCCGCTCGTGAACCGCGGCGTACGGCGTGGGAACGATCTGGTCATCCCCGTGACCTACGCGTCGTTCTCGGGGTCGATCAACGAACTCTCGCGCGTTCTGGTCATCGACACCGAAGCCGAAGCGATCTCGCAGGTCATCGACGTGGACTGCGAGGGCGTCACCTACGCGCGAGTGCTCGATGACGGTACGATCTACGTGGCCTCCGACACTGCCTCGGTAACCAACCGCCTCGCTGGTCTGAGCGCCGGCGAGGAGTGCTACGTGCGATTTGACCCAGGGTCCTATGACATCGCGGAGCGCGTTCTCTTCTCCGAGCGTACCGGTGGGGTTCCTTCGGCTGCGATGTTTGGAGGAACGGGCACCGTCGTCTTCACGCGCGTCCTCGATGAGAGCTTGGTGCCGGACGGGACGTTGACGATCGGCGAACTCAACGGCACCTCGATGTGGCGCTGGGGTCGCTTCGACCTCGCCGGAGACGAGGATGCGGAGGTGTTCACGGACCTCGAGCCCTTCTCGACATCGCAGATCACGTTCACGATCGACGATACCGCCTACGTTGTCGCTCCCGGGGCGGACTTCTCCGGCGGTAGGCTCTTCGACGTCTCCGGGGACCGACCGGTGCGCGCGATTCAAACAGCCGGGATCATTCTCAACGGCTTTCGTTTGCGCTGATCACTCGCGGGTGGTTCGAATCGCGACCTCGTCCCCTTCCGAGAGGCCGTCGAGCACCTCGATACGAACCCCATCGGAAAGGCCGACCGCCACGGCGCGTCGGTGGAGCGTCCCACCCGCAAGCACATCGACCATCGCGTTGCCGTCTTCGAACGTGAGCGTTCCTTCGTCGACCAGCAACGCATCTCGGCGCTCGTCGATCGTGATCTCAGCGGTCGCGCTGTAGCCGGCACGCAGGGAAACCGAAGGTGCCTCGAGCGCCGCCCAGATCTCGAAGGTCGTCACGCCTCGCGAGTCGACGTCGCGGGTGGCTTGGGGTGCGATGTGCTCGAGACGGGCGCGAATCCGCTCCTCGGGATGCGCCCCAACCCGAAGCTCGATGGTGGCGCCAAGCTCAAGCGAGCCGACGTGCGCTTCGTCGACCTGCCCTTTGAAGAGAAGGTCATCCATCGCCGCGACCACAGCCACTGAAGTACCGTCCCGAAACGAGTTGGTGTCGCTGACGAACGTTCCGATGACCACTGGTACGTCGAGCACGGTCCCGGCCATGGGGGAAATGACCCGTGTCGACGCCTGACCACTCGCCCGGCTTGTTCCCCGGGCGATGAGACGAAGTTCGCGCTGTGCGGCAGCGACTTCCGCTTCCGCGAGAGCGACGTCGTCGCGAGCGCGGTCGAATTCCTGCCGCGAGACGGCGAGCTCGCCTCCAGCGCTACGACGGCCTCGGCGTTCCGCTTCGCGCGCCGCTGCGGTCGCTTGCAATCGGGCCCGCGCGAGTCGCGTTTGCGCGTTGGACAGGCTTACCGGATCGGCGACCGGGGCCACCGTCGCGACGTGCTGCCCTTGGGACACGCGGTCGCCGGCCTGAACGGTGATTTCGGTAAGGATGCCGGTGATGGTGGGTCGAACGTGCACTTCGGTCCGAGGCGCGATCTCCCCAACGACGACGGTCGTCTCCACGAGATCACCCCGCGCAACGATCGATGTCGGCCCATTGAAGATCTCGGGTTCCTCGCGGGTGACGTACCCGACGAGCGCCGCGCCAGCGAGAAGCACCACCGCCAAGCGAAGCAATCGACCCGGCCAGCGCGTCTTATTCGTCACGAAGCGCCTCCGCAGGAGTCCATCGAACGGCCTGACGCGCGGGAAAGACGCCAGCCAAGGCGCCAATCGCAACGAGCACGCCGAGCAGCGCCCAAATCGCGAGCGCATCGACCGCTGGCCGCTCAAAAAAGTCGGAGCGAACACCGAGATCTCGAATCGCCTTGAGCAACGCCAGGCCCGCTCCGACGCCTAGCGCTCCGGCGACGGACGCGATCAGGACAGCCTCCGCGATCACCATCGCGAAGATCTCCGTCGCGGACGCTCCCAGCGCGCGACGAAGCCCAATCTCGCGGGTCCGCTCTCGAACCGAAACAAGGAGAATATTGCTGACCCCCGAGGTCGCGGTGAGGAGCGTTCCAAGGCCGATGACGAGCACCATAAGCTCGATCCCTGTCATCAGCGCCGAGAACTTCTCCCACTGCTCCATCGCGATGTCGACCTCTAGTGCCGTTGGGTCGTCCGCAGCGAATCGATGACGCCGCGCGAGCAGCCGACGAACGCGATCACGAATCAGCGCAGGGCGTGCTTCGGGGTCCGACATCGCGACAATCAGTTTTGTTCGTCGGCTCGCATCGAAGGTGTGCGGAAGCGACGCGTAGGGAAGAAAGACGCGCCGCATTTCGCCATCGCCACCAGCGTCCGTGAATACGCCGACGATGCGAAAGCGATTGCCGCTCACGTCGAGCCACTCCCCGAGAGCGGACTCCGCGCGATCAAAGAGAATCTCCGCCGCACGCCGCCCCACGATGACGACGTTGCGCGCTCGCTCCTCGTCGAGTTCGTTGAGCAGACGCCCACGCCAGACCTGCGTTCGCTCGACGGCGCCGTAACCCGGCCCGATCGCGTAGACCGGAAGACCGGCGGTGCGACCCGTCCGCGGCGCCGTCACGGTGGCTTGAACGGGATAGCGCGGTGAAACGTCCCGCAGCTCCTCGAGATTCGCCGCGATGGCATCGACGTCATCGATCGTAAGCTCGATGGTTCGACCGGCGGGCATCCCCTCGAAGGATCGGCTCGTCGCTCCGGCAGAAATCCAAACCGATGTAGCTGAATCGTCCTGGAAGAGCCGGTCGACGCCGTTGCGGAACCCTTCAGCGGCGCCGAGCATCACGACGAGCAAGAGCATGCCCCAGAACACGCCGAACGCTGTCGTCGCCGTACGCAGCGGTCGACGCGTCAGGCTCTCCCAGGTCTCGAAGAGAAGGTCCACGCCGTCTGCGAACGCTACCGAATCAAGGCCTCAGAGGCCACCGGGTTTACCCTTGGTTGTCGTGCGAGACGACCTCCGCGTCGCGCATGGTGATCACGCGGTCGGCTTCTGCGGCAACCTCGGGATCATGGGTGACGACGACCACGGTGCGCCCCTCGCCGTGCATCGACCGAAGGAGCGCGAGCACCTCGCTGGTCGTCTGCGAGTCCAGGTTTCCGGTGGGTTCATCGGCAAGAATGAGCGGTGGATCAGTGATGAGTGCCCGAGCGATGGCAACCCGCTGACGCTGACCGCCGCTGAGCTCGTTCGGGCGATGGACCGCCCGGTCGCCGAGACCAAGGCGCTCAAGGAGTGCACGGGCGCGTTTCTTTCGGTCCCGGCGAGACGAGGACCGGTACGCCAAAGGAAGCGCCACGTTCTCCCACGCGCTCTTCGTCGGCAACAGGTGAAAGGACTGAAACACAAAGCCAATCAACTCGTTTCGGAGACGCGCGCTTCGGCGATCAGCGAGGCCGGCCATGTTTCGCCCCGCCAGCTGATACGTCCCTGAATCCCAGCGATCGAGGAGACCGAGCACATTGAGGAGGGTCGACTTTCCGCTTCCGGAGCTGCCGACCACCGCGACGAACTCACCGTCGTCAATGCGGAGGCTGACGTCGCGGAGCGCAACGATGCTCCGCTCGCCGAGCGGGTAGCTCTTCCAAAGCGCATCGACCTCGATCACCAGCGCAGCCTAGCGCGGGTACGACGAAACCGAGGAGAGAATCGTTGGCCGGTCGCCGTACCGACACGGATCAGAGCGCGTTGAGGGTCCCCTCAAGATCGAAGATCATCGTCGAGTCGACGGTGCCGACGAACACGGGAATGTCAGGGACCAGATCATCGATCTCGATCGTGAACGCATCTCCAGCAAAGCTCAGCGTCCCGTCGTAAACCGCCGTGAGGGTGTCGTTGACCACCAACGAAAACGCGATGGTGATGCTGACATCGACCGAGGTCAGAGCGCCGCCAGAAAAGGTGACGGTGTCGCTCGCGTCAAGCTCCCCAAACATCATCGACGTACGGTCTTCGCTGAAGAACCACAACCCAAGCGCTGCGTCGCTGATATCGGTAGTCGCGGATCCGTCGGTCCATAACTCGCTCAGGTCGAGGGCGCTGACCTCGACCGTTTCCACGCCGCAGCCGGTCACCCCGTCGGCGTCAAAGTTGAGCGACCCGACAACGAAATCCTCTTCTCGCGGGAAGACATCCAGACCGGAGCCAACCAGCATGTCCGGCATCGTCACGAGGTAAAGGCCGTCTGCGTCGCCTGGTGTTCCATCACCGCGGCCAATGATCGCCAGTGTGCCCGTCACCATGTCCTCGGAGATGACGCCCGCGGTGTTCATCGTCGAAGCGAGGGGGACCGTTCCGTCGTGGCTGAGGGTCGCACAGCGTGCATCCGCATCAATTCGCAGCGTGCTCCCGTCGGGCCGGTGAGCCAGGAGGTAGACGTCGCCCCCGGTCTCAGCGACCGCGTAAACAGCCTCTAGCGCGCCGGCCATCAATGCCGGCACCGAGAACACCAGATCGATGAACGTGTCATCGTTCGCGTCGACACCGAGTCGGAACGCATCAGGCGCCGCGTCGACCGATCCGCTGGCTTCGAAGGCGACGTCCGACAGGAGCGCTGAGGGCGGATCGCCCATGACAAACAGGTCGACCTCCCCCACTCCGTCGGCGACGTGCGCCACGCGGATCCTGGTCTCGGCAGCGGAAATCCCAGCGTCGTCGTCGACGAGAACGAGGCCCGTGGGCGTCGCTCCGTAGAGGGCGACCGACGTCGTCTCGCCTTCACTTAGGTCGACGTCGACCGTGAAGAGGTCACCGGACTCACCACTTCGCCGAACTCGAATCGTGTGACTCCCAGACGCCGTCGACACGCCCGCTGTTCCTTCGTCGCGGTCGATGGATCCGGCTGGCGCGTCGTCGATCAGAACGTCGAGAACATCTTCGCCGGGCGCGACGTGGACAAAGCGGATCGTGGACATCGGCAGGTCGGCGTCCATCCCAGCGTCGCCCGGTCCGGCATCGCCTGGTCCGGTGTCGCCTGGTCCGGTATCGCCTGGTCCGGTATCGCCTGGCCCGGTATCGCCTGGTCCGGTGTCGCCTGGTCCGGTGTCACTCGATCCGGTGTCGCGCGATCCGGTGTCGCTCGGCCCGGTGTCTCCCGATCCGGTGTCGACGCCTGAATCGCCGCTGGTTCCGTCGTCGTCCCCGCACGCGATCGCGGCGATCAGCAACACCCATCCAAGCCGTCGGGCCATGACGCCTCCTCGATCGAAATTGAAAGTCATTATCTACACACGCCCATAGTGGTTTGCAAGCATTTGAAATCGTGAGCGCTTTTCATTTCTTGCCGCCTGGCCCAAGAGCGTGATCCAGGACCCATTGCAAGGAGGTGGCCCGGTCAGATCTCGCCGCGAACCTTGAAAAAGACCGTTCGCCCTGGGCGCTGAACCCCAAAGAGGTCAAAGACGCGGGCATCGGTCACGTTCTGGAGGTCGAGCGTAAACGTCAGCGGGGTTGGATCCGGCGTCGCGTAGGAAAGCGCGAGGCCGAAGATTCGCTGCGTGTCCACCGTCTGCTTGAACGCGCGAAGACCCTGGCTCTCCCAGCCGCGAAAGAACTCGTGCACAAAACGAAAGTCCCAGCTGAACGTCAGGCTGTCCCCATCGACGACCAGGTTGGGCGCGCGGAGCGCCGCGTTCGCGTTCGCGAAGAAATAAGGCCGGTTCGGAATTCGGTCGCCATCAAAGTCGCCGAACGCCCCCTGCGACGAAACGTTGCGTACGTCCTGGTACGTGACGTTTCCTCCGAGGGACACGTGGCTCTCCGGCGATGTCCACTGGGCCGACGCTTCGACGCCGAGACCGCGCGCGCGAAATACGTTCTGATGGATAAAGGAACGTTCGTTCCCGAGAAGCACGATCAGATCGTCTGACAAGCGCGCAAAGAGGTTCACTTCCGCAGCCCACCGACCGGTCCCCTCGTGATTGTGATCGAGCTGCGCGCTGAGGTTGAGGTTGTGGCTGCGTTCGGGCTGCAGCTCCAGGTTCGCTAGCACCAACCGACCGTCGCCAAAAACCTCCGGTGAATTGGGCAGACGGGTCGCCCACTCGTAAGAGGCCTTGATCCAGAACGAGTCATGAAGAAGGAAGCGCGTTGCGTTACCGACGCCGGGCGTATGGGAGCGCTCGTCGAGCGACCGAAAGACGCGTCCTGGAAGCAGCTGCTCGGTATCCGCACGGTAGTAGTAGTACTTGGCGAACAGGACATTCTCGATGCGGTCGTTGACGATGGACATCTCATGAGCGGCGCCGATCGTCAGTTTAAAGAGGTCTTGTTCGCCGCTCAGGGGGTCGGGCTCATCGTCCGTGCGTCGATCGTTGCCGGACCGCGTCGTGTACTCCGGCGTAGCCGTCACGCCGAGGGTGTGTCCGTTCACCACGTCCCAGAACACTCCCGCCCGGGAAAACGATGTCCACTGCCGAAACGTCTGATCCTGAGGAACCGATTGAATCTCCCCTGGTACGGCGCGGTCGCCGAGCACGTTGCCGCGCCAGTCAAAGATGCGCTCTCCCAGGTCCTGAAAGTCCGTTCGTAGCGTCGCGACGCTTGTCACGAGATCCACGCGAACGTCATCGATCTGGTGGTCGTAGCGAAGAGTCGCTCCGTAGGCGCGCTCGAAGAACGTGACCTCGCCATAGGGCACGGTCATCACAACGTTGTGCTGGAGTTCTTTGTCGTATCCCGTCCCGAAGAGGCGGAGCGTGAGCCGCCGC
The DNA here is from genome assembly GCA_039186435.1 of Myxococcota bacterium. GTDB lineage: Bacteria > Myxococcota_A > Polyangia > Polyangiales > Houyiibacteriaceae > JALVDI01. The sequence goes on along the minus strand of JBCDAA010000002.1, from coordinate 32,637 downwards.
GCCCAGGGTCGATCCAGCACGCCGATGTCAAACGTGCCACCAAACGCGGTATACGCATCGTGAAACCGCCGAACGCGCGCGGGTTGGAGGCGTCCGCGTTCGTCGGGGATCTCGACATCGACGTCGTAGTCGTTGTCACTGTGGTCGGCGAACGCGAGACCTCCGACGACAAAGCCGGAGTCCGCGTCGTGATAGCGCGCCGCCAGCGAGGCGCGGTGCGTTCCGAAGGACCCGAACTGGTAGCTGGCGGCGCCGTAGGTCTGCCGCAGGCGCTGTGACGCGTTGAGATTCACCGCGCCCCCAAGCGCATCCGCGCCGAGCCGAATGGGCACCACACCTCGGTGAATCTCGACGCTGTCGACCAAGGAGATGGGAACGTTGGCAAGGCCGAATGGAAAGCCTGCGACGTTTAGCGGAACGCCGTCGACGAAGAAGCGAATCTGGTCATCGTAGAGCCCGGCGAGAGAGAAGCGCGAGGTGGATCCGAGTCCGCCGTTCCGCCGAATTGCGACGCCTTGTTCGCGGGCGAGCACATCACCGAGATCGACCGCGCGGTGCTGGAGCTCCCGCGTGTTGATCACGTTCACGGCCTCCGCAGAACGTTCCAGGAGTCCCTCCCAGTCACGCTCGACCTCGGCTTCCGCGCCAAATGTGGGCGTGTCCTGCGGTTCCGTGTCCTGCGGCGCGTCCTGCGGCGTGTCCTGCGGTTCCGTGTCCTGTGGCGCGTCCTGCGGCGCGTCCTGCGGCGCGTCCTGCGGTTCCGTGTCCTGCGGTTCCGTGTCCGGCGGCTCTTCCTGCGTCGACACGTCCGGCCGAAACACCAGTCGATACAAAACCCGAACGGGAACCGGAGTGCCGGCCTGCGTCGCTGGACGAAAACGCGACCGACGCAAGGCATCGACCGCCGCCTGATCGAGAGACGGCGTTGCCCCTTCCACCACCTCCGCCTCCGTGACCGCGCCATCGGCACCAATGGTGATGCGCAGAACGACCGCTGCTTCTTGCTCCACGCGAAGCGTGGGCTCGGCCTCTTCGATCAGCGAAGGAGGCGTGAGGCCTTGGGCCGAGGACATCGCAGGAAGCAACAAGCACACCGCAAGAAGACGGGACAAGCGAACGATCATGAGGGATGCAGCCTTTGGGGGATGCGGAAACGCACGTATTCAGCCCCAATCTTATTGAAATCGCCATTCACTTTCATTAAGAACCCTTCATGCGAACGCTTCGAAGCTTTGGCGAACCCGCCCCCGCTCACGACATGGTTCGCGAGCTTCTCGAACACGGGATTCTCGCCGAGGTTGATCGAGCGGACGGACGTTGGAAGGTGATGGTGCCGCGTCGCGATCACTCTCTTTCCGAAGGTCTGATGGGCCTCGGGGTCCCGACAGCTTCGCGGGTTCGCGCGCGACGTCAACCGCTCACCATCTTGGCGGTCGCCCTTGTAAGTTTTGTGGCGGGCACGTTCTTCTCTTCTTCGCAAGAGACCGATGCGTACCGCGCAACGAACGACGGGCGCATTGCCCAGAGCGACGACGACGGTGACGGACGCTTTGACCGTGCCGTCATCATGGCTGGAAACGGGCGCCCCACCTCGGTTTGGTTCGACGACGATCACGACGGCGTGTTCGACCGCTTTCAGCAACTTGGCCTCGACTCGGGCCGGCTCGTGGAGATCGCGGACGAGGATGGCGACGGGTTTCCGGAGACGCGAAACCGTTGACGAGGATGCTCGTTTTTATCGCGAGTCTTCTCGCGTGCGATTCGAACGCCCCGACCGAGGCGGACGCTGCCTCCGGTTCGGACGCGGCCTCGAATGATGCGCCGGACGCCGCTTCCGAGGACGCCGCTCCCGACGACGCCGCTCCACTGGACGCTGCACAGGACGCCGCTCCCGAGGACGCCGCTCCGGACGTCACGGGTCCGTGGGTGTTCGTCAGCTCCGAGGTGCTGTCCGGAGACTCCGTTCCGCGGGCCAACGAGACCTGCACGCGCCTAGGTGCCGAGCTCGGAGGCGAGTGGATCGCCTGGATCTCGACGAGGGAACGCGACGCGGTTGATAGCGTGCGTGGCGAGGGCCCTTGGTACCGTACCGACGGTATGATGGCATTCGAATCTCGCGAGGAACTTCGCGTTGGACCGCGTGTTCCGATCTCCTTCGATGAGAACGGCGACGAGTTGGGCGACGTCGAGGTGTTTACCGGCACCAACCCAGACGGTCGCTACTCCGGTGTCGACTGCCGGCGTTGGCGATCGTACTACCCTGAAGACGACGGAACGGTCGGCCGCTGCGCGGAAGCCGGCGACGGATGGACGGCAAGCGCAAGTGCGCCCTGCGATCCCCCTCGCCGCGTCTACTGCTTTCAGGTGACGCCGTGACCGCTCGATGGCTGCTCGTAGCGCTTCTCTCCGGTTGCGGTGGCGACGATGACGCCCCCGTGGACGCAGGAGCGCGCGATGCCGCTCCGCCGGACGGATCGGACGCGTCCACCGAACCAGCCGCCTTTTGGTACGTCCAGACCACCATCGCGAGCCCGGAAGGACGCACGTCCTACCTGCAGCTCGTCGATGAAATCGAGGGGCGCACCATCGGAACCGAAAACGCCGTCGAGCTTCCTGGCAACGCACGCGTCTTCGTACAGGGCAACCGGGTCTTCACGGGCTCCGCGGAGGAACCGGTATTGCAGCGCTGGTTTCCCCAAGCCGACGGTTCCCTGGAGCCTGGTGAGCGAATCAGCCTCGCGGCCCTCGGGCTCTCCTTCATCCCTTTCGGCAACAACTTCATCTCGGACGACAAGGCGTACCTCTTTGATGGTTCCGGCGGGATTCGCGTTGTCATCTGGGACCCGGCGGCGCTCGAAATTGGTGACCAGATCGATCTACGCCCGCTGATGAAGCCGGACTTTCTCCCGGAGATCGATCCGGGCGTTCTCCGCGACGACCTCCTCTTTGTGGTGGTTCAACAACAGGACTTCGCCGGCGGGTTCTTTCCAGGCATTCAGGTCGCCGTCTTCAACACCGCCACGGACGAGATCGAAGCCGTGATCGAAGACGAGCGCTGCGTCGGCGGATTTTCTGGGATGGCCCTCGCGGAAGACGGATCAATCTACGTCTTTGGAGACAACTACCTCGTTCGCCAGTGGTTCGATGACGAGCTCCCCCCAAGCTGCTTGCTTCGCATTCCCCCCGATGAGCTCGCCTTCGATCCCGCATTCTTCGTGGACTTCAACGAGGCGGCGGGGGGCCTTCCGTGCACCGGGCTCTTCTATCGAGGCGACGGGAAGTTCCTGACCACAGCCATGGACGAAAGCCTCGGCAGCGTCGACCCGCGCGACGCGCCTCTCACCTTCCTGAACGAACCCGTCTCGTATTGGGTTGAAGTCGACATCAACAACCTGAGCGCCTCAAGGCGCCTTGATCTGGATGCCGTCTCGCCGCGCACGGGACCCGGATTTGAAGTGGGCGATCGGCAGTTCATTCAGCGCCCGGAAGCCGCGTTTACCGGAAACAACACGCTGATCGAGATCGCCGAGGACGAGAGCCTGATCGAGATCTTTCAGACAACTGGGCTGATCACTGGCTTTGGACGCGTCGAGGTCGAGCGATGAGAGTTGCGTTAATGATGATGGCGCTCCTCGTCGCCTGTGGCGATGACGATTCAGGCGTGGACGCAGGAGGCGTCGATAGCGGGACGGACAGCGCCGTAGACCCGAGAGATGCGGGAGAGGACGCCGTCGCGGACGCAGGCGAAGACGCAGGTGAGGACGCGGGGGAAGATGCGGGGGAAGACGCCGGAACGGACGCCGCGATCCCAACCGAACGATCGATTCGCTTCGGGAATTTCCTCACCACGGGTAGTGCCGTGAACGTTTGCGTTTCCGCGGCGGGTGGATTCGGCGAGCCGCTCTTCAGCGAGCCGTTGGCGCTTGGCGAAATCGCCGGCCACCGCTCGATCCCTGTCGGCGAGACCTCCATGATTCGTTGGATCGCGGGCGATGACTGCGAAACCGCCCTTGAGGGAACGAGTGATACGGCACTCCCCGACGAGGACGGTCGCTTGACGGCGATCCTTTTTGGAAGCGACGTCGTCGAAACCGAGGTGTACCCCACCGACGTCTTCGCTGAGCTGCTTCCACGTCGCTTCTACGTGCGGTTCTTCCACGCAGGCGTCGACCTTGGCGCGATCGACACGAAACAGATCGCATGCACCACGCCGTTCTCCGCGTTCGAAAACACCGAGTACGGCGACCTCGGGTTTTCCCCCAACGATACGAACACGATCTTCTCGGCGTCGGTCAGCGTCGGCGAGGACTCGTTCATGACCACCATCGTGGTTTGTGAAGACGCGACCGAAATCCTCAGCCTGCCCTTTACGTTTCCCGGCGGTCGGTCGCTCTCGTTCTTCCTTCGCGGTGACGGCGACGAGGTGCCCTACGAGATCACCGTGTGCGATGACCAACTTGAGGAGGGAATGCGCTGTAGCCCGTAAGCGGAATGATCGAAGACAGCAACGGTGAGGGAATCAGCCTGCACGCCTCCTAGCAATGGTGCTTAAGGGGGTGCGCCGAGTGTCCCGTCGCTGCAGGCTGGTCCCCTCGCCCTTGCTGTCTTCCATTCTTGAATAACCTGGTGGCGGACGTTTCGCTACCTTCCCGCCTTAAGTCCGCTGCTCGCATTTTGATGAACGGAGCTCCTGGTCTTGGAAAACCGGCTCTTTGTCGAACTGACCGCCGCGTTCACGAGTTCAGCTTAAGCGACGAACAATCTAGGCCGCGCTTCCTTTGAACGGATCGCGCGCGGTCTAGCGGATGCGCGCTGCGCCTTGAATGTCGCCGATCGCCTCGACGGTCTCCGTCGCGCCGCCCGTTGAGAGGCGGTAGAGCGTCGACCGCCCCTCGTCTTCGTCGACGAGCTGCACGTAGTAGTCGCCCTCGATCACAATGGGGTCGAAGGAAATCCCGCTGAGGGGGAGGTCCTCAATTCGGCTGGTGGTCCCCGTCTCGATCTCCACGATCGCGTAGCGCCAAACCTCCAGGTTGAAGAAGCCGAAGGGATCCGTGAGCGTGTCGGGGTCGATGTCAGAATCGTAGATTCGCGTCACAAAGGTTCCGTCGCCGGCGCCGATAGCGTCCGAGAAGTGCGGCGCCCCGGTGACGGTCCGAAGGTCGACCACAAAGTCGTCGAAGGTCTCTCCGTCCGTGCGCACGACGCAGGGATCGGCGATGGGCGCGACGCCAAAGATGTCGAAGCCCCCAGCCCCAGAGTCGCCGATCGCGTAGAAACGATCGCCGTCGGCGAAGCCGCCTCCCGCGAGCGCACATCGATCATCTTCAATGATTCGCTCGACTCGATCCTCGGTCGCCGAGAGAACAACCACCGCCACACTCGGCACAAACTCTCCATCCGAGGCGTTGTCCCAGGCGACCGCGATCATGACGCGGTCCCCTACCTGAACCGGCCTCGCGACCGAGATGTTGAAGTCCCCTCGTTCGAACTCGACCGCGGGAAACGTGCTCACGATCTCCATGGCCGTCGGGTTGAAGACAACCACCTGTCGACCGGCGATGTCCACGTAGTACGCCCGCGTTGGCGACAGAAAAATGAACTGCGTGCGAAACCGCGTGATGCCGAGGCCGGTCATGCTGAAGCGGCCGTCTTCGACGAGCTCGAGGCCTTCCGTGACGCGATAGCGCGCGACCTCGCCGGTCTCGCTTTCAAACGCGTAGACCTTCCCGTCGTAGACGGTTGCGCGCGACGAGCCGCCAACCTCGAGACCGTTCCCTGGCTCGATCGTCCGTGGCTCCAGGTCAGGAAGGACGTTGAGGAAAATCGCTCGACTGTCTGGCGTTCGCACGCGATTCACGACCAGAAACGCTGGATTCGTCGCCGGCGCGGCATCGAGCGCCACATCGGTACCTGCGTCACCCACTGGCGCGCTGTCATCGCCGCAACCGACCAGCAGCGCAATCACGATCACGAGACTTCGCATCGTCCTATCCCTTCTTCTCCGCGACACGCCGGTTGGGGCGCGCCACATACCAAAGCCAGAGCACAACCGCGAAGAGCTGAAGCGCAAAGAACACGATCACGAACAAGGTGACATACGTCGAAGCGGGCGTCGGAGGACGCTCCAGCGCGCGACGAGGCTCGTCGTCGAGGTCAGCCAGAGGGGTCAGGGCGAGCGTCTGTTCGCCGAGCTGAACCGTATCGCCGCAGGGGCCGAAGAGCTCCCCGTGCGAGAGGGTGTGCGACTCGCCGTCAATCCACACCGTCCTCTCGTGCTCGGCGATACCCGGTCCGACCACTCGATAGGTGCATCGCCCGTCCCCTTCGTCGTGCCGAGCCAGCATCGCCTCGCCGTCGTCCGAAAGGTGGGTGACGCGGTCGGGGGTTCCCCAGCCGGCGATCGTGGGAATGGACATCGACATCGTCGCGAGCGCAATCGACGCAAGCAACACCAGGGCAACGAGCCCGTTCGCGAAGTTCGCGAGGAAACGGCGCCCCCGTGAGAGCGAGGGGAGCTTTCGCTTCATCTCCAGCCGACGTCGCGCGCGCAGGTATCCAAGGAGAGGCCCCGCGAGAACAACAAGCGAGAGAAATAGCCCGGCGAGAAACCAAAGGAGCTTCACCGCGAGTCCCGCAAAGTCGCCGAAGTGAAGAGGGTCCGCCATGTCGGACCACCGCTGCGCGATCGTTTGGTCCTCCTCCGACCACACGTCAACGACCTCACCTGTCGCGGGATCGAGATAGACTCGGTTGGCCCGTGGCCTCACCAGGATCGCATCTCGCTCTCCGTCCAGGCGGACGGGCGAGGCAGCGTCCTCCCCGAAGAGAATGGTTCGGACCGCAAAACCTGGAAGCTCAGACTCCGCAACCCGAACCCACGCGTCCATGCCTGCTCGGCGCTCGGTAAAAGGCCGCGCGAGCTCGGGAGGCTCAGCTTCCACGGTCGCCCCCGCAAAATCGCGGGCACTCGCCTCGACGAGATACCAGGTTCCGGTGATCGCGATGACCAGGGCGAAGGGCACGCTCCAGACACCCACCGTTCGGTGGATGTCCGCCCACGCGAGACGCCGCTCGGCTTTGAGGCGCAGGCGAAAGAGATGAGTCCACCAGCGTCGATAGATGACGAGTCCGCTGATCGTGCTGAAGAGCAGCAGCAGCGACATCAGCGTGACGAGGTAAAGACCTTTGGGAACGAGCAGCCCCTTGTGAAACTGACGCAGGAAGACTTTGACCGTCACGAGGCTGCGAACGCTCAGGATCCGCGCGGGGTTCCGCGCGAGCCGCACTTCAACCCACTGACCTCGAAGCGTCTCCACGGTCGCCCGCACCACTCGATCCGGGCTCGTGGAAACGATTCGAATCTCGCCGTAGGGGTACGCCTCGCGAAGCGCCGCCTCGATGCCGGCCCAGTCGACGTCTCCGCTTGCGTTTGCCGGGGCATCGCCAAAGAGGTTGTCCCACTCCTCCCCGAGAACAGCGAGCGACCCCGAGGAACAGATCACGAAGAGAAAGAGCCCGAGCGCAGCCCCCAAGCGACGATGCCAAAGAAACCACGAGGCGCGCATAAGCTACGGACTGTCTTGGAGTCGAATCATGGCCGTCGCCGGATCACCAACCACGTAGGGTGCCGCGGCCTCGGCTCCATCCACGGGCAACTCACCCCAAGGGACTTCCTCGAAGGGCACGACCCGAAACATCACATCGACGGGATCCTCGGCTTCTCCGTCGGCAAAACTGTCGATTGACACGGTCACCTCACGGCTCGTCATGAGAAGCGTAAAGCCGCTGAAGTCGAGGTCGCCCTGTGGACGCGCGTTCGTTGAAGGATCAACCGAGAGCGCGAAAACATCGAGCTGGGTGAGGCCACGCGTAAGGTCGCCAAGCACATACACGCGCGTCCCGCTCGCCGGTGGCTCCGCGTCGAGCGTCAAACGAAACGAAACGGTCGTTGTCGGTTCCTCCGGAACGACTCCCGGAGTCACTTCGAGGGTCACCGTTCGCGGGGTAGGATCGCCAGCATCGGCGGATGCGTCGGTCCCAGTATCGGACGCACCCGTCCCCGCATCCGTGGAACCGTCGTCATCACCACAAGCGATCCCAAGCAACATCACCAACACCAACCATCGCGTCATACGGCGGACTAGCCCTTTGTCCAGGCACTCGCAACTACGCCAAATGCGCGAAAGTAGTCACCCGCCAAGGCGAATCCGGCCTCTTTCGCTAGCGCATTCCGACGCGCTGCGTCTACGAGGGGAAACCCTCCATCAAGGCGATGCTCGAGTTGTTCAAGTTTGACGGCGGACGCCCCGGCTTCGGAAGACCAACCACGCCATGCCGAACGCGTGGACTCGTCCATCGACTCAATCTCCGCGGTGAGAAGTGTTCCCCCCGGCGCGATCGCGTTTCCAAGCTCGGCCCAGAGGGCTTCCCGAGAACCGTCGTCCGGGATGAGATGCAGCACGAGAAGGCACAGCCCAGCATCTGAGCGCTCCGCGGGAAAGGTCGGCGCGACCCGAACCCGACGACGGAGTCCGGAGCGATTCACCCGTCCCCGGGAAGCGAAACGCATCGCCGCAGACTTCTCCACGGCCTCGATCGACCATTCGGGAAGCACCGCCGCCGCCCGCACGAGCTCATGCCCCGTGCCGCATCCAACGACCAGCAAACGGCCGGCGGACGGAAGGATCGCTTCGAGGTGCGCGAACGTGAGGGAGTGGAGCAGGTCGTAGCCTGGGAGGACGTGACGAATCTGCCGCTCGTACATCTCCGCATCGTCAAAGCGCTTCGCGGGTTCGGTCATCGGTTGTCCTTCAGCCACCACGGCTTGGCGACTTCGATATTGAATGTCATTTTCATCTACAGAAGAAAACCCCTTGACGTGACACACCGCACACCTTCGCTAGAAGATAGTGAAAGTCAATTTCAACATCTCCGGCGATGAACAAATACCTAGTGATTCTCGTGACATTCTTGTGCGGGTGCGGCGACGACGACGGCACAGCTGGACTCGACAGCGGCATCGATGCCTCGCCCGTCGACGGCGGATTCGACAGTGGATTCGACAGCGGCTTTGACAGCGGCTTTGACGGCGGCTTCGACGCTGGCTTCGACGCGATGCCGCCGGATACGACGCCGCCGACGGTCTCACTCTCATCCCCCCGCTCCGGCCGAATGACACCCGTCCGGCGAGTGCGGGTGACCGGAACCGCCACCGATGACATGGGGCTTGCGAGCGTCACGCTCGTCGCTGGAGACACCACAGCAGCGATCGATGTCGCCGACGACGGCAGCTTCGAGGTCACCGCTCCCCTCACGCCTGGTTCGAACGACGTCATCGTCGTCGCCCTCGACGAAGCTGGAAACGAAACGATGGCTTCGGTGGCCGTGTACTTCGGTCACCGCATCAGCGTCGGTAACTCCCAGTCCGCCTTTCTTCGAGACGGCGAGCTCTTCACCTGGGGTCGCAACGAGCTCGGGCAGCTCGGAAACGGAACACTCGAGGGATCGGGATTTGGCGAGGAGCCCCCGGAGTCGACGCTTCCGCTTCGCTACGTGCGAGATGCGCCCAACCTGGTCTCGGTGGTCACTCGTCAAACGTTCATGATCGCACTAACCGATACGGGTACCGTCGAGACCTGGGGCAGCAACGACGAAGGTCAGCTCGGCTACGCGGCCGAAGAGGACTGCGGCTCCCGCGGGACGAGCCCGTGCCGACGCACTCCGACCGAGGTCCCCGGCGTCAGCAACGCGATCGCGATTCAGGCCGGTTTCGATCACGCGCTCGTCCTCCGCGACGACGGTTCCGTCTGGTCCTGGGGCGCCAACGACGATGGACAACTCGGGCGCGAGTCGACGACCGAAATCGGACCCGCAGCCGTCGAGGGACTCACCAACGTGATTCAGATCGCGGCCGGGACGAACGCGTCGTTTGCGCTAGACAACGAGGGGCGCATCTGGGCGTGGGGCGAAAACAACGCGGGACAGCTCGGTCTCGGCACTTCCGATCGGGATCCACACCCTACGCCCACGCGTCTCGAGATTCTGGACGTCGCCGCGATCGCAGCGGCCAACCGTACGACCTACGCGCTCCTCCAAGACGGCACTGTTCTCGCGTGGGGCCAGAACCGATCGGGGCAAGCGGGGGTCGGCGACGACTCTGGCGACGACATCCTCATGCCAACCGCCGTGCGGGTCGAAGACGCTTCGGGAGAACGGGTCCCACTGGCGAACATCGAGAACATCGCGGGGGACGGCTTTGTGGGTATGGCCCTCACGACGGAGGGTCGGGTCTTTCTTTGGGGCCTCGGAACTCTCGGCCAGCTTGGCCAAGGACTTCTCCCCGACGGAGAGCGAGATCTTGAAAACCGCCTCATCGCGTCGGAGGTCGCTGTCGACGAGGAGGATCGAGACGCCTTCGACATCGTTGAGATCGAAGTCGGAGCCGGCGGACCGGCCCTTGCGTTGAGCGCCACCGGCGACCTCTTCGGATGGGGCTGGAGCTTCCGCGGATCGCTTGGGCTGGAGGACGCCGAGGATCGCTTCGCGTACAGCACGCCCCTCCGCGTGTTTCCTGCCGAATAGAATCGCTAGCGGAACTGAACAACCACAATGCCGGGAAGGTAGTTGCGAAGGCCCGGAAGTCGCGACACCAGCGGGAGAACCTTCCCGGCGATTCCGCGAAAGCTCTTAAAGGGGATGTGCTCCAGCCGCTCGACCTGCGGCGTCCAGCGACGGAGTGTCCCCTCAAGCTCGCCTCGATCGACCCCCCAGGGCATCGGTGGCGCCTGGTAGTGCTTGGTGATGTTGAAGCCGGCGAGCGTCTTTCGAGAGAACCACCGCGGGATCACATCGAACATGAGCGTCGCGCCACGAAAGCGGTCCCCAATCGCAACGAAGAGCCTCTCTACATCGCTCGGGGGGAGGTACATCAAGAGACCTTGCGCGCTGAGAAACACGCCGCGATCTCCTTGAACCTCATCCATCCACGCAAAGTCCAAAACGCTTCGGGTGACGTGCCGGCATCGCGTCGTTGCAGGGAGGAACTTCTCGCGAACCTTCATCGCATCAGGAAGATCGACGCAAATCCATCGAACCTGCCCATCATCGCAGCGCTTGAACTGCGTCTCGAGACCGCACGCGAGCTCCACCACCTCGCCGCCCGGATGGGCAGCAAGCCAAGGGCGTACACGTTCATCGAACACGAGAGAGCGAATCGCGTGGGAGCCGTCCGGAGGACCGAAGCTGCGTTCGTAGTCGTAGTCGATGGCGTCGTAGATGGCGACGGCTGCGGGGTCGTCGAGCAATCGGTCCGGACGCTTCGCCTCAGACGCGCGATTGTGGAGCGTCCAGAGCATCGTCTCCGGAACCCCATCGAGCGCGACCTCGGTACGTCCGCCCATCCCGCTAGTGGAGGACGCCGGATGGATCGGGCATCTGCACATGCATCCGGAGGGCGCTGATCCACCGCACCGCCGCTGCGGGGTCACCGCGAAAACGCTCAACGTAGACCAACCCCAGCCCGCACTCAGGACAGTGATTGGCAACGATCGTTACGTCGAAGTCGGGGTGCTCTGCCGAGAGCTGGAACACGTTCTCCTCAGCGAGGGCGCACAGCACCATTCGCCCACCGTCGACGCAGCCCATGTCGACCAGAGGGTTCTGATCCACGTCGTGCTCCGCCTTGGGCCGAAACCGCTCGAGAACAAGTTCGGTGAGCCCGCCAAAGCGATAGATCAGCGTCTGCTGGATCGCGTTCATGGCCCTTCCTTTCGCAACAGAATCCCGAGCACGAGAAACCCAAAAAACGCGTTCCCAGAGCCCCCGGCGGAGCAACCCCCACCGGGGGACCCTGGTTCCGTGTCCCCCCCTCCTGCATCACTGACACGTGCGTCGGGTGTATGTGCGTCAGCAACAGACGAATCGAAAGAGGCATCGAGGGAGGCGTCGTCCTCTTCCGCATGGAGACGTTCACAACGGTCGACTTCCATCTCGGTTCCGAGACAAAGCGTCGCGCGCCGGCTTGAACCCGCCGGCGAAGGATTGATGATGGCGAGCGCCATGGAGGGCGCGCCTGGTGCCGCGATCTCGGTACCCCGAACGTCGCTCAGGGCGCCGGTGTCGAGATCGATCAGACGAAGGCGAAGATCAGCTGCACCATCACCCACCAGACGCGCACGTACCTCGTCGCGCCCGCCCGCACTGAAGCGGTAGTAGCGTGTCGCGGCTCGAAAGTGCCGCGGGCGTACGTCTTCAAAAGGCAACGTTGCGTCGCGCATGTTGACCTCGGGGTAGCGAATCCCCTCGGCGTACGCGCGGTCCGGATTTGCGCGTCCGGCGGTAAACCAGTTCCAGGTCGCAAACTCGACAAAGATCGTTTCGAACTCAGTGTCGTAGTCGCGCTCGAGCATCGCGATGAGCGCCGGTAGCCACTGCGGGTCCTCCACCCCGCGGGCGCCGTCGACGCAGTCTTCCCAAAGACGAAGCACAAGATCTTCGTCGCCAAGATGCTCGGTCAGGAATGTGAAGAAGACCGATGCGCCGTAGCCGAAGGCATCGAGGACCGCACCCACGAGAGGCTGGTCGATCGGTCGGTCCGCGCGCTCGAAGTAGCCAGGCGCGAAGGCGGGAACCTCTCGGAAACGCGGGTTGAAGCGGTCGCTCGCCCACACGGCGGTCCCTTCGCCGACGACGGAGTTCTGTCCGTCGTCGTAAGCCGCCTGAACTGCATGAAAGAGCTCGTGGCTCGAAAGGATTCCGACCGCACGCTCCAGACTCGGGTAGCCGTAGCCGACGAAGTCGTTTTCCTGGACCGCGTAGCCGATACAGGTGCCGCCATCACAGGCGTCCGTTTGAAACGAACCGTCGGCGGAGCCGAAGAAGTCGACCAGGTAGACGTCGAAGCGCTCGTCGCCCCCGTTGTCGTCCTCGAGGTCAGCGTCACTTCGTGGCAAACGGAACCCCCAGCTGGCGTAGACGGTGAGAACGTCGTCGTAGCTGGTGCCCACAAGCTCGACGAAGTCGGGAACCCCGGTCTCGTCGATGTCCGCTTCCGGGACGGAGTTCACTCCCGAGCGCGTGAAGTGAACACGCACGCGATCAAAGTCTGCCCGCTCGACGACGTCATCCTCGGCGAAACGAAACGTCGCCATCGTCCCGGGGGTGTCCGGACGATCCGCGTTCGCGATCGCGGCCCAGCCGAGGGCCATGAGGATGACGGCGTGTCGCAGCATGGTTCAGTCGATGAAGGTTCAGTCGATGAAGGCCCAGAGGATCTGCACGTTGCCCGAGCCGGAAGGTCCCGGCGGAAGCATCCCGTCACGGTCGCAGGCGACCTGAACTTCCGGCGTGTAGTACGTCTCGACCTCGAGCTTGATGTGACGACCCGACGGGAGCTGAACCACGTAAACGTTGCCGGTCATTTCGACACAGCTGCGGTAGGTCCAGTAGCTCGCCAGCGCGGTGCCTGGACTCCCGAGCCCGGATCCGTCGGGAACCACGCTGCAGTCCGGCGTGGAGTAGTATTCCTCCGTGCGGAACGCGAGGCCGTCTGGAACCGCGGCCAACGTGTCAAAGTCGGTGTCCGCTGCGGTGCGGCCCGCGGCCACACACGAGGGACCGGAAACGCCGCTGTTGAGCCGCATCACAAAGCGCCGAAACGCCATGTCCCAGTCGCCCGAGTCGAACGCGGTCTCATCGGAGAGCTCCAGCTTCTCCGCCCCGCCGTCCGTGAAGCGCAGGTAGAGGTAGGACTGCGACGTCATGAACCCGCCACCTCGCGCGTCGATGCGCGTCCGCCAGTGCGTGCCGAGGTCCTCGTTTTCGATGCCGCCTTCTGCAATGTTGTCAAAGAGGCCGAGTTGAACGATTTGCTCATCTACACATGCCGACGAGGTGGGTTCGCACCGAACCTCCGGGGCTGCATCAACGCCCGTGTCGACCATGCCGCTGTCCACGCCCGCGTCTGTTCCGCCACCGGCGTCGAAATCAGTTCCGTCATCATCGCCACAGGCAAAACTGAGCGTGAGTGTGAGAGTGAGTAAGTACTTCATCGGGTTGCTTTCGAAATTGGAAGTCAATATCAACTTAGGGATGCGAAAAATCCTAAAGGGCCTGGTGCTCGCAAGCACGCTGCTCACCAACGTAGCGAGTGCGCAGTCGCTCTACGATGGCGAGAAGTACGTCAAAGTGGAGCGCACCCCGAGCGGCCTTCGCTGGGACGGTCACCCCGTCGGCGTGGACGCGCACGCGCTCCTTTGGCTCCACGACCGAAACGACGCGATCAACGACCTCGAGGTCCGTGTCGTCACCGTCGCTTCGGAACGACTCGCACTCCTTCGGGTCGTCAGCACCCGAACGAACGAAGACGGTCTCGACCTCGCCCTTCGCCTTGCTCACCACGTTCGGTCGGGACGGCTGCGAAGCGTCATGCCGGACATTCAGATTCCCCACATCCTGCACGATGTCGAGCTGCCGCCCAACGACCCGCGATACTCGGGTCAGTGGTTCTACGACCGACTGGATATGGAAGAGGCCTGGGCGATCGAGGACGGCGACCCCGAGGTCAACATCGTCGTTGTCGACAACGGATGTGATCTGACCCACCCGGACCTGGTCGAGAAAATGGACTCGGGCCTCGACGTCGTCGACAGCGACATGGATCCCACGTACCGGCCGGAAACGCGAAGCAACGAACACGGTACGGCGTGCGCCGGACTGGTCGCCGCGTCCACGAGCAACAACCTCGGTGTCGCAGGAAGCTGCCCCGAGTGCCGGCTTCGCTGCGTGCGCCTCCTTACCGGAACCGGCGAGGCCGTGCCGCTCTCCGCGGATGTTCGAGCCTTCGAATTCGCCTTGGACGTCGACGCGGACATCGTCTCGAACAGCTGGGGATTTCGGGATCCGATCCCTGTTCCGCCGGCGCTCGGCGCGATCATCGAAACCGTGATCGCCGAAGGACGCGACGGCCTTGGGGGAGTCGTTGTGTTTGCGATCGGAAACGAGAGCCGAGTCGTCGCGGCCAACGAACTCGCGGCGGTCGATGGTGTGATCGGCGTGGGGGGGACGAACAACTTCGACGAGGGTGTGCAGTTCAGCAACCTCGGCGACGCGGTGGATGTGGTCGCTCCGACGGGAACGAACACGGCCGACATCGCCGGGCCAGACGGCGCTTCCCCGGACGACTACACCTCGACTTTCGGGGGCACATCGTCGGCCTGCCCGATCGTGGCAGGCATCGCGGGGCTGCTGATCAGTCTCGACCCCAGCGTGACAAGCGCCGAGATCGGAACGCTGCTCAACGAAACTGCGGCCCAGTCGTTCTTCGCGACGCCGGACGCGACGGGCCACGATGACCTCTACGGTTTTGGCCTCGTTCAGCCTGCGCCCGCCCTTCGACGCCTTGCGGGAATTCCTGAACCCGAAGATGCCGGCGTCGGACCCGACGCTGGGGCAGAAGACGACGCTGGGGCAGCCGAGGACGCCGGGGCAGCCGAGGACGCCGGGGCGACGGATGCGGGGACACCAACGTCCGACGGCGGCTGCGGGTGCAGCAGCGCCGGAGGGGGCGAGAGCGCTCTCTTGCTCTTGGTGCTCCTGATCGGTCATCGAAGAGCCGAGGGTTGAAGCAGGTGGACCGATGCGAGTTCTGCGCGTTCGCATGAGATCCTCGCGGTACGAATGTGCCAACGGAGCCACGCGCGAAGGTGAGCCCAAGGCGGGAGCGTGATCTGAAAGCGCGACTCGGCGAGATGAACAAGGACCCCGTAGTCGTGGATCTCAAGAGGCCACCCGGTCGGGGTGAGAAGCTCGAAGAACTCCGCGACGTAAGGGGAGGGAAGCAAGAGCGAAACCTCTCGCTCCGGATCCCACAGCTGAAGGTCGACGCCCGCGCGCACTTCCCATGAGCCGTGTCGGTGGACGACACGGCGACCGTTTGGATCGTGGGCGCGAGCGTTTCGCATCACTCGGCCACCGGAATGAACGCGAGTCGCAGACGCCGCTCGTCGTTGTGAGTCGAAACCACGAGCAGACCACCGTGATAGTCGAAAGCCTGCGCATGCTTGGGCGTGAACGGAAGCTCCGTCTCGAGAGCTCGCCAGCGATTGGTCGCGGGGTTGTACACCTCGATGCTGCGGTCCTCCCCAAGCTCACCGTTTTCGAGCCGCGTGGTACCACCCACGAGGACGAGTTGCTCGCCGACCGCCACGAGGCGCGGGTTCAGACGGGTGCGCTGAGGACAGGCGACCTCGTCGAACGATGACTCGGCGGGATCGAAGGCAACGCAGCCATCCACGAGCTGAAACCCTTCGCGCATGCCGCCGATCAGGTAGTAGCGCCCGTTGAGGTAGGCGCCGCCAAAGGCACGTCGCGGCCCGGGAAGGGCCTGCTCAAGCGTCTGGAACTCCGTCCCGTTCGCGGTAAGCGACACGATCTCCGTGAGATGGCGGAACTGGTCGTTTTCCGGACGGGTCGGGTCGTAGTCGAGGCCGCCCATCACGACGAGGTCACCGTTGTGAAAGAACGCGCCGAGCTGACTGCGCGAAACCGGAAGCGAAGGCATCGGACTCCAGGCGTTCTCCGACACGCTGTAGCGAAAGATTTCCGGGTGCGTTTTCGCGACGGTCTCTTCCCCGGCCGTCGGACCCTCGTGACCGAAGCCCGCCAGCGAGATCACCGTCGGCTCTTCCCGCGGGTCTTCGGAGGGGACGACAAGAGTCGTCATCGTCTGGCGCGCCGCCGGATAATCCGCGACCTGCTCGAAGGAGAGCGAGGGCACGTGGAGCCGCCATCCTTCGCGCACGAAGTTCTCCACCTCGAAGTCATGCTGCCCGAGGCTGTTGTTGCCGCCGAAGAAGTAGAGGTGATCGCCGGCGAGGAAGGTTCCCTGACGGTTCTTCGCTTCCGCGTCCCAAGGCACCGCGATCGTCAGCGCGCCTCCGCCGGAATCGGGGACGGTCTCCACCACGCGGGTTCGGCCGGAAGTGTGCATTCCTCCGATCCCGCCCACGACCGCGAAGCCTCCATCGACGTGAACCATGCGGTGAAAGAACCGCGGAAAGGCGATGGTTCCGACGTCTTCCCAGGCGTCCGCACCGACGCGTAGTCGACGAAGAACACCGTCGAAGCCGCTCGCGTACACCGAGTCGCCGACGCCCACCACCGCGATGCCAAAACCCGTGCGGTTTCCGGGCAGATCGGGGCCGCGAGACCACTCGCCCGTGCTCACGTCGAGAATGTCGACCTGCTGAGAGACGCCTTCTGCGGCGAGCCCGCCGACCGCAACGAGATGATTCTCGGTGGCCGCGAGTCCAAGGGCTCGACGCCGAAGGGGAGCCGGCGTCGCATGCCAGGTCTCGCCATCAAAGCGGAGCGCTGTCTCTGCGAACGTTCCTTCGCGCGGCGCACCGGACAGGCGCCATCCACCCACCACCCAAAGCGAGTCGCCGTGAGCAATGGCGTCGTGGGACGAACGCGGCTCCGGAAGCGCAGGAAGAGTCGTCCATCGACCGGCCGCGGGGTCGAGGCGCGCGTGCTCCGCAACCGAGTGAAGCCCACCGTCACGAACCTGCATACCGCCAATGCGGTGAAGCGCGTTTTGCACGTTGACGAGAGCAACGCTCTGCATCCCTCGATCGAGACCGGGTCCCTCTTCCCATTCGCGCATCCCGGGACGCAGGACGTACAGCGCCGCCGACTGGTCCTCTGCGACGTAGCGATGGGGCTCACCAAAGAAGCCTCCAAGGAGGTAGAGCGCGCCCTCGTGCTCGGCGAGGCCAAAGCTGGTCAGCCCACGAGGGAGTAGCGGCAAGCCGCCATCAACCACGACATCCGCCGCAGCGATCATCTGTGCCGTTTCTTCTGCAGGGGTGTCTTCTACCGTCACCGAGGGCTCGGTCGTCGTCGGCGTCGAGGCCGATGGCGAAGGCGATCCGCCACAACCGAGGAGTACGCAAAGGGCAAGGGTACGATTCATTCGTCGTCTCCGAAGCGAGCTCCGCCCGCGCCCGCGTAGGCCCAGCGAAGCGTGTAGTTACCGTCGTCCCAGGCTTCTACCTGGAGCTTGACGAAACCGCCATCCGCCGTGCGGACCACAAAGGCCGTGTCGCGCACGCTCACTTCGCGGGTGCTTTCGTTGTAGTCGAACCAGGTGTTGAGGGCGGGGTTTCCGGAGAACGTTCCGCTCCCCGGCGGTCCGGGCAGAGGCAGGTCTTCGTCGACGAGAAACTCTCCGTCCACTGCATCGATCTCATCAAACGCGGCGCTCGCCTCGTAGGACGCACCTTCCCCTTCGCCGCTCGTTCCACCGTTCGTCGTGATCGCGGTGCGTTGAAAGCCGATGTCCCAGGACGGGTCATCCGACGCGCTCGAAACCTCGACGAGCTCGCCCTGCCGGAAGCTGAAGTACGCCCACACGTCGGTCGACGATGCGTCGATACTTGCGCTGCGGGTGTCGACCACGCGCGCAATCGGCTCGATCTCGAGACGGTACACGCCGTCGTCCCAGGCGAGGACGCGAAGCTTGCTGTAGCCGCCCGCGGCACCTCGTACAACGAACGCCGCGTTCGCTCGCGCCGAAACGGTTCGCGTGGACTCCTCGTAGTCGAACCAGGTCGCCAGCGCGGAGTTTCCGGGCGCCTCGCCAGATCCTGGAGGGCCGGGAAGCGGAAGAAGGGAGTCTTCGACAAAGCCCACGGTTGTGGTCTCCGTGAGGACTTCCCAGGTCTCGGTCGCCTCGCGAGCACCGCCAACCCCCGGGCCGCTCACACCACCGTTCGTGCGAATCGCCGTGCGCTGGATCGCAAGATCCCACGGGTCAGTCGCCTCGTTCTCGACGGTGACGACCTCCCCACTGAGGTTCAGGTAGACCCAGGTGTCACGCGAGGAGGCATCGACATCAAAGCCCGGCAGCACGCCGTCCGGCGCGTCGACCATCTTCCAGCGGAACGCGGGATACCCCGAGTCCCCCGTCTCCGGCGAGTAGTAGTCGACCGGCTGAAGCGCAACGTAGGCTCGGTCACTCGTTTCGATGAAGTAGACACGCTCCTTCGGCGTCAGCACGTGCGTCATCGGGTTGTAGTTGAACCACGGATCTTCACCGTGGGAGATGACCGTGGTGGGGACCTCTTCGCCCATCGGAACATCGTCCGGGATCATCGAATCCTCAGCGGGCTGATCCTGCGTCCAGCCCACCTCGGGAGCCTGGGTCGCCGCCTCGAAGGTCACGTCGTCCCGGAACGCGACCCGCACGTTGCCGGGACCTCCCGCGCCGCCGTTCGTGCGATACGCGAAGCGCTGAATCGCAAGATCCCACGCGGTGTCCTCGGTGATGCTCACATCGAGAACAGCGCCGCCGTTGTCGAGATCGAGAGCCAGCCAACGCCGCGTGTCGGTCCCGTCGACGAGGGTCTCGGTAACGCCGTTGCCGATGTCGGTGTGCTGCACCGGTTCGCTCGCACCGGCATCGACCTCGCCGGCGTCGTCCGTGCCGGCGTCAGGATCGGCACCCGAATCGACCGGGCTGCTGCCGAGATCATCGCAAGCGAGAAGAAGCGCTAGGGAAAAGAAAAGAGAACGACGCATTATTCTTGTTCCTCCGCTCGGCGCCGGGCGGCGACGCCGAACCAAAATGTTCGCGGGCGGGTCGTGAGAAACGTGCCGCCGTTGTTGAGTACGTTGTCGACGCCGACGAAGATACGGAACCGGTCACCGGCAAAGTTCTTTTCTAGGCGCAGATCCAGCGAGAGAAAGGGCTCCGCCTCAATCCGCTCGTCGCCATCGAAGAAGATGCGCTCGCCCGAGAGTCGCGACCGCCAGAGGGCGCTGATGCCAGAGGGCTGATGTTGATAGCGAAGGTGAAGCGTTCCCGCGTGCCGCGCGCGACCGGGAAGGGGTCGGTTGTTGGTGCGGTCGTCCGCATCGAGAAAGGTGTACGAGGCGTCGATGCGAAAACGATGATCCCCGCCGCGGAGGGGAGCGAAGCGAGCCTGAGCCTCAAGGCCGCGAGTCCGTGCGCTTCCGACATTCACGTAGCCAAAGCGGGAAACCGCGCCGTCCACCTCGAAGAGGTCTACCGTGATGAGGTCGTCGACGTAGGTCGCGTACCCGGTCACGCCGAGCCAAGCGCGGCCAAGACGCAGCTCGGCACCGCCATCCACGCTCCAGCTGGTCTCGGGCTCTAGGTCTGGGTTCCCAAACACGATGTAGCCGAGGCTCTCGTTGTCGGTGAACTGAAGCAGAAGTTCCCGGAAGTCCGGTGCACGAAAGCCTCGTCCGCCCGACGCGCGCAAGACGAGCTTCTCGTGGGGGTCGACCCGTACCGCGACCTTTGGCGAGACGGCCGTACCGAACCAGCTGTCCGCGTCGAGACGAATGCCGGGAACCACGGCCACGTAGGGCTCCTCCGACACAGTCCATTCATGCTGAACATAGGGCGCGAGGCGGGCGCGCGTTCCGGTGCGCTGAAGGCGAGGCGTTCGAAGCGTCTCAAGGGAGGTGTCGTAGCCAATGGTGAAAACGTGCGCGTCGTTAAACGAGTGCACGTACCGCCCTTGAAGCTGACCCAGCTGCTCGGTGGTGATCGTCGTGGGGTCGATCTGCTCTTCGCCGACAATCCGCCGGAGAAACTGATCGCGGAAACGGGAGTACGCCACCCGCATCGTGAGCTGTCCGCGGTCGAAGTCGATGACCGGGGTGAGACTGACGTTCGCGGTGTCGGTTCGGTTGAGACGCTCGCGGATCAGCCGTGGCCCACGCGCTTCAAAAATA
The DNA here is from genome assembly GCA_039186435.1 of Myxococcota bacterium. Classification (GTDB taxonomy): domain Bacteria; phylum Myxococcota_A; class Polyangia; order Polyangiales; family Houyiibacteriaceae; genus JALVDI01. The sequence goes on along the minus strand of JBCDAA010000002.1, from coordinate 11,871 downwards.
ACGTCGTCGCGATGGAGGATCTCAGATCGAAGTCGGAGCGTTGTGGGCCCGAACTTCGCCCACCCCGAAAGACCGGCGGTGATCGTTTCGGTATCCGGCGCGTTCGTGGCTCCATCGCGCGGGTCGAGGTCAAAGCCGTCGAGGCGGTGGTAGCCAAGGAAAACCGTTCCGCCAGCGCGCTGGGTGCCGTACCCGAGGCGTCCCACAAGGTCGTAGGTTCCGCCGTAGCTGTCGTCGGGGAGGTCCTCTCCGTCGTCGATACGCGGTCCGCCCTCAAAGTTCGAGCGCCGGTTGCTTCGACGCCGATCTTGGTAGCCGTACGTGGCTCTTGCCGACGCGGTCCAGCCCTCCTGACCGCGGCGCGGAATGATGTTGATGACCCCTGCGAGCGCGTCGCTTCCCCAAAGCGCGGACGCCGAGCCACGGGCAATCTCAACCCGCTCGACATCTTCGAGCTGCCACCGGGTGAGATCCAAGGTGCCGTCAATGCGGCCAATCGTGCGCTCACCATCAACAAGAATCAGGGTGTGCTCCGGCTCTAGGCCGCGAAGCTGAACGCCCTGCCCTCGAAACGCGTTGAAGGTCTGAAGCCCGGCACGTTCTTCAAGGAGCTCCGCGAGGGTCTCCGCGCCCGAGCGATCGATCTCTTCTTGAGTGATGACCTCAACCGCGACGGGAAGGTCTTCAAGAGGTTGCTCGCGTCGCGTCCCCGTAACGACAACCGTGCGGAGCATGAGGTCATCCATGTCCTCCGAAAGGTCGCCCTCAAGCTGGATATCCCCAGCGTCGTCGAGAGTGAGTTCCCCCGGCTCATCAAGGGTGAACTCGTCTTCCGCTTCCGTATCCTGCGCCGAAGTGAACGGAGCCGCAGACGCCCACAGGGTGAACGCGAGAACTGCTCTATGCCGCGCAACCGGTTGCGCGCTTCGGTCGTTGGCTCTCATTCGAGATCATCGGGGGTGTTCAAGCGGAGAAACGCGTTGCCCGCAGCGCGTAGAACCCACGCCAGCTCCACTACCCACCGCTGCCAGTATGGGCGAGCGAGTTGGAGAGCGCACGTCACCGTCCAGTTCGAAGTGGGCAACGTGCGCGGCGTTCATGCCTGCCCTCGTGGCGCTGGCTTCACGTCGAGGAGCAACGCCGCTTCTTCAGACTCACGTTCGAGCTTGCTCAGCGCCTCGTTGATCGTGTTGCCGAGCTTTCGCAGCGACCCGGCGTCGAAGCGCAAAGAGAAGGCCCCCACGGAAACCTCGATGACTCGACCACAGCCGCAGAGCTGATCGATTCGGCAGAAAGAATTGCGGGCCAACGAGTGTCGCTTGGGCATGACCTCATTAATGAAATTGATTTTCAAAAACCTCAAGATCCTTCGAGGGATTTCTCACGGGGGCCCAACACAGCGATTGCACTCAGGATTTTCCCTGGTAGGAAAGGCGAAATTGAAAACAATTTTCAATTTCTTCAGGAGAGTACAATGACAAGGCGAACGATGGCTTTGGGTCTCAGCCTGCTGGCGTTTAGCTGCGGCGACGACGGCGATGGATCCTCAGATACGACCGCGGCAGCGATTCAGACCTACAACGAAATCGTGCACGCGAGCTACCAGGACTCCCTCACGGAGATCCAGCGGATGAACACCGCACTTCAGGCGCTCGTCGACGGCGCATCTGCAGATACGCTGCAGGCGGCAAAGGACGTGTGGCTTGAAGCCCGCGAGCCTTACCTCCAGACCGAGGTGTACCGGTTCTACGACGGCCCCATCGACGGCATGGACGGAGACCCGGAAGGACTCATCAACGCCTGGCCCATGGACGAGCAGACCGTCGACTACGTGGATGGCGATGCGACCGCAGGCCGGGTCAACGACACCGGATTTACGATTTCCGCCGATTCGATCAGCGGCGCCAACGGCGAAGGCGGCGACGCGGACGTGGCGGCCGGCTGGCATCCGATCGAGTTCCTGCTCTGGGGCCAGGACCTCACCGAGCCGAGCATGCGGATGCCCGGCCAGCGCACCTTCGAGGACTTCTCAACGGCCGACAACGCCGACCGCCGTGGGCAGTACCTTACGACCGCCGGCGACCTTCTCGAGAGCAACCTCTCGGATCTCGTCGACGCGTGGGCGCCCGGTCAGTCGAACTACCGCCAGGACATGGAGACCGTCGACGAGGACGTCGCGCTCCAGCGCATTCTCACGGGAATGATCGTTCTCAGCGGCTTCGAGACCGCCGGCGAGCGTCTTCAGGCGGCCCTCGACGCGGGCAACCAGGAAGAGGAGCACAGCTGCTTTTCCGACAACACCCACAACGACATGCTCTTCGACGTCATCGGGGTCCAGAACATCTACCTCGGTCGCTACACCCGCATCGACGGCTCGGTCGTGAGCGGCACCAGCATCGAAGACGTCGTGCGCGAGCTCGATCCGACCCTCGCCGACAACCTCCGCACGCGCATTCAGACCAGCGTGGACCTTGCGCGCGCGCTTCAGCCCCCCTTCGATCTCGAGATCTCCCCGGGCAACACCGAAGGAAATGGGCGTGTTCAGGCGCTCATCGATTCGCTTCGCGAGCAGGAGATGCTGCTCAGCGAGGTTTTCTTTGCGCTCGGCTTCACCGTCCCGAATCCTGAGTAACGCATGACCCGTGTCTCCGCCTGCCTCGCGCTCCTGGTTGCCTGTGGATCCGACCCGCAGCTCGAACCAGGGGAAGAGCGACCCGGCGGAGACACGACGTTGCTCCTGCTCGTGAGCGGGTCACAGGCCTACACCTTTCCGTCCTCCAACCTGAGCTCGGAACGGCGTGGGCCTTTTTTTACGGGCAACGCCTTCTTCGGCCAGGCCTGGGTCACCGCCCCGTCCACAACGACCGCGCGCGATGGCCTGGGCCCGACCTTCAACGGAGCCGCCTGTTCGACCTGTCATTTTCGCGACGGGCGAGGCACGCCACCGGAGGATAACGCGACGCTGACGAGCGTGTTGATTCGCCTTTCGATTCCGGGGGTCGACGAGCACGGCGGACCTCTTCCGGATCCTGCGTATGGCGGCCAGTTTCAGCCCTTCGGGGTTCGTGAAGTTCCAGGCGAAGGTCGCGTCTTTGTTCGATGGACCGAAGAAGCGGGCGCGTACGAGGACGGAACGCCCTATTCGCTGCGGCGACCGGAGTACGTCTTCGAAGACCTCTCGTTCGGCCCCCTTTCATCGGAGATTCAGTTTTCGCCACGCGTCGCGCCGCACATGATCGGCCTCGGGCTGCTCGAGGCGATCCCGGCGGCCCGTCTGGAAGAACTGGCCGATCCGGATGACGCGGACGGCGACGCGATCAGCGGAGAGATTCAGCGGGTTTGGGATCCGGAGGCTGGCGCCATGGCGATCGGTCGTTTCGGCTGGAAGAGCGAGCAGCCGACCGTCCGCCACCAAACCGCGGGCGCGTTCTTCGGCGACCTCGGCATCACGTCGTCGCTCCACCCTGTTGAGAACTGCCCGCCCGGCCAAGACGACTGCGCGGCTGCCCCAAACGGTGGCGCCCCAGAAATTGACGACGAGCTTCTCGAGAAGGTCTCGTTCTACAGTCGCACCCTCGCGCCCCCGTTTCGCCCTCGCGCGCTCGAATCGGAGGTACTCCGCGGACGCTCGGTGTTTCGGCGCCTCAGCTGTGATGGCTGCCACGTGGCCAACCACCAAACGGGAACGCTCGAGGGCTTTCCAGAACTCTCGGATCAATCGATTTGGCCGTACACCGATCTGCTTTTGCACGACATGGGCCCCGACCTCGCCGATGCGCGCCCGGTGTTTGAAGCGGATGGACAGGAGTGGCGAACGCCGCCGCTCTGGGGCCTCGGCTACCTCGAGTCGGTCAACGGTCATCAGAACCTCCTCCACGATGGGCGAGCGCGCGGCTTCGCCGAGGCGATCCTCTGGCACGGCGGAGAAGCAGAGGAAGCGCGCGAGGCATTCCGCGCCCTTTCGGAAGCAGACCGCGCGCGGTTGATCGCCTTTTTGGAGTCTCTATGAACCGCGTGCTTTTAGCGTTCGTCCTTCTCTCCTGCAGCGATGGCGGCACGACCGACAATTTCGATCGTTCCGCGATGCTCCAGTCGATGACGGACACGGTCTTCCTTCCCACCTACCAAGACTTCGTGGTGCAGACCGAAGCGCTCCAGCAGACGACTGAAGCGTTCTGCGCGGCGCCCGACGAAGCCGGATTCGCAGCACTTCGGGACGCATTCGGCGCCGCCAAGGCGCCGCTCAAGCAAGCCGAGCCCTTTTCCTTTGGACCGCACACGGACAACCCGCTGCGCCTTGGGCCCACCGTCGACTTCTGGCCGGCGCGAACGCCCACTGTCGACGACGTCCTCGCGGACAGCGCTCCGCTTAGCGTGGAAGCCCTCGACGGAATGGGAAGCGGCGCGAAGGGCTTTCCCGCCCTCGGCTACCTACTCTTTTCCCCGGACGATCCCCTCGCCGCGCTTCAAGCCGAGCCTCGCCGCTGCGAGTATGCCCTCGCTCTGACCGCGCATCTTCACCGCCAAGCCGGGGAATACGTCGACGCCTGGGCGTCCGAAGGCGGCGACCACGGCGGAGCCCTTGTCAACGGAACGACGCCCTATCGAAGTGTCTTCGCTGCTGCGAGCGTCGTCTTCGACCAAATGGTCTTTACGATCGAAAACGTGCGCGAGCTCAAGGTCGGAAAGCCCCAGGGTCGCCGCAACGATCGAGTCCCCGATCTCACGCTCCTCGAGGCGCCCTTCTCGGAGCGCTCGCTCGGTGACGCCATCGATGCTCTCCGCGGCGTTCGCAACGTCTACAGCGGCGACTTCAACGGCGTCGATGGAGTCGGCATTCGTGACTGGTTGCTCTCTCGCCGACCGGAGCTCGACCCGCAGGTGACCGAGGGGATCGACACCGCCATCGCGCGACTCGAAGCGCTGGAGCCCACGTCCCTAGGAGACGCGATCACCATGGCGCCGGGCGACGTCGACGCTGCGTACGACGCAATCCGCGACCTCCAACGGTTCCTCTCGACGGAGGTCGCAGGGGCGCTCTCGGTGACGGTGACGTTCAATCCGACCGACGGCGACTAGAGCACGTCTAGTGACCGCTCCGCGCCACGATCCGGCGTCGCTCATCGCATTTCGGGTGCTCTTCGGGTTGGCGATGGCGTTCAACGTCCTTCGCTACGAGCTCGAAGGGTGGGTACACGACCTCTACATCGCCCCGGCGATCACGTTCCCCTACCCGGGGCTCGAGTTCATCCAGCCCCTTGGGCCGGTGGGCATGCACATGCTCTTTGGCGTCATTGGGATCTCCGCCCTCGGCATCGCGGCCGGCTATCGCTATCGCCTCAGCGTCGCCCTCTTCTTTGTCTCGTTTACCTACGTCGAGCTGATCGACCGCACGAACTATCTCAATCACTACTACCTCGTCAGCGTGCTAGCGGCGCTGCTCTTCTTCATGCCCCTCGGCAACGCCGGCTCGCTCGATGCGCGTCGCAAGAGCTCCGCTCCCATCCCCCGCTGGCCGCTCCGTGTGCTCCGACTTCAAATTGGGCTCGTCTACGTCTTTGCGGGCGCTGCGAAGATTCGTGAGGACTGGCTCCTTCGCGCCGAACCGCTCGGGACGTGGCTCGCCCGCTACTCGGACGCCCCGATTGTCGGGCCGGTCATGGATGAACCTTGGCTCGCCTTTGCGATGAGCTGGGCCGGCATGCTCTTCGATCTGCTTGTGCCCTTCGCGCTTCTCTGGAAACGAACGCGCGCCCTCGCCTTCGCTGCAGTGATCGTTTTCCACCTCGTGACCGGCCTGCTCTTTCCGATCGGGATCTTTCCGCTCTTGATGACGATTGCGGCGTCGCTCTTTCTTGATCCGAGCTGGCCACGACGCTTCGTGAAGCGCATCCCCACGCCGTCGGTCGCGGTCAAACCGTCCACGCTTTCTCGCCCGGCCCTTGCACTCCTCGGCGTGCACTTCGCCCTTCAGCTTTTGCTTCCGCTGCGGCAGCACTTCTACGGGGGCGACCGCTGCTGGCACGAGCAGGGCTATCGCTTCGCCTGGAACGTGATGCTCATGGAGAAGGTTGGGCAGGTGGATTTTCTCGTGCGCAGCGAACGCGGCGAAACGACGGTGCATCCGCGCGAGTTCCTCACGCCCCTTCAGCTGCGCATGGTGCCAACGCAGCCCGACCTGATCTTAAGTTTCGCGCACTACTTGAGAGATCGATGGAATGAAGAAGGACGTGGTGAGGTCGAGGTTCGCGCGGACGCGTGGGCGTCTCTCAACGGACGCCCCGGCCAGCAATTGATCGACCCCGAGGTTGACCTGAGTCGCGTTTCGGATGGTTTTGCACCCAAGGCGTGGATTGTTCCGCTGCGCGACCGCGACGAATTGCCGCTTCGCGCGTCAAGCGATGGCCGCTAGGGTCCGCCTCATGCGACTTGCCCTTTCCTTCGCGATTCTTCTCGGTCTCGGCTGCTCGGATGGGAGCGGCGACTCCCGTCCGGTTGGCTCGCTCGACAGCGCGGCGATGTCCTCCTGCAGTGTTGCGTCCTCGGCGCCCGTCGACGTCGCCGCGTCCGCCACCGAAGAAGGTGCGAGTGCGGCGCAGATCGCCTTCGGGGAAACGATGTATCGCATCACGCTGCCGGAGTCGGGGCCGGCCTACGCAATGCTCACGCTTGCGGTTCCCCACTCGGACATCGCGCTCTTCACGAGCCATCGCGATGCCCTTGAAAACCTCAGTGTGGTTGGCCTGACGAGCGGGCTTCAGCACGGCGTGTGTCCGGACGTATTCGACGCCGATCACCGCATGCACCTTCACGACGAAGACACCTACATGCTGACCTTTGGTGAAGACGCGCCGCGGGAGATCATGCTGGTCGCGCTGATCGCGAGCTCGGGTCACGGCGACCCGGATGCCGGACACCATCACGGCGAAGACGCAGGACACCATCACGGCGAAGACGCCGGACACCATCATGGCGAAGACGCAGGACACCATCACGGCGAAGACGCAGGACACCATCACGGCGAAGACGCCGGTCACCATCACGGCGAAGACGCCGGACACCATCATGGCGAAGACGCCGGACACCATCATGGCGAAGACGCAGGACACCATCACGGCGAAGACGCAGGACACCATCACGGCGAAGACGCCGGCTGATTCTCCACCTGAAAGCACAGCGTCCCTGAGAGGGTGACACCGTCGTCGAACTCGGCCGCGTAGCGAATCTCGTGCGCGGCCTTTTCGATTGCGACCGAGCGCGCGTCGCCAAGGTCGACTCCATCGACCGTCGCGTGAACCACTACGTCCTCGCCGATGATCGTCACGTTCTCCTCGAGGGTGTGATCGTTGGAGCGAGCGGACCGCTCCACGGAGAAGACGCCGCCGAGATCCATGCGATGCGTGGCCTGCACAGGAATCACGACGTCCCCCAAAACGATCGGTGGCTGCTGCTCCTCGAGATGGCAGGCGATGCACGGCAGCGATGCGCCGATCTCCTCGGAGTCGATGAAGCATCCCAAGAGCGGAAACGAAAGTACCGCGAACGATGTGACGAGCGTTTGGCTGTGGGTCATGGCGAGCGTTCTCTGCAGCCGGCGTGCCACGCATCTCTTTCTGTAAGAATGCGCGCGCCGGTGAGCGGCCCTGCTTCGAAACGGCCACACCGTGCCCGGGGTTCACAAACCGACCGGCCGAAACGCGAGAGATGTGTCGCTTGGACAGATCCCTTCCACGGAAGAGTGGTTTAGGGTTTCACCGTGCACGAAGTCTTCGCTCACGAGCTCAGCGAACTCCTTCAAAGCGAGCCCACCCAAACGCGCGCCCTTTCCGGGGGCGACATCAACGAGGCCTTCGACGTCACGCTCGCGGATGGACGCCGCGTGTTCGTCAAAGGAAATCGAAACGCACCGAGGAGCATGTTCGCGGCCGAAGCGAAGGGCCTGTCGTTCTTACGCGTGGGTCCACTCCGGATCCCCAAGGTCGTCGTAGCCGGATCGAACGTACTCGTGCTGGAATTTCTTTCGCCCGGCACGCGCGTCGGCGACTTCGACGAGCTCCTGGGACGCGGTCTCGCCGAGCTTCATCGGAACACCCCCGCGAGCTTTGGCGCCGATCACGACAACTTCATTGGGCGCCTCCCTCAGCGCAACACCCCGGAAGACGACTGGGCAACGTTCTATCGGGAGCATCGCCTGCGCGCAGAGCTCGACCGAGCGGGGGCGCTCGTTCCGCGCGCGCTTCGCCGACGCTTTGACGATCTCTTTGCGCGCCTCGATTCCCTCGTCGGACCCCCCGAACCCCCGGCGCGCCTGCACGGCGATCTCTGGGGCGGAAACCTCCACCGCGACGAGCGCGGACAGCCCTGCCTCATCGATCCCGCCGTCTACGGTGGTCACCGGGAGGTCGACCTCGCGATGATGCGCCTCTTCGGCGGCTTTTCGGCGCGGGTTTTCGATGCCTACCAGGAAGCCTATCCACTCGCCGAAGGCGCCGAAGAACGGGTCTCGCTCTACCAGCTCTATCCGCTCCTCGTGCACGTGAACCTCTTTGGCGCGGGCTACCTAGGCTCGGTAGACGCCGCACTGCGGCCGTTCGCCTGACGGCTCCGCGTGGGCATTTCCGCGGCCGCGTATCCCACGTGAGCAGACCGTCTTGCCGTGCCTCGCGGAGGTGCTAGCTGAACGCGATGCTGCGCCTGGGCGACGATTGGACCTTTGAGGTCGACCCGAAGCGGTCGGCGATCACCCTCAGCCCGAAAGGCCTCTGGAGTCTAAAAGTGGTCTGCAGTGACGCCGAGGTGCGCTCCGCCGGCGCGCGGGAGAAACTTGCGCCTCGGCTCCTCATCGAGGCTCTCCCTTTCGACGGCGACGAATGGCGTGATCTGATCGGCCTCGAGATCTACCAGGAAGGCGCGTGGCGAGGCGACGGGGATCCGGAAGCCTCCCTGTATGTCGTTGAGTCCGGCGAGCTCTACGAAACGAAGCTGCGCATCGTCGGTCACGAGGAGACGCACCTGAACGTCGAGCTCGAAGGCACCTGCGACGTCTTCTTCGACGACGGCCACGACACCAACGTCCCGATTCGTCTTCAGGCGGCGATCCCCTTTGAGGGCGTTCGGTTCCGCTTTCGCGGCGATGGCGTGGCCTCGCGCGATCCAGAGCGCCGCGCGACGGAGATCCTTCAGGGCACGTACACGATCAGCGCCTTCGGTCCGCCGGAGGTCATGAAGCTCAAGCCCGGCGTGTTTAGCGCGCTCTTTCCCCCTGCTCTCGATGCCGGCGGTGAGGAAACCGACCTGACCGTGAGCGCGGAAGTGAGCATGCTACGGCAAAGCGCGAACGAGCTGCTCGGCGCGTTTATCAAGCAGGGCTGGCTTGAGCTCGAAGAAAACGGCCTCAAAACCCTGGTTCCCGGCTTCGTCGACGCAATGGAAATGGGCGGACGGGGAAGCGAGCGCGCCGAGCGCGTCGTCGAATGGCTTCTCGAACAAAAGGAGGTCGTCGACGTACACTGCACTGACGAGGAGCTCGGCGCCGTCCTCGACAAGTGGTGGTGATGCGAACGGAGACAAGCTTTTGCCGAATCTGTGAAGCCCTCTGCGGCCTCGAAGCAGACATCGAAGGCAATCGCATCGTCGCCCTTCGCCCCGATAAAGACCACGTCGCGACCGGCGGCTACGGCTGCGTCAAAGGACTCAAGCAACACGAGCTCTACGCGTCGGAGGATCGTCTACGCTTTCCGCTCGAGCGACGCGGCGGTGAACACGTACGCGTTTCCTGGGATCGAGCGCTTCAGCGTATCGGCGAGACCGTTCGGCGAGAGCGCGCGATTCATCCTGACCGCGTCGCGATGTACGTCGGCACCGCGGCGGGCTTCGGCGTGCTGCATCCCATCTTCGCACAGGGGTTCATGACGGGCGTCGGCAGCCGAAGCATGTACAGCTCGGCCACCCAGGACTGCGCGAATAAGTTTGCTGCCGCCACCGACGTGTACGGCTTTCCTTTCACGCAGCCCTTTCCCGATTTGGAGCACACCGAGTGCCTCATCGTCGTGGGCGCGAACCCCGCCATCTCGAAGTGGTCGTTTCTGCAGGTCAGCAATCCCATTGCGCGCCTTCGAGAACTGGAAGCGCGCGGCGCGAAGATCGTCTTCGTCGACCCCCGCCGAACCGAAAGCGCGAAGGTCGCCGGCGAGCACGTTTTCATTCGTCCCGGCACGGACGTTTTCTTCTACCTCTCCTTCCTGCAGGACTACCTCGCGCGTCACGCCGAGCGGATCGACCGCGCGCGCCTCTCGTCCTTTGCGCGCGGCTTCGACGAAGTGGCCTCTCTCGCATCGGGATGGACGCCCGAACGCACCGCGTCGGTCACCCGCATTCCCGCGGACACGCTGCGCGCCCTCGTCGACGCGTACGCAACCGCCAAGGGCGCGGCGCTCTACAGCTCCACCGGCGTCAACATGGGCGGCCACGGCGCGCTCTGCTTTTGGCTCCAGGAAACGCTCAACTTTCTGAGCGGCAACCTCGACCGTCGCGGCGGCACGCTGGTGGGTCAGGGCGTTATCGACTTTCCGGCGTTCGGCAAACGAACGGGAACGCTCCTTCGCAAAGACCGCTCGCGAATCGGTGGTTTTGAGTCCACCAACGACACCTTTCCCGGCGGCGTGCTCGCGGATGAGATTCTGACCGAAGGCGAGCGCCAGGTCCGCGTGCTCTTTGTGACCGGCGGCAACCCCCTTCTCACAATGGCGAACTCGGAGCGTCTCTCGAAGGCGTTTCAGGAGCTCGAGCTCTTGGTGGTGCTCGACATTCTCCCGAGCGAGACCGCGACTCTGGCGGATTACGTACTTCCGTGCACCGCTCCCACCCAGCGCCCGGATCTTCCGTTTGTCTTTCCGCTGATGCTCGGACTTCAGAGCAAGCCCTACCTTCAGGCGACGCGCGCGCTCGTGCCGCCCGAGGGTGAGCAGCGCGATGAGGCGACCATCTACCTCGATCTTGCCCGAGCCTCTGGCGTGTCGATCTTTGGATCCCGCGCCGCGCAGCTGACCTTCGAAGGCATGAAAACCGCCCACAGCGTGGGCGAGGCGCAGCCCTCTCTGCCTCAGGAACGCTTGCTCGATCTCGTCCTGCGCGCGACGCGCCAAGGGAGTTTCGAGAGTCTCGTGCGCGAGCGGCATGGCCGGCGGCGCGACGACCACGCGCCGGGGACCTTTCTCGGCAAGCGGGTGCAAACCGACGACAAGAAGGTCGACCTCGCGCCGGCGCGACTTGTCCGCTTGGCCCATCGGGTGATCGAAGAGAGTTTTGCCCACGAAGAGCGCGTCGCAGACGAGCTCAAGCTGATCACGCGGCGAGCGATCACGACGCACAACAGCTGGACCCACAACCACGAAGCGTTCGTGCGCGATCAGACGAACTACCTCTACATGCATCCGGACGATGCAGCGGCCCGCGGGCTCAACGACGGTGACCTTGCGGACGTATCGAGCAAAACCGCAACGGTACGTGTTCCAGTTCGTCGCCACGCAGACCTGATGCCTGGCACGGTCGCACTGCCGCACGGCTGGGGGCACCAGCGGGCCAAACATCTGAGCGTCGCGAGCCGAACGCGCGGCGTGAACGTAAACCTCCTCGCCGCGGATGGGCCAGACGCGCTCGAGCCCGTGGGAGGAATGGCGCGCCTCACTGGGATCCTCGTGAAAGTGAAGCCGGCGGAAGGTCCGCAGGCGCCCACGTGGTCCGGCCTACCCGAGTAGTCGGCGCGGAGTAGTCGCAGGAGCTGTCGCTCCCATCAACGCGCTGCGTGACCGAGCTTGCCTGGATCCGAACGAGTGCGATCGGGCACGGGCACGGGCACGGGCACGGGCAAGG
>JBCDAA010000001.1:0-69297 GCA_039186435.1 Myxococcota bacterium | reverse complement strand
GTCGATGATCGGATGAATTCGAAGCTCGTCCCGCGCCGCTGCCGCAAGCACGAAGGGCGTCGAACGTGACCCCGGACTGAGCACGACGTCGCGAACGCCCGCGGCAACGAGCCCATCCAGAAGGGACGCGGCCCATCGCGCCTGCGCGGTCATTCGCCCCTGTCGTCGCCGAGTGCGCCGAGGAACGCGCCCAGTTTCAGAAGCGCTTCTTCGTGTTCCGCGGCCGGCTCGGACGCGCTCACGATGCCGCACCCGACGAACGCCCACGCCCGCGTTCCTTGAAGCACGCCCGAGCGAAGACCGACGACGAAGGAGCCGTCCCCGTCCGCGTCGAGCCAGCCGAAGGGTGCGGCGTACCAGCCGCGCGGTCGCTCGTGCGCCTCGATGAACGAGAGCGCTGCCTGCGTGGGAACTCCGCCGACTGCCGGCGTCGGATGAAGCGCTTCCACAAGCGCTAGCGTGTCGACGTCGCCAACCTCGGCCTCGATGGGCGTGCGCAGATGCACCACGTTCGGAAGGCGATGAAGCGCGGGCGCGTCCGCCGCGCGAACCTGATCTGCATGAGGCGAAAGCGCCGCGACAATCGCCTGCACGACGAGCGCGTGCTCGTGGCGATCTTTGTCCGAGGCGAGAAGCTCTTCACCGCGACCCGGTGCGGCGGACCCTGCCAGCGCTTCCGTGGTGACCTGCGGTCCTTCGCGGCGAAGAAGACGTTCCGGCGTCGCGCCGAGAAAGGTGGTCTCACCGCACCGCATCGCAAAACGTGTGCATCCGGGAAAGCGGCGACGAAGCCGGCCCAAGACCCGCCGCGGATCGCCCTCGGTCGCGAGGGTGATGTGTGCGGCCGAAGCCGCGACCACCTTTTCGAGACGGCCTTCTTCGATGCCCTGCCGAATCGCTTCGATCTCGTCTCGCCACGGCTGGAGCGGCGGGGCTTCCACCTTTGCGATCTCCGGGGCCGCCAATGGCTCGGGACGGACCAACCGCGTCCAAAGCGCATCGAACTCGCTCTCCAAATCGCGGGATGAAGCATCGACGTGGACACGAAGAAACGCGCTTCCGCCGGTGACGCCGTAAACCCAGCGCGGAAGCACGAAGCGGCCGTCGCCGAACGCGTTCCACGGCGAGGCGGACGCGCCGCCACAGGCGAAGGAAAATCCGCCAAAGAGGCGAGGCGAAGGTGCGGTCACGCCCGGCTGACGCGCTTCCGACTTGCGAAGTACGTCGAGGTCGACCTGGCGAAAGCGCGCCGCGCCGTCGAGGGACTGCTGCGCGCTGACGCCGATGCCGGCGAGTGCCGGACCTTCGGGCGGATCCCAGAGAATCGCGTCCCCAGCAGCCGGCCAGGCGCTCGCCACATCGGCGGCGACCGGGGCCTGCATCGTGATGATCGAGGCGCCTCGTGCGAGCGAGGTCGTAAGCCAATGCCGTGCCGAATCGCGCGCGGATTCCGGCTGTCGGGCGGGCATCAGATGCGTCATCGGACGACCCCCGTGTAGAGCGAGCAAACCCCAAAGGTGAGGCGCTCGACGCGCACGTCGGCGAAGCCCGCTTCCTCCATCAGCGCCGCGAACTTGTCCGGCGGCGGAAACGCGGCGATCGACGTTTGAAGATAGCGGTACTCACGGTCGCCCGAGAGCCACGCGCCCAGGCGCGGGACCGCTTCCCGAATCCAAAAGCGCGCGGCGCCCGCAAAGAGCCCCCCTTCCGGCTCGTTCAGCTCGAGGATCGCAACGCGTCCTCCGGGCTTCAGCACGCGGGTCATCTCCTTCAACGCGCGCGGGCGATCCGGCACGTTGCGTATGCCGAACGCCATGCAGCAGCCGTCGAAGGAGTCATCGTCGTAGTCCATCTCCTGCGCGTCGCCGAACTCGAGACGAACGCGCGAGTCCAGCGCGAGCTCGCTGAGCTTGTCGTTGCCGACCGCGATCATGCCGAGGGACGGATCGAGACCGACCACCTCGGCGCTTCGGAACTTCTCAGCCACGGCGATCGCGAGGTCACCGGTGCCGGTGGCGAGATCGAGCACCCGTTTCGGATCCCCGAGGGACGCCACTGTTTTGCGGCGCCATCCCTGATCCATGCCGAGAGAAAGGACCCGGTTCACGCGGTCGTAGCGCTCCGCAATGGCGTCGAACATCTGCCCCGATCCCATGACCGGGTCCTCCGCCACGCTTCGAGCGATCCGACCTCGCGCCTCCAAGGACGCTTCGCGTACCTCCGTCATGCGCGCCTCCCATGTTGGGTGTCGTCTGCGCCGACCTCCGCCTTTCGGGCGTGAAGTCGCATATGCCCTTGCTGAATGCCTTCACTCGCGAGCGCCCGAAGCGCCGCCAGGTTGGAGGCGAGACCCGCGGCGGCGATGATGACCGCAAGCTCGCGCGCGGGAGGATGGCCGAGGATCGCCATCGCCGCTTTGACACCGGGGTGCGCACCCGTAGCGCCCCCCACCGTGGCCACCGCGAGAGGCATTTCGAGTTTGCCTTCGATGCCACCTTCCGTTGCGGTCCACGTTGCGAGCGGCCCGTAGCCGCCAAGGCTCGCAAAGGCGTGCGCGCCGGCCTCGATGGAGCGCCAGTCTTGACCGAGCGCGACCGCCGCCGCGTCGACACCGTTCATGATGCCTTTGTTGTGGGTCACGGCGCGAAATACGTCCCGGGATGCAAAGCGACTCGCGCGCACAATCCCTTCCGCAACCTCGAGGCCTCCGAGCGCGTCGGTGCTCGCGGTACAACGCACCCACACCATTCGCCGGAGGGGCAGGTTGCTTAGAATGCGGAGGCCCATGCGCCCCCCAAGGAGTTCGTGGACCCGCGGCGCGACCCCTTCGGCGACGGAGTCGACGATGTTGGCGCCCATCGCTTCGCCGACGGCGACGTAGAAGTGAACGACCACAATCCCATCGCCGAGGTCACGGACCTCAAGGTCCCGTACGCCGCCACCGCGAGCGACCATGCCGGGAATGGTGCGATTGGCGAGGGTGATGAGCTCACTGCGATGCGCTTCGATGCGTCCGGTGGCCCCCTGCGGATCGGGAACCTCGTCGAGCTGCACCTGGGCGGTCATCACCGCTTCGCTCGCCTCGCCGACGAACCCACCGGTGAGCCGTGCGAGACGGGCTGCGTTCGAAGCCGCCGCGACGACCGAGGGTTCCTCGACCGCCATCGGCACGAAGACATCCTGGTGGTTGACGCGAAAGTTCAGCGCGACCGAAAGTGGAAGTCCGTGGCAGGCGATCACATTCTCGGTGAGCCGGTCTGCGATCGTCAGCGGAAGTCCTCCGCCTCCGCGAAGGTGTGCGCGGACTTCGACGTCGAAGTCGTGCTGAGCGAGGAGCGTTTCCAGTCGATCTTCCAGACGCTCCCGATAAAACCCGGGGATGCGGCTGGTCATCGTTCGCGCTCCACCGTGGCGAGGGCGACCGTTCGCAGTCCGTCGCGTCCCTTGCCGGCGGGCAGCTCTTCGATTTCGGCGAGGGCCGTCGCCGCTTCCCGAATCGCGAGGTCGCGTGTTTCCTTCAGCACCGGCTGCACCGCTTCGACGAGCCGTCGATGAAGCGTTGGTGAGGGGGCGGTCGAGGCCGCGAGCTCCTCGAGCATCGCGCGGACTTGGGGGTTGCGATCGCGCGCGAGAAGAAGCGGATGGGTGAGCTTTCCTTCACGCAGATCCGTAAAGAGATCCTTGCCGGTCTGCGTGCCCGTGTAGTCGAGCAGGTCGTCCACCAGCTGAAAGGCAACACCGAGATGACCGCCGTAGGCTTCGAGGCGCCGGCACGCGTCGTCGTCGAGCCCGCCGCCGCGACCGCCGGCAAAGCAGGCCCAGCGAAAGAGCGCAGCCGTCTTCCCGTCGATGACGCGAAAGTAGTCTTCGATGGAGGTGTCCGCGCGCCCACGGTTTTCGAGCTGGAGAGACTCCGCAAAGATCATCTCGTCGATCACGTCGAGAAGTCGGTCGAGGGTGTCGGCCACGCGCACGCGCCGCACTCGCCGAAGCGCTTCCACGAGAAGCCAGTCCCCGGCAAAGATCGACGCGGCGTTTCCGTAGACCATGCGTGCCGCCGCCGCGCCTCGGCGCGTGTCCCCAACATCGACCACGTCGTCGTGAAGGAGGGTGGCCGCGTGGACGAGCTCCACGGAGACCGCGAGCTCCTGGGTGGCATCGTCGAAGCCCGAGCCGACTCGCGACGCGAGCGCGACGCACATCGGACGAAGCCTCTTGCCGCCGCGATCGAGCAGGTGATGGGCCGCCTTTTGAACGCGCGCGTCTCCCCGCGGGACCGTTTTCATTCCGTCGGCAACCGCGCGCATGTCGGCCTGGAGCAGCTCCCCCAGTTCCGCGAGGCGCCTCGACAGGGCGTCCAGTCCGCGATCGTCACAGACGTTGCGAAGCGAGGAAAGGACGTCGGATCCGCCGTGTCGAACGGCTTCGATCAGGGACATAGCTCCTCCGGTAGCGGCACTACTTTCAAAAGTTATTGAAAGTTGTACTCGTTCAGAGAACTGGGAGCAACCGGACCGGGCTTCAACGAAAACCGAACAAAATCGACATTCGAGCTTGAATTTTTCCAGCCAGTTGCGTGACAGCCGCGCAACTCGAATGTTACAGACAAGTAACATGGAGCTGCGAGTCATCGAGGGAGGAGGTCAGCCGGCAGCGAATCGGCACTTCGGCGTCACGGTCGTGTCACTCCCCGGCGGCATCTCAGGCATCGTGGCCAAGGCAAAGCTCCCTCAGCGACCTCCCGCTCCCCCGGAGCCGCGGTCTTTTTTCCTTCCGATCGCCGGCGTGATCATCGCGGCGTTCGCGCTCGTAGCGATGCCCGCCCTTTCTGCGGCGGCCAATCACGAGGCGGAAGCCGAAGCGGCACCTCCCGCGGCAGAGGAAGTAAAGGTGACCGTCGCCGTTCACAGCACGCCCGAGGGCGCCGCGGTGAAGCGTGGGGACGAAACGCTCTGCACCACGCCGTGTGACGTTGAGCTTACGGCCGACGAAGAGGCCGAGCTCCACCTCGAAATGGACGGCTTCGTCACGCTGGCGCACACCTTCACCCCCGTCACGGGCGCCGAACCGTTGGCTCTCACGCTCGAAGCCGCCGCGTACCAGCTCGCGGTGGAAGCGCCGGAGGGCGCGACCGTGACCGTCAACGGCGAGACGCCGGAGAACGCTGCCGAAATCGACCTCGGTGCGGAGCTCGCGGAAGACGTCGAAGTGGTGGTCAGCCAGCGCGGCTTTCGAACGTTTCGCGCGACCCTCAACGCCGCGGAGTTCGGCGACGACCGTCGCCACGCCGTGACCGCGGAGCTCGCGCCCGTTCGTCGTGCAGCGCGTCCAGCCGCAACGGCGCCGGCACCCGAGCCCGCCGTCGAACCGGAAGGCCCGGTTCCCGCGAACCCGTTCTGAACCTGCAAACCGCTTGAGGCGGGGACGTTCCCGCGTCGATCGATGGAGCGGAGACCGATGAAACGGTGCGCCATTCTTCTTGCGTTGGCTCTCGCAGGATGCCCCAAAAGCCAGCAGCGCGACGCCGTGGATGGAGGCGCGGGCGACAGAGTCGACGGCGCCATCCCAGACTCAGGTGAAACACCGTCCGCGGCCGAGCTTCTCCTCGTCGACCAGGACGGCGACGAAGCGACAATTTTCGCAAGCGACCTCCTCGGTGCCTCGCGCGTGCTCCTGCGCTTCGACATCTCCGACAGCGCACGCGTCTTCGCGACCGGCCATCTGGAGAGGCGTCGTTTGATCGTGGTCGCCTACGAGGACTTCGGCGAGCGTACGCAAACCCTGGACGAAGTCTTCGCCTTCGACATCGACACCAATGAACGCTTCGAAGTGCTGTCGCGCGCAGAAGCGACCGCAGGATTTCGGTGCGACGGAAGGTTCTCGGAGTTTGAATGGTCACGGAGCGGGGAACAGGTCGTCGTTGCCTGTTTGACCCCCGCCGAAGATGGACTCTTCGACGTCACTTCAGTGTTGGTAGGCGCGGAACGAGCCGTCGTGTTGAGCGATCGCTCGAGGGTCCGAGAGACCGCGGCGGGACTCTTCTCAACGACGGTGCGCGATCTCCGGCGCGGCCTCGTCGATGCGGAGGGAAACCGCGTCGGCCCCGAGCTCGACCGCCTCCTTGCCCTCGGTGCACCCCAGGCGAGCGACGGGAGCGTCCCCTGCGGCCTCACAGACTTTGCGTCGGTTGCAGGACAGCGGGTCTTGCACGCGGGCCGATGTTCCCTGGAAGGCAGACCGCTTTCGTCGCTGGTCCGCGAGGTCGAAGCCCCCGCGTGGATCGCCGGGCTCCCTGGAAACGGGGACGTTTGGCTCGCGCGTGGTGACTCCACGCCCATGAGCTCCATCGCGACCTTCGAGCAGATTCGCTCGACCGGTACCAACACCGTGGTCCGCGACTGCGCACGGCCGAGCTTTCAAATCACCGAGGCGGGCTCCGCGTTCCTCTTCTGCATGGATGGTCCGATCCGACATGTCCGTGTCTCCGGAGCCGTACAGGACTTCGAGCTGCCCGATACGCGGATCACCCTCGACTGCACCATCGCACCCTTGGATGCCACCGAGAACCTCGTGGTGTTGTTTCGCGACGCAGGACGCGCTGTATTCGACCTTCGGTCGGGGACCTTCCCGGCTCGGGAGGGGTCTCTCGCAGGTCGCATTCTTGGTTGGCTCCATCCGGCGCGAAGCGCGGTGGGATGGAACAACCGGGACGCCCGAATGGTCGCTGGCTCCGGCTGCTGAGGCCGACCGCTAGCCGACAGCGACACGTCAGCGCATAGTCACGCGATGGCGAAGCTCAACCGACACAG
Source organism: Myxococcota bacterium (assembly GCA_039186435.1). Taxonomy (GTDB): domain Bacteria; phylum Myxococcota_A; class Polyangia; order Polyangiales; family Houyiibacteriaceae; genus JALVDI01. Next base: position 62,488 of record JBCDAA010000001.1, on the reverse strand, counting down.
CCGAACGATCACGCAGGACGCCTCTCACGGCGCGGCCCAAGCGATGCTCCACGCGGCGGGCCTTTCCAAGGACGATCTCGACAAGGCTCAGGTTGGGATCGCGAGCGTCTGGTGGGACGGCAACCCGTGCAATATGCACCTCGGGGACTTCGCAGGAGTGGTGCAGGGCGCCACCCGCGAACAAGATCTTGTCGCCTTTCGCTTTCACACCGTGGGCGTCTCCGACGGGATCTCGATGGGCACCTCCGGGATGAGCTACTCGCTACCGTCCCGGGACCTCATCGCCGATTCCATCGAAACGGTCATGGGCGCGCAGCACTACGACGCGATGATCGCCATCGCCGGCTGCGACAAAAACATGCCCGGTTGCGTGATGGCGATGGGCCGCCTCAACCGCCCGAGCCTCATGATTTACGGCGGAACCATTCGCGCTGGAATCCGTACCGACGCGGCGGGCACGAAACACAAACTCGACATCGTCAGCGCGTTTCAGAGCTACGGCGAGGCCATCGCCGGCCGCATCGACGAGGAGACGCGGCAGGACATCGTCGAAAACGCCTGCCCCGGCCCGGGGGCCTGCGGAGGGATGTACACCGCCAACACGATGGCCTGCGCGATCGAGGCGCTCGGTCTCACCCTCCCCTATTCGTCGTCGATCCCTGCGGAAGATCCTCGCAAAGACGGGGAGCTTAAGGAGGCCGCGCGGGTCGCGAAGAGCCTCCTCGCCTCCAACCTGCGCCCCCGCGACATCGTCACCGCAGAGAGTCTCGAAAACGCGATCACCGTCGTCGTCGCGCTCGGCGGATCCACCAACGCGGTGCTTCATCTTCTCGCAATCGCGCATGCGTTCGACCTGCCGCTTGAACTCAGCGACTTTCAGCGCATCAGCAGCAAGGTGCCGCTCCTTGCCGACCTCAAACCCAGCGGCCGCTACGTGATGGAAGACCTCCACCGCGTCGGCGGAACGCCCGCGGTGATGAAGCTGCTCCTGCGCGAAGGGTTTCTCGACGGGGCGCAGCGGACCATCACCGGGCGAACCCTCGCCGAAAACCTCGCGGCGCTTCCGGGACTCGCCGATGGACAGGACGTGATTCGGCCCGTCGCCACGCCGATCAAAGACACCGGCCACCTCACCGTCCTCCAGGGAAGCCTCGCCCCCGAAGGCGCCGTCGCAAAAATCACCGGCAAGGAAGGTCTCCGTTTCGAGGGCAGCGCCATCGTCTTCGACGGCGAGGAAGCCATGCTCGAGGCCGTCAAAGAGGGCGCCGTTCGGGCGGGCCACGTGGTCGTGATTCGAAACGAAGGTCCGAAGGGCGGTCCGGGAATGCCGGAAATGCTCGCTCCGACGGCCACCATCATGGGCGCCGGACTCGGGAGCGACGTGGCCCTGATCACCGACGGTCGCTTCAGTGGCGGCTCGCACGGGTTCATCGTTGGCCACATCACTCCCGAAGCCGCCGCGGGCGGTCCCTTGGCGCTCGTGCAAGACGGAGACCGCATCGAAATCGACGCGGAGAAACGCACCCTCGACCTTCACGTCGATCGCGACGAACTCAACGCGCGGCGGGCGAAGTGGACCGCGCCCGCACCCAAGACAACACGCGGACGTCTCGCGAAGTACACGAAGCTGGTGAGCTCCGCCTCCACGGGGTGCATCACCGACGGCTGATCACGGCTACGCGCGCGCTACGCAACGAGCGTCGCAAGGCGCGCAAGCCGCGCTTCCCAGTTCGGGGCGTAGCGATCGCGGTCGTCGCCCGATGCAAAGCGGGTGTGCAAAAGCTGAAGCGTCGTTCCCTCGGGGGACTCTTGCAGGATCATCATCGCCAGCGTCTCGCCGAGCTCGATCGAGAGCTTCATCGGCGCTTCGAACTTCTTGACGACGCCCTCTTCCCGCTCTCCATCCACCTGGCTCAACACACGGCCACCCACGCTCGGATCGAGCGACGCTTCCTCGCCCCACCATTCCGCGAAGCGTGAGACCATGGCGTCGAAGAGCTCGGCGGCAGGGACCGCAAAGACCTGACTGTGATTGAAGACCGCGTTCATTCGTCTTCGAGGCCGAAGTTGCGACGCATCGACGCCACAGACTCCCGACGCGAACGCAGCATGTCTCGCGTGCGCGCCGTCCGTTGTTCCACGGTGTTGAGAATTCGCGTCTTCTGCTCGTTCACTTCTTCGTCGTCGATCCCGATCGCCTCACAGAGCCGTTTTGCGCTGCGCGACAGCCCGGGAATCTGCGCCCGGAGCGTGCTGTGGAGCCACTCGCTCTCCTCCACGCGCCGCCAGATTCGGTGGTTGCAGGGAAAGGTCGTCTCCGGAATGTTGCCCACGGCGCGGCGCACGTCGCGCATGATCCGATCCGCCTGACGGAGCTCCCGAATGAGGTTCGAGGTCTGATCGCCATACGCGTTTCGGCAGCGGCCCGTATAGGGCCCAGGATCCGCACACCGCCGGATGTCCGCGATGTAGCCGTCGATGCGCGTCAGGGTCGTCACAAAACGACGCATTCGGTTCTGGTGGGCTTCGTCCGGCTGGAGGTGAAGCTCAAAGCGTCGGCAGTAACGGTCGAGGTCGCCACGGAGTCCACGAGCTTCGCTCGCCGCCGTTCCGCCAAGGCGAACCACAGCACGAAGGTCGTTGCGTATCTCCTCCGAGCACGCGGAGGGAAGACGCCCCCGCCGCGACGTCAGCCCATCGCGAATGCGGGGCAAAATCGGCTGAAGTCCCTCCAGACTTTCGATGTCGTTTTCCATCTGCGAAATCGCCTGGCGTACCTGAGGCGTCGCGACCGGCCGCGGAGGCGTCACCTGCGAGGTCTGCACGCCTGCCGCCACGACAAAGGCGAAACGACTTCCAAGGCCGCGCGCCCAAACCGTTCGGCTCGCAGGGTTCGCCGCCACGGAGCGAAACGCCTCGAGCTCCCCCTCACTCCAAAGGCGAATCCGTTGAAGCTCGATCCCGGTCGCCCCACAAACATTGTAGTCGTGGCACGCAGCGAGACGTCGGAGTCGAAGGGATTCAAACGCGGGACGTACGTCCGCGTGAGCTTCACTTAGGCGCCGCATCTGCCGGGTGAACGCCGCGTCTTCCTGATCGCACGCGCGCTGCTCGACGGTGCAGGTCACCTCTTGTGCCTCCGAGCGCGCCACCGGAAGCGTGTGCGCCGCCACGAGAAGCGCGACGCAGAATCGACCGTTCATCCCTGTTCTCCTAGATACGCTTCGAGGGGTCGAATCGCCGCTCGGACGCTGCCCTCCACGTCATCAAGATCGGTATCCGCGGTGCGCGCCACGCCGGAAAGCCGCGTTCGGCCGAGCCCGAGCCGCTGGCAGATACGCGACTGCGCCTGGGTAACGCGTCGCGCGGCCGTCCCCGCCCAGTTGTTCTCGGAAGTACTCAGGCGTCGAAGCTCCGACCACACCGGGTTGTCGCACGGGAAGGGACGCCGCCCTTCTTCGACGCCACCAAACGCCGTTCGCGCACGATCGATCGCCGCGTCGATCTGCTCTGCGATCGCCCGAGGCTGATTCGTCGAGGAGTTCTCGCGCGCCATTCGCTGCGAACGGTCAAGGGTGTCGGGAAAGCGGCGATAGAGTCCGCGCACCTCGGAATCCGGCTCCCGCGCAGCCTCGAAGGGTTCGCACGCCCGCCGCCTCAGCCGATCGAGCCGCTGGCCCTCGCTCACAACGAGCTGGGAGCCACCGGCGGCACGTCGACGTTGGCCGCGACAAAAGGAAGGCTCCTGACCTCGCTGAAGCACCTGAAGGCCTTGGCGCATCTGGTTAACCGTCGCGAGGAGTCCCCGAAGCTGGCGGAGTTCGGCGCGTCGGGTCGCGTCGCCCTCGCTATCGCTCGGAGGCGTGGAACGCTCGCTCGGCGCTTCGACGCGCGTCGGTTGCGGTCGCGCGCTTGCAACGTCCACCGGCTCCGGGGGAGGCGCGCCGACCATGGACGTCATGGCGACCCGGCGCCGCATCGTTGGCCTCGCCGTGCGCATCGTCTCAACGGTCGGTTCCGCGACGGCTTCAGTCTCGGCGCTTTCGGTTTCCGCGCTCTCCAGGGACTCGGCGGACTCCGTCTCCGCGGACTCCGTCTCTGCGGACTCCGTCTCGGCGCTTTCGACCGAGGTCTCTGTCTCGGAAGTCTCCACGTTCTCTCCGTCGACGAGAGTCGGCGCCGCCGCATTCATCGCCACGGGCTCCGGTTCCGGCGAAGTCGTCACCCAGAGCACACCCGCGACGACCGCCACCGCGCCGAGCGCAAGCCCCACTGGCAGCCCCCGGCGAAACGAAGACCCCGTGCTCCGCGCACCAACCGCGCTCTGCGGCGCGCCACTCTCGATCACCGGCGCCGGCATCGGCCGGGTCGGCGGCACCTCAACCCCGCGGCGAAAGAGGGCATCGCGAAACGCCAGTACGCTCGGAAAGCGGTCCCCCGGATCCTTTTCGAGCGCGCGATGCACCGCGGCCGCCACGTGATCCGGAACGTCGACGAGCTCGCGCAAAGGCCGCGGAGGCGTCGTCATCACCTGCAGAAGCACCGAGGTCGCATTGCCCTCGAAAGGCGCGACCCCAGCGAGCATTTCGTAGACGACCGCCCCGAGCGCGTACACGTCGGTTCGCTCGTCGACATGCGACGCCGACGCCTGCTCGGGCGCCATGTACGCCGGCGTTCCCAGCGTCTCGCCCGAGGCCGTGAGACTCTGCGCGTTTCCGCTGGTGTCCTTCGCAAGCCCAAAGTCGAGAAGAACGGGTCGTTCACCCTCACCGGGCGTGTGCGCAAGAAATATATTCGCCGGCTTCAGATCACGGTGGACGATCTTCGCGCGATGCGCTGCGTCGAGGGCATCCACCATCCCGGCGACGAGCGTGAATGCTTCCTCCATCGGGAGGCGTCCGCGTCGTTCGATCCGCGCCGCGAGATCCTCTCCGTCGAGAAGATCCATGACGAGGTAGTCGATCCCGTCCTCGCGTGCGTAGTCGTGGATCGCAACGATGCCTGCGTGCCCAAGCGCACCGAGGGCATCCGCTTCGCGCCGAAAACGCGTCCGCGCGTCCGGGGACACGATGGCGCGATCGGGTCGCAACACTTTGAGGGCGTACTTTCGACCGGTCCGAATATGGCGCGCGGCATACACCGCACCGAAGCCGCCGGTGCTCAGCCGCCGCTCCACCTCGTACACCCCGAGGCGCCGCCCGATCAGAGGGTCCCGACCCGTCTCCACGGCGGGTACGTTAGCGCGATGGGGTTCGGAAGGAAGGCGAGACACGGCCGTCCCAATGTACCGTCGGGATCCCTACGGAATTCCCGCCGTTTCGACCGGAATTCCTCGCGCTTCCAGCGGAGCGACGACAAGCTCTGAAATCGCGCGCTCCGCCGTCTGGTCCCAAGCACTCGCGCTCAGCCAGCCCAGCGCAGCGATCGACGGGTGGTCGCGATCGAGGGGCAGCTCGCTCCGCTGACGCTCAAAGCGACGAAGGGCGGCACTCGCGACCTCTCCGAGGTGCCTTCGAAGGCTGTCATCCAGAAGAGGCGTGGCCCAATCGAGAACCCACCCCCCAAACGAGGCGTGGGCGGCTTCGTCCTTTGCGATCCGTTTGAGCACCGCCCGAACCACGGGATGCGTGGCTGCTCGCGCCGTCCCCGCAAGGATTGGAACGCTAAAGGCTTCGCCCACGCAGCAGGTTTGAACCACGAGCGAGAGGGCGGCCTCGAGCGGACCCCCCGACGTGCGGGGCGTCACCTTTGCAAGATCCACCGGCGGCGAAATCCCACCGCCGAGCGCCAGCGCAACGCGCGCGTTCAACTCCGCGTGAAGCATCTCGTCCTCCACAAATCCTGCTGCCACCGCGATGAGGTCGATGGGCGCTCCCGCTTGAAGGAGCGCTCCCTGAATCGCCGCAAACGCCGCCCCGGTGCAGTACTCCTGGTAGGCGCCGTAGGTCCAAGCGGCGCGCGCAGCCCGCACGATCTCCGGTGGGTGATCCGCAGGATCCAGCAACGCAAAGTCGATCTCCACTGGCTTTCGGTCCCGGCGAAAGCGTCGTTCCGCGCTGCCTCCAAACCACTGAAGCGAAAAGCCGGTCACTCGCCGACCGGCTCGAACGGGCCCGCGGGATAGGAAGGCCACTTCGAGTTGCCGACCGGCGGTGGCTCCTCGTCCTGCTCCGACTTGGGCGCTTCGTCGCTCGCGGCAGCCGTCGTTGTCCAGGATGCGACCGCGATCGTCGCGACCATTAGCCAGTTCGTCTTCATGAAGGCCAACCTAGCGAGCGCTGCCGATCGCGCTCGTTAGCCTTCGGTAAAGAACGCCTACGGCGAGAGCAGCACGAGGAACGCGTCCTGGAGGTCAGGACACGCCTCGAGCGATCCCTCAAAACAGCGCTCAAGTTTTTCGCATGCTCCGGCGTCCGGCCCCGCAAGCGGTTCGCACGCGCGTTCGAGGTTGGCGTCGTAGCGAGTCGCGACCAGCTCGCGAGTCGCTTCCTGAAACGCAGCGCACTCACCCTCCCGAAAGCAGGCCGCCATGCGCGTGCACTGCGTTGGGGCATGGGTCGCGAACGCGCTGCACTCACGCTCGAAATCGAGGTCCTGAGCGGAGCGGTAGTTAAAGAGCCAGCCGTGAAAGCTCTCGCCGTCGGCACCCGTCGCCGGAAACGCAACGAAGTGCGGCGTGTGCAGACGAAGCAGGGCCTCTTCGAGAGCGGCTCGGCTGTAGTCACCGCTCGCATCGAAGGGGCACTCGTCGAGGGCGGCGAGGGTTCCCGAGCCAACGTCCGCCGGAGCGTTAATCAGCGTTCGTAGCGCCGGACATGCACCGAAGCGCTGCTCAAGGTTTTGGTGATACTCCGGCTTCATCTGCGTCACGTGAACCCGCACGCTCCACTCGCGAAGGTGCGGCGAGACCTCCGCAAGAACTCGCGCGGCCGATGCCTCGCCGTCAACCACGAGGACGACCTTGGGCCACGCGTCCTCCGCGCGAACGTGCGACTGCCACGCGCCGTCGCCAAACGGCCCTTCCGCGTCCACGTACCAGCCGTCCGCGCGAAGCGACACGGTCTGCCCCCATCCCGCAGCGTAGGGCGACGCCGAAGGCAACCGAAACACGGGCGCCGTGGCGCCTCCTGGGTAGAGCCCAGCGCGGGCGTTCGCTTCGATCCGCGTTTGAAGACGCGCTGCAAAACCAGCTGGTTGCTCCACGCGAGACTCGCCGGTCGAAGATGGCGCGGCGGAAACGCTTCGCGGGCTCGCGCTCTCGGAACAGCCAAGAACGGCCACGAAGATCACACAGCTCAGACGCTTCATTGCGCACCTCCGAAGTCGAACGATTCGGTGATCACGCTTGTCCCCTCGCCAGCGTCGAAACGCCACTCGTTGGCGGTCCGGACCATGCAGCGCTCCATCAGCGCGTCCACGGCACCAACTTCAGCGACCGTGGCGGTGCTCACCGCACCGGTCGGGCCAATGCGAACCGTGAGCTGCACCGCGCCGCGCGGCTCGACCCCCAGGGCAACACGCTGACGATGGCACTGCCGAAGAGTGCGTCGACGATCGCGAACCGCCGCGCGCAGCGACTCCGCGCGCGCGTCGCCACTGGGACGAAGACCAAGGCCGCCGAAGCCAAAGTTGGTCCCGACCTGGTCGCCCATGAGCGCGCCGAGCGCGGACTCTGCCGGTGACGTTTCGTCGGTTGGTTCCGCCGCTGCCTCTGCGGCCGGCTCTTCCTGCGTCACCTCGTCGGGGGCGACCCGATCCCCCTCAGGCACCTGGAGCAGGTCGGCGACGGTCATTCCGTTCGGAATCGAACGAGGAAAGCGCAGCGCCCAGGTCTGCCCATCGATGTACTTACGCGCGAGCGCCGCGTCGTACACTTCACGAAGCGTCTCGATCGACCCTTCACAGCCGCACTCCCGCACCAAAGAGGCGAGGTCGGGTTCGCTGACGGTTAGGGGCGACATGACCGTCTGGCCGAGCGCCGCAGAGATCAGATTTCCGAGCGAGGTCGAGTGCAGCCCCGCATCACAGCTCCCGATCACCCGACGCCGTGCGGCCTCAAAGAGCGTCCTCGCGGCCTCTTCCTCCGCTCCGTCGAGCCCCGTCTTCAGCTCTTGAAGCCACGCCGGCAGCGTGGGCATCGCCGGGATCACCACCAGCGCTGGCGACCGCGACGCGAGGGGTTTCGCAAACTCCGCAAGGGCCGCCGCCTCGACGCGAGCGTCCACCAAAAGACGAACAGGACCTGCCGGAAGGCTCTCGTGCAAATGCGTCCCCACGAACACATCGGGCGCGCCGTTGGCCACCGACATGCCGCTTTGAAAGATTTCGTCGGCCGCAATCGTGATGACGGTGGCGGATCCCTCAGCCGGCGTCGCCTCACCCACAACCGGACGAAACCAGGGCGGCAGCCTGAAGCCGGGCGGGATCGCATTTCGCTCCCGATCCGATCGGGCGATGAGCCACGCGTCGAGTTCCTCGACCTGGCTGGAACAACTCGGCTCCGCTGGCTGCTCATCCTCCTCCGAGCAAGCCATGAGTCCGACAACAAGAATCAGAACCAACGTAGTACGGCTGCGCATCTCCCCGGCCTTTCGCCACCCTCTTACCGCAGACGACACCGGCAAACCACGGCTTCAAATCGTGTGGCGCTCGAATCGAGATCGGTGCTCGAATCGAGATCGGTGCTCAAATCGAGATCGGTGCTCGATGCGTGATGCGCGCGTTAGGTGTTGGGTTGGCCGAAGCCGGGAAAGTCTTCCCCGAACGTCGCAAACACTTCCGGAATCTGCGCGCGCACCCACTCCTCGCTGAGACCAAACTGCGCGAGGGAGTATCGATGGGTGCTCTTGTAGCGGCGCTGCTTCGCGCCGAACTCCGCCAAGCGCGCGCGATATGCCTCCGTCATCTCGAAATCGAGCCATCCGTAAAGGCGCTCAACAACCTGCACCGGCTCACGAACGAGGTCGTCGTAGAGCACGAAGGTGAGATTTTCCTTCGGAATCTCGGCGCGGACATCGAGCATGTAGCGGTAGTACGCAAAACACATCTCCGCGAGTTCACGCACCTGCGGCGATTGATGCTCGAGCTCGGGCGAGTGCGTCACCCACTTCTCGAAGAACATGTTGAGCCACGACGGAAGCGCGCGACAGGGATCGCGCACAAGGTAGACGAAGCGCGCGTCGGGAAAGCGCGCGAGAATCGTCTTGAGACGCGGGGTCGTAAACACGTTCTTCGTCAGGAAGTGTTTACCCGGCCCGTACGCGAAGAGGTGCTTCTTCACGACCGCTTCGTAGTAGTCCATGAAGTCGCGCTGCTGATCGCTCGACGCATGATCGAGCCAACCCATTCGCGCGTAGTCTTCTGTAAAGGGATTGAGGAGTGAGATCGTCGGCGACTCCATCGCCAGCACGAAGGTCGCCTCGTCCTCCTCCTCTTTGTTGATCCCGAGTTCGTGAATCCCTTCCCAGCCGGAGAAGAAGGTTTGGTTAATCAGTTCCACACCTCGGCGGCCGAGTTTTCCGACCACCGGCGCCCCGTCGAGCGCTTGGATGAGACGCTGCGTACTCACCGCCGAAAACATCGACTGGTACAGCTTGTAGCGAGCGAAATGATCCTCATCGAGGGCCAGCAGGCGATGAAGCATGGTCGTTCCGCTCCGCCCGTTGGCGAAGATGAAAACCGGCTGCCGCACCGGCTGCGTCTGCCACGCCGGGTACAGCACATCGTCGAGCCGCCGCGCTACGCGGTTGAGGGTGCGAAGACTCACCCAGGCGGAGCCAAAACCAGCCCAGGTCAGCGCCCGCCGCGGGCTCACATGCTTCGCGGCAGAACGTGCAACCTGCTTCAGAGTTCGGCGGTTCAGGTACATCGGCCGGAGCATGGCGCGTTCCACGGAGGACGCAACAACCCGAATGGACGTCGGAGGATCGCTGCGCTACCCCGACGCAATGCGTTTCTTGGTGGTTGGTCGGCGATGGATCTCGCCAGCACCGGCACCAAAGAACCTCTCGGTCTCAACAGCACATCTGCTTCTAATCACACGAACCCGAAACGAGGGACGCGATGCCGTCGAACGAAACCGCGGTCGAGTTTAAGGGGTCCCAGGGACCGCTCTCTGGAATCCTTCACCGTCCTCCTGGCACGCTCCGAGGAACGGCAGTCTTCGCGCACTGCTTCACCTGTTCCAAGGATCTGCGACCGGTCCGCGTCATCTCACGGGCCCTCGCACGCTACGGCATCGCGACGCTCCGCTTTGACTTCACCGGTCTCGGCGAGTCGTCCGGCGAGTTCGCGCGGACCACGTTTTCAAGCAATGTAAGCGACCTCCTGCGCGCGGCGTCCTTTCTCGAGGAAACCCTCACCGGCCCCAGCATTTTGGTCGGCCACAGCCTCGGTGGCGCTGCCGTGCTCGCTGCCGCACCGCAGATCGCCTCTGTCAAAGCCGTATCCACGATCGGCGCGCCCGCGGACCCCGCGCACGTCCGGCATCTCTTCGCCGATCGGGAAGCCGACATCGAAGCGGACGGCCAAGCCGATGTCCTTCTGGCAGGACGAACCATCACCATCGGCAAAGAGTTTCTCGACGACCTCGGCACCCACACTAGCGAGGCAAAGCTCGGCGCCCTCAAGCGCGCCCTGCTCGTCTTTCATTCGCCGCAGGACAACATCGTGGGCATCGACAACGCCCGGCGCATCTACGAAGCCGCGCGGCACCCGAAGAGCTTTGTGAGCCTCGACGGCGCCGACCACCTCCTCGGTCGCACCTCGGACGCGCAATACGTGGCGGACGTTCTCGCTTCCTGGGCGGGGCGCTACGTTGCCGAGGAAGGCGCCCCCACCGAGAAGGGGGAAGTGATCGTCGAGGGACGCGAAGGCTTCACGCAGCAGGTTCGCGCGCGGACCCACCAGGTCATCGCCGACGAACCCACGCGCATGGGCGGCGCAGACCTCGGTCCGAGCCCCTACGAATTGTTGCTGGCGGCCCTCGGCACATGCACGTCCATGACGCTCCGAATGTACGCCGACCGAAAGGAGTGGCCCCTCGAGGCGGTTCGGGTCTCCCTCCGACATGGCCGGGAACACGCCAAGGACTGCGAGGAGTGCACCAAGAAAACCGGGCATATCGACGTTCTTACGCGAACGATCGAGATCGTCGGTGACCTCACGGAGGAGCAGCGCGCTCGCATGATGGAGATCGCGGACCGCTGCCCGGTGCACCGCACGCTGGAGAACGAAATCCGCATCGATACCTCGCGTGCGTGAGCAAACCGTACGCTGACCGATTCGTGAGCAGGAGTTCGGAACCCGCGACGGCGTACGCCGATTGTGCAGCAGTTCACCTATAGGCTCCCCTCCCCCTTTGGGTTCGTCTTCCTGATCCTTTTCGGCGTGGGAGGCTTCGCCGCCTCGTGGATGTTCGAGTTCAGTGTCGGCGTGGGCAACCTCGAACTGGTCGCCTTCCCACTCTCCCGCTACCTCGCGAGCGGCGTCAGCGCGCTCCTTCTCGTTTGGGGCGTCATCAGCCTCCTCGGACGCGCGGCTGCGCGAAAGCTCTCGACGCGGGTTGTGCTGACGCCGCAGGAGCTCTCCTTGCCGGTGATTCACGGTCGCGCCGCGGAGTATCTGACCTTCGCCTTCAAAGACGTCCGCGAATTGTGGGAGAAAACCGAGGACGACGAACGCACTCTGGTGTTCTTGCTTCCGTCGAAGTCTGTTGAGGTCGAGGAAAGCGCGCTCGTGGAGGCAGGGGCCTACGACGCCATCGCTCGCGCTGCTCGAGCGGTCATTCCGCCCAACCCATGAGCCGTGTGCGACCGACTTCAGGGGAATCGACCTGCCGTGAACGGCGTACCACGTCTTGATGACGCGCTTCGCTCTCTTCTTCGCCGCCCTGGGGTGCGCCTCTCCGTCCCCTCAACCGCGTGCCCAAACGGTGAACTCCGAGACGGGCGGCGCTTTGGTGGAGGCGGAATCCGTTGCACTCTCTCCGCGCCAGGAAGCCCGGATCCGATTCTCCCTAGAGAGGGCGTCCCTCCCGGAAGTCGCCCGCCTTCTCGGGAGCGCGAGCGAGCTACGAATCGTGTTGGACGCAAGCGTCGACGCGGTCGCGGAGTGTCTGACGATCTCGGTTTTCGAACCCAACCTGATCACGGTTGACGAAGCGATCGCGATCACGCGCGAGGCGTATGCATCGCGCGGAGTCGTACTGGAGCGATCCGCCGACCAGCTTCGGTTCTCTCTGGCGAACGACGCACCCGCGCCCTGCCTACCAACCCGAGCAGTCCGGAGGCAACCGCGGACCCCGCCACCAACGCCGCCGTCGCAGGCGGCAGCGAACACGAGCACACTCTCGCCTCTCGTCGACAGCGGCATACGACAGGTCTCGGCGAACGAAGTGATGATCACCCGGCAGGCGCTGAACGAAGTACTCGCGAACCAGCAGACGCTCTTGCGGGCCGCCCGCCTCATACCGCATCAGGAAAACGGCCGCGTCGTCTCCATCAAGATCTACGGCATTCGCCGCAGCAGCCTGCTCGGTCGACTCGGCTTTCAAAACGGCGACGGGATCCAGCGCCTCAACGGCCATGATCTCACCTCCCCGGATAGCGCCCTCGAGGCGTATGCGCGTTCGCGCAGCGCGTCGGTCCTTCGCGTGGAACTCCAGCGCCGCGGCCAGGCGGTTGTCCAAACCATTCGAATCGTCGCATCGCTCCCCTAACCTGCGCTCCGCTCGATTCCAAGATTTAGCGGCTGGCCAATTTTGTGTCATGGTCGCTGAATGCGAACTTGGATCAGCTTAATCTTGATGGCGTCCCTCGGGGCGTGTGGCGATGACTCCGCTCCGGCCGACAGCGGCACGGACAGCGGCGTCGATTCCTCCACGGGTGGGGATGCGGGCGAAGACGCGGGCACGGACGCCGGTGAAGACGCCGCGATGGATGCCGCGATGGACGCTCCGCGCGACAGCGCGCCCCCGGACCCGGTCGGCGAGGTGGTCTTCAACGAGATCGTCGCGAACCACATCGGCATGGACACGGCCGAGTACATCGAACTCCTCGGGGACGCGGACACCGACCTTTCATCGCTTTCAATTCTTGTCCTCGAAGGCGACGGAGACTCCGCGAGCGCGTCGCCTGGCGTGATCGAGGACGTGCTCGAGGTAGGGACCACGGACGCCGAAGGCTTCTGGCAGACAGGCTTCCTGCCGATGGATACGCTGGAGAACGGCTCCCAAACGTATCTTCTGGTGCAGGGCTTTACCGGCGCCGCGCTGATGGACCTCGACGAGGATGACGACGGAACCCTCGAACGAACGCCCTGGGCCTTGATCCTCGACGAGCTCGGTGTGAACGATGGTGGCGACGGAGACCTCACCTACGCCGGCACTTCGGTGCTCTCGCCGAACGACGACGGCGTCGACATCACCTTCGGCGGAGCCTCGCGTTTCCCAGACGGTACCGACACCGACATGCCGGCGGACTGGCTTCGCAACGACTTCGACGGCGCCGGGATCGCCGCCCTCGATCCAGGAACGCCGCAGGACGGCGAAGCGCTGAATACGCCGGGCACACCGAACGCGGAAGCGAGCTCCCCCGTCGCTGTCATCAACGAGTTCGTCTTCAACCACGAAGGCAGCGACGACAGCGAGTTCATCGAGGTCTTGGGGAACCCGGACACGGACCTCTCCTCGCTGACCTTTCTCGTCATCGAAGGCGACGATCTCGGCCAGGGCCGCATCGAAGTCGTGGCACCTCTCGATTCGACGGACGCGGACGGCTACTGGTCGACCACCTCCGACAACTTCATCGAAAACGGAACCTCGACGGCGATGTTGGTGCTTGGGTTCACCGGTGTTCGTGGCGTGGACGTGGACACCGACGACGACGGAACCCCCGACGATCCGCCCTGGCTCGCCGTTCTCGACAGCGTATCGATCAGCGACGGCGAAGCGGGCGACCTCACCTACAGCTCGGTCGTCCTCACCCCCGACTTCGATGGAGGCGAGACCACCGTCGGCGGCGCATCGCGCATTCCGAACGGCACCGATACCGACGCAACAGGCGACTGGGTTCGAAACGAGTTCACCAGCCCGGGCGAGGCGAGCGCTGCGGCATCGGGTGAGGCGGTGAACACGCCGGGCGCGGAGAACATGGTCGCGCCGTAGACGCCAACAAACGGTTCGCCGAAAGGGCCCAGGAGCGGCTGGCTACGCTCGTCGAGCAACGACCCACCTCTGTCACAATCACTCCATTGAAATCATTTGACTAATACGCCCAATGTGTCAGCTTTGTGACAGACGTGGCGTCCACAGCCAAGCGGCGCGCCGAGGCGCAACTTCGGGCGGCCCCCTTGCGGAGCACGCTCGCACCTCCCACGGAATGGGCTTCTCTTCTTGGTGAGCTCAGCCCCGGGGACAGCCCGCCGCAGTGGCGGGTCCACGACCGGACGCACCTCGAGTTCGCGATCGACTACCCCACGAAGAAGGGCGAACGCGACTACGTCTGGGAAGCCTACTTCTTCGTTCCCGACAGCCTGCGCGTCAATAAGCACACGTACGGCAAGGGACATATCTACGAAGACCTCCACAGCTACGTGCGCTTTGCGGTTGCCGGACGTCCTCTCGACGAGCTCGTCGAGCAGGCGAAGAGTCTTCCGATTGCGGTGACGCGCCCGGACGCGATCGCGCTGCGCGAGCTCCGAATCTTTGCGAGCTGCGTGCGCACGTCGATCAGCGCGGCGCGCCGGCACATTCAAGAGCTCCTCGAACTTGGCGAAGAAACCGCGCCGAGCGCTGCGCTCTCCCTCGCGTCTCAAAGCCGACAGCTTCTTCTGCGGGTTCGCGAGGCGATCGACCAGTGCCAAAGCGACGCCACCCTGGTCGCGGCGCAGTACATCGACGAGGACCTTTCCGTTCTCATCGAGACGACGCTCGCCACGCTCTCGCTGCAGCTGCGCGAAGCCGGCCACCAGAAGGTCGCCTCACGCATTGCGGCAAGCGCGGTTCGAGAAGCGCGCTACCGTCGCGATCGCGAGATGGACGGCGTCGGTACGGCCACCGTTGACAAACGAGACGTCGAACACCTTGAGTTTCGCCGGCATTTGCTCAAGCGCTTCAGTGCGTCGGTGCTTCATCTGCACCGCGACGTCGCTGAGGGAGGGCGCCTTACGCTGCAGATTCTCTACGCGGTGGCGGCATCCTTGGCGATGGCTTTCGCCATCATCATGGCGGCCTATCACGGTGCGACCTGGCGCCGCCTCGGCGACCTCTGGGCGTGGGCGACGATCGTCATGCTCGCCTACGCCGGCAAGGACCGCATCAAGGCGACTCTGCAGGGCGTGTTCTCCCGCTGGGTGGCTCGTCGTCTTCCCGATCGTCGCTGGCGAGTGAGCGAACCCGAGTCGAAGCAGACGGTGGGTACCGTTCAGGAACGGTCTAGCTTTGTGAAAGGCGCGGAGCTGCCTGAGGACGTGCTGGCGGTTCGAAACAGCACGCGCGCCCACGACCTTGAACGGCATGCGCGTCCCGAAGCGGTTCTCTGGCACCAAAAGCGTTGCCGCTGGGATCCCGAGAGCATCGGCAAGTGCGACGATCGCTTCGTCGCCATCACCGAGGTCTTTCGCCTCGACCTTCAGCGCTGGCTCATGCACACAGACGACCCCAAGCAGCGGATCGTCTTCGCGGATCCGGACGACCGCCACATCTACTCCGCCGTCGCGCCGCGGGTGTACAACATCGCCATCGTGTATCGCCTACGCACCGCAAAGGACGAGAGCGCTCCGTGGCGGCGTATTCGCGTTGTGGTTTCCCGCAAGGGCATTCGGCGGGTCGAGTCCGTCGTTTAGCAACACACGAAAGGCCCTCTCCTCGCCGCGCTTCGGAGCAAACTCCGTGAACGCTTCGGGGATGGGCCCATCGACCGTTTCCGAAAGCGGCGTCTGCGCGACGGCCTAATCGTCAGCCGGGGTTGCGAACCAGGAAGAAGTACATCGGCGTGAAGGTGCCGGTCTCACCGCCGGCCACCAGCGCGTCTGCGCCTTCGTTGAGGAAGTCGCTGACCTGCTTGGTGCCCTTCGGCGCGAGGCGAAGCTTCTCCAGGATCACGGTGACCGCGTTGGTGATCTCGCGACCGATGGGCGTCCGCGGAATGCTCGAAAGCGACAGGTCGCCGCCCGTGAGCGCGAGGTACCAGGGCGTCTGGGGGTCGCCCGTCGGCGCCAGGTCCTTGGTCTCGATCAGCTCGAAGCCGGCTTTCTCGAGGGAGCGATCGATCACCGAGGTGTGCGAAAGGTCCGGGAGGCCGTTGCCGACCTCGATGTCCTTTTTGATCTTCTGGTGGGCGGGATTGTCCGCGTCGTAGCGATCCGTGAGGCACCACTCGTAGCCGCCGAAGACCGCGCCCGGCTTCATCACCCGGCGGAGCTCCTCGAAAAGCTTCACGCGGTCGGGCGCGTGGCAGGACGCTTCGATCGTGTAGATGGCGTCGAAGTGATCGTCCTCGTAGGGGAGCTCCATGAAGTCCGCCTTCTGAAAGCGAACGAGGTGCGCGAGCTTTGCGCGGCGCGTGTGCCGCTGGCCGCGCTCGATCTGGTAGGCGTTGTTGTTCACGCCGGTGATCGATGCACCCGTGTGCTTCGCGATGTAACGCGCGGGACCGCCCACGCCACAGCCGACGTCGAGGACTTCCTGACCCGGGTAGAGGCGAAGCTTGCGCGCGAGAAAACGCTCGTGGCGATGCAGCGAGTCGAGAAACTTCTCGTGCTTGAAGCGCGGCGCAAAATGAAAGTGCTGGCCCCAGCCGAACTCGTAGAAGTCCGTCGCCAGGTCGTAGTACTGGTTGACCAGGGTCGTGTACTGCGCCTTGCGCGTCTCGACGTCCGAGTCGTCGTGAAGGCCGCGGTACTCGCGAACGGTGTCCTGAAAAGCGTCTCGACTAAGACCTGACATGGTGTTCCTTTAGCGTGCTCGGGGCGATCGGCGCGGTCTTCGGGTGGGCCTTCTCACGCGTCGCGCGAAGCGCCTCGTACTGCGCCAGGGCCCAAACCGGGAAGATCCGGCGATAAAGTCGATATTCGATGAGGGCGGTTCGAAAGAACACGCCAGCGAACTCCTGCTCGGACCAGTCCCCATTCGGGAGCTGCGCGTCCGAAAGCCAGCGCATCGCGGGCTCGAGAACGCTCGCGTCGTCCTCGCCGGACTCCAGTAGCGCAAGGAGTGCCCAGGCCGTCTGCACGACGTGGCCGTGGCCGAGATCCTCGTAGCGATCCGTCAGACAGGTCCGCCAGTGCTCGCCCCAACTTCCGTCCTCGCGCTGGTGCTTGCGAACGAAGGCACGCGCGCTCTCGATGGCCGGGTCATTCTCCAGCGCGCCCGCGGCACGAAGACCACGTATGCCAAAGAGCGTTCCGTAGAGAAACGCGACGCCCCAGGCGCCGTTCCAGCTTCCGTCCGCGTTCTGCGACTGCCGCAGGTACGTTTCGGCGCGCTCGATGGCGCGGTCGATCTCCCGGCGAAGCAGATTCGGGTAGCGCTTTCGCACCTCCGCGAGCGCGATGAGATTCGATGCGGTGCACTCGTAGTAGGAGAGCTCCGTCATCGAGTCGCCGAACATCTCGGCGGGGTTCATCCACTCGAGATTTACGTGCGTTTTGCGCGACTCGTAGCTGCCGAAGCCGCCGTCTTTGTTCTGGCACTGAAGCAGGAAACGAATCCCGGCTTCGACCGCGTGTCGGTCGGCCTGAAAGAGATCCCGCGGCGCTTCGAGAAACGCGCAGAGCGCTTCGGCGGTGCAGTCGCTCACGGGCCAGCCGTGCCATACGCCGGCAAAACAAAAGCCGCCGGTCGGGTCGAGGCGATACGCTTTTTTGTAGTCGTCTTTGTCGCCGGTCACCGGACCGTGCATCTGCTGCGTCTTCAGCCAGCCGAGACCGCTAACGAGCGCGTCGTCCGCGGCGCCTTTCGGCAGCGAAGGCCGCGCCGCACTCAGCGCCTGAAGCACAAAGCTCGTGTCCCAGGTCGCGCTCCGGGCGCCGCAAACGCGAAGCCCTTCCTCGTCGTCTTCCCAGATCCAGCCGTCGAAGCGCGCGACCTGCTTTTGGAGCACTTCGTCGTGCTTATCCCACGCCCAAAGCGTGAGCATGAAGAGCAGACCGTTGACCGGCGAAAGACACGTGTAGTCGCTCGAGCGAAGCTCCCAGCGCATCCGCTCGCGAAGCGTCTTCAGGCAGCGGCGCCGAAGGGCCGGTGCGTGAAAGCGCTCAAAGACATTCACCGCGTTGTACATGGTGCGGAGCGCGCGCGTCGGCGCCGCCCAAAGGTCGCCCTTGCGAAGCGCGTGACGGCTGCCCGCAAAATCCAGCCGCCGGTAGTCTCGGCCGGGGTAAAGCTCATCGCGAAGTTCGTCGGTAAGCGCCGTCCGCCGCGCCTGCAGTTTCAACCCGAAGACGCTCGCCATGCCCATGTAGATGAGGCGCGTATGACAGTAGTAGTTCGCCGGATGCAGCGGAAAACGCTCCGGCAAAAGCCACGCCTCGGGCGGCACGGCGTTAACGCCCCACCACTCGTAGAGGTTCGTCAGCGCCAGCCAGGCTTTGCCCCAACTCGGAATCTCGAGAACGTCTTCCTGGGCGAAGAACGCGCGCGCCGGCGCGAGGAAGGGGTCGTTCGCCGACACGCCAAGCGTGCGACTCGCGACGTACACCAGCGTCGTCACAAAGAGCGAAGGCTCGCCAAAGCGATGCATGCCCCAGAGCCCGCCCGGAAGCTGCTCGTGGCGAAACTGGGTCAGGATGCGCTCGCGGCGTTCCTTGCTGAGAGGACGCTCCATGATGTGCCACGCGAGCGCGAACTGCGCGGCGAGCATGGAGTTCCAGATGTCCTCCCCTTCCCAGTATTTATTGGGGAGGTCGCTTCGCTCGGGGCGTGTCTCACCGTCACGCGGATCGAGTTGGAGGTCCACCAGGCGCCGGGTCCCCCGCGCGAGCACGTCCGCGGCGCTTTGCATCAGCTGACCTTTTGCTGACCTTCGAGAAGGTCCCGCGCGACGTCGATCTTTACTTTGCCCATGGCGACGAGCTGGTCCGCGATCTTCTCGACCTGCTTGCCCTCGGCGCCCGCGGCGAGCGCGATCTGCCGCGCGTGCAAGCTCATGTGACCGCGCTGAATGCCTTCGGTCGCGAGCGCACGAAGGGCGCCCATGTTCTGCGCAAGACCGACCGCCGCCATCACCATGCCGAGCTCCGCAGCGCTTTCGATGGCGAGGATCTTTCGCATCACCTTGATGGTGGGGTGCACATTCGTGCTCCCGCCGACCACGCCGACGGCCATCGGAAGTTCGATCGAACCGTGAAGGTGACCATCTTCCCGCCACCAGCGCGTGAGCGAGGTGTAGCGCCCGTCGCGTGCGGCAAAAGCGTGGGCTCCTGCTTCGACGCCGCGCCAGTCGTTGCCGGTCGCGATCGCGACCGCGTCGATGCCGTTCATGACGCCCTTGTTGTGGGTCGCCGCGCGGTAGGGATCGACCGCGGCAAAGCGGTACGCCTGCACGATGCCCTCAGCGACCTCGGTGCCGCTAAAGCCGTTGCCCGCGAGGAGCAGCTCTGGAATGCGGCAGTGTGCGCGCGCGCAGCGCCGATCGGCGAGATTCGACAGGATGCGGAGGTTCACACGGCCGCCGCTGAGCTCTTCCACCAGACCCGCGACGCCCTCGGCCATCGCGTTGATCGCGTTTGCGCCCATCGCCTCGCCGCAGTCGACGATCAGATGAAGCACGATCATCGGGTACGGCTCCTCGAAGAGACGAACCTCGATCTCCCGCGCGCCGCCGCCACGACGCTTCATGTTTGGGTGCACGGCGTTGGCCTTGTCGAGGATCGCCTGGCGCGCGGCCTTCAAGCGCTCCACGGCGTCGGCCGGGTCCGGCGTCTCCACGATCTGCACCTGGCCGATCATGAGCGAGTCGTCCGCGTCCGCTGTGAAGCCGCCCACCTGACGCACCGTGCGCGCCATGTTGCTGACCGCGGCCACAACGCTCGGCTCCTCCACCACCATCGGTACGGCATAGTCCTGGCCGTTCACGAGGAAGTTGAGACCGAGACCGATCGGCAGTCCGAAGACGCCGACGCAGTTTTCGACCATCTTGTCCGCGCGACCGACGTCGAGACGGCTGCCGTCCCGGAGAATGTCGACCTCGTCGCTCGTCAGCCCAAAGCGGCTTTGGAGCTCGTGGTGCCGCGACGTCACGTCAAGGCGATAGAAACCGGGAATCCGTGAGCTGCGCTCTTCCATCGTTGTCTCCTACGCGTTCGCCGTTGTGGAACCGGTGGCGGCCGGGGTTTTCGTCTTCTTTGGTTTCTTCTTGAGGGAGGTTTTGCCCTGGCTGTCCAGGTACTCCTGCCACTTCCGAATCGTCAGCGACTGAAACGCTTTGACGACCGGATTGAGCTCCGCGATCGGAGCGTCGAAATGGTCTTCGTAACCGCGCTGCTCGGCGTCGACGGCGTCCGCGTCTTCCTGGAGCAGCGGTCCCACCGTCATCTTCTTCGCGATGCGAAGGAAGGTTCTCAGGATGGGCTTTGGAATCGCACGACTCGTGAACGGAATCGTGAACTTTCGGAAATAGAAAATATAGAAGGTCGCCGTGGTGCGCTCGTCGATCGGCCGCACGAAGAGCCAGTGCTTGATTTGGTCGTCGGTGTTGGAGCGCTGGTACGGATACTCGAAGGCGAGCTTCATGTGCTCGGTGTCGACGCTCTTGCGATCCACGAAGAGCCCGCTGAAGCGGCCGCGGCCCACCTTGGTGTTGTACTCGAGCTCGATGGTGTCACCGATGAGCTCGTAGCGGAGAAGCTGGGCGTCGGAGAAGGGCTTGAAGCGCCGATGAAGGTAGGCGTGGGTAAAGTCGGAAACGTTGTCGATCACCATCGAGTGGTGCGCGGACACGGTGTAGTCGACCGCGATGTGCGCCCAGGGATCACGGCCCTCCAGCTCCGGAATCTCCGGGAGCGCGACCGTCTCCGCCTTGTCGGGATTGCCCGGAAAGATCCAGATGACGCCGTAGCGAATCTTGACCGGCACGGCGGGCACTTTGAACTTCGGGTACTTCTTTCCGAAGAGCGAGTGCGGAATGTCGACCACCTTGCCTTCACCGTTGTGGCTCCAGCCGTGGTACGGGCAAACCAGGTTGCAGCCTTCGACGAAGCCGCCGGTGAGCTTCAGCTGCCGGTGCGCGCAGCGGTTCTCGACCGCTCGCACCTGACCGTCATCCCCGCGGTAGACCGCGATGCTACGCCGCCAAAAGACGACCTCTTTAACCTCGCCAGCCTTGAGGTCCCCCTCCCAGAGAGCGGGATACCAATAGTCGGGATGCATCCCGGCAGCGCGCACCTTCTGGCGCGTGTTGCGCGCTTCCTCAAAGGTCGGCGGACGACGACTCGGGTCTTGCGTGTAAATACGGCTCATCAGATTCACGCGTGAATGGGAATGGAGGTCGGGGAGACGGTCGTTTTCGACGCGGCCGCCACCTTCGGTCGCTTCGCACCGGGGTGCGTGATAGCGCCGCGCTTCCAATGAAACGCGTAGGCCTCGCGAAACGCTTCCTCGAGCGACGAGGGGCGAAAGCCAAGTTCGCGCCGCGCCTTGCTCGTGTCGGCGTGACGGCGCGGACGAAGCTTGCGGATCGCGCCTGGCGTCAAAAGCTGCGGGAACGAAGGGTTCAGCGCGTAGAGCGCGCGACTCACAACCTCGGCCACCGGAAGGAGCGCCTTGGTTGGAATGCGGTACTTGGGTCGGGGCTGCCCCGTAATCTCCTCGAGAATGTCGAAAATATCGTCGAGGGTCATGAACTGCGTCGCGACGATGTACTTGTGACCCTTGCGGCCGCGCTCCATCGCGAGGAGATGACCGGCAACGATGTCGCGCGCAGCGACGAACTCGAAACCGCCATCGACGTAGGCGCGCTGCTCACGGTTCGCCATCTTGCAGAGCGTTCGGCCCATGCGCGACGGCAGGTAGTCGTGGCCGCCAACGATGGCGCAGCTCGTGACGATGAGCGCGTCCATGCCGTTTTCCGCGACCGCCTTCAGCAGCTCGTGCTCCTGGAGCACCTTGGTGCGCTCGTAGGGCATCGCCTGAATGAAGGGGAAGAACTGGTTCGTCTCGTCGGAGGGCAGGTCCGTGCGATCCTGGTCGTAGCCAACGGCGCTGAAGGAGCTCGTCAGCACGAAGCGATCGACGTTGGCGCGCTGCGCGGCGTGCAGAAGGTGCCGCGTCCCCATCACGTTCGTGTCGTAGATGGTTCGCTTGTGCGCCGAGTCACCGTCGAGGGTCGAGACCATCGAGGCGACGTGAAAGACCTGGCGGCAGCCATCGACCGCGATCTTCAGGGAGCTCGCGTCGCGGAGATCGCCAAAGGCGCGCTCCACATCGAGACCGTCAACGGCTTCGTTGTTTTCTTCGGCGCGAAGGAGGACGCGAACGCGCTCGCCGCGGCCCACGAGTTCGTGAACGAGGTTGGCGCCAAGGTGGCCGGCGGCGCCGGTGACAAGAATGGGGGCGTCGGAAGCAGGCATCGTCGTTGTCCTAATTCAGCTGCAGGCTGCTGGAGGTCGTGAGGGCGGGCGCGCGCCAGAGCGCGTCGTAGTGAGCCCGAAGCTGGTCGTCGTTGCCGGCGCTCGCGAGGCAGTCGCCGATGAGCTGCTCGACCTCGGCGCGGCTGATCTTCACCGCGGCGCCCGTCGTGAACATCGCGTCGTTGCCGCGCGCGTGAACGAGCGTGCGAACCGCCATCCAAAGGGGAAGCAGACAGAAGAGGCGCACCGGCTGATGCTCCTTCGGGATCTGCAGCACGTACTCGAGGGCGCGATCGAGGCGACCCTGTGCGGCGTCGAAGAGCGGCGCGACCACCGCGTGCGCCGTGTCGCGACGCTGCGGCTCGAGGAGCTCGTCGAGGCTCAGACCCTGCTTCGCGCAGGACACGCGCGGCACGTAGGAGACCATGCGCTCCTTGTCGTCGGTGACGTCCTTGAGGATGTTCACGAGCTGAAGGCCGATGCCGAAGGCTTCCGCCTGCTCGCGAAGGCCGTGCTCGACCGAGGTGCCAACCTCGCCGAAGGACTCGACGAAGAGATCGGTGAGCATGTGGCCAACGGTGCCGGCGACGTAGAAGCAGTAACGCTCGAGATCTTCGACCGTGTGCACGGCCACGATGCCGTCGTCGCCCGCGTCGCGGTGACTGTAGATCTGCATGCCGCGGGTCATCTCAGCGACCCAGCGGACCGTCTTCGTCTGCATGCCCGCGGGGAGCGTGCGGAAGACGCGAAGCACGACCGAGAGGTGACGGCAGAGATCGTTTTCGATCTCGTTGCCGCGAATGCCCACGAACTGACGCTCGAAGGTTGCGATGGCGTTCTCGTCGCCGCCGAGCGCCCGAAGGAAGGTCGCGTAGCGCTCGTCGCGCTCTTCCGTCGAGAAGAACGCGTTGTCTTCCACCGTGTCGGCGATGCGGCAGAGGAGATAGCCGCACGTAACGGCCGTGCGAAGATCGCCAGGCAGCATTTCGATCGGTCGGGCAAAGCTGCGCGAGACCGCGAGGAGGCTCTCCTTGCAGTAGGCGTGGTCTTCGTTCGACGCCTTGGTCGCGTCGCCGCGCGCCTTGACGGGCGTCACCCGCATCGTGCGCAGGTCACGGTAGAGACGAAGCGCTTCACCTGCAGTCGCGTCGAGCACCACCGCATCGTTCAGGAACGAAAGCCCGTGCTCGGCTGCTTCGAAAAGAGGGCAGCGCGTTGCGAGGAGCGCGCGCGCGACCACGGCCGTCGTCGCAGCATCGCCGTCCCAGCTTCCGTCAGGACGCTGCGCGGCGCCGAGGGAGCGAAACGCCCGCCGGACGGATGCGTGAAATACCGGAACGCCGGTGGCGACCAGCGCTTCCATTGCTTCGGCCGTTTCGCGGAGGGTTCCGAACGCCCCGCGTTCGGCCTGGAGTCCGCGAAGAAACGTTTGGATCGCCAACTCCGTTCGGCGAACCTCGACCGCGAGCAGCCCCGGAAACGCGTCCTTGAGATCCCGAAGCGCGCTAGCCGCGGCCCGAGCGCCCGAGGTCGTGTCGATGCAAACCGAGAGCAGGCGCTCCGTCGCTTCCATGATCGCGTCGACGTTTCGCTCTGCAACCGCGTAGCGAAGCGCCTCGGCGCGGGCCTCCACCGCCGGAAGGGCGCGAATGTCTTCGTCGTCGATCCGCGAGAGCATCCGGTCGACGTCCACCGTTACCGTCAGCTTCGGCGCTTCCGCCTCCGCAAAGGAGAAAGGCGTCGGCGCAAAACGGAGGCCCTTCAGCGGGTGGTTGGTGCTGCTCGCCGGGCGAATCCGGCGACGAATGCGGTCGGGAACAAGCGTCGCGCCCGGCCACTGACTCCACTCCACAAAGCGGCGGAGCGTGCGCGGGTTGTCCTTGGCGACGTCGCGCACCGCGCGGATCGCGACACGAAAGAACGCTGCCCCAAACTGGTCCACGCGAACCTCGTCGCCCGCGAGGATTCGCATCGTCCGCTCGCGTTCGTCCGCGTGACCGCGCCACATCTCAAAGACGGCGCGCCGAATCGCTTCCGCGCTCTCGTCTTCCCGCATGAAGACCTGGTTGAGAGCGTTCGCGAGGAGTTCGGGAACGTAGCTCTGGGGCTCACGAGTGCGCGCGTACTCGGCGACCGTATCGCTTGCAACCAGCGCTTCGGCGTCCTTGAGGCCGATCGTGATCCCACTTGCCGTAAGCGGGTGGTAGAAGCCGACCGCGTCTCCGATGAGAGCGATGCGACCCTCGCCGTAAAACGTCCGCGGCATGAAGCGATTGCAGGCCCAGGACACGCGGCGGGACTCGAGAGCCTCTCGAAGCGCGCCACGAAGCTGCGCCGGAAAGCGGGGCGCGAACGCGTCCCAAAGAAAGCGCGCGTCGCGGCGAGCGCCCGGGGCACCCACCGGAATGTCGATGCATGCGCGGATACGATTTTCGGCAATGCGGTAGAGCAAAACCGGGCCCGGTCCGCCGAGCAATACGTGGCCGAAACCCTCGAAGGGGAGTGTGCCGTGAAGCTCTACGCCCGCCATGTGGCTGAGGACGTCGCTTTGATCTTCCGCGCGAAGAGACCTGCGCACGACCGAGGAGCGGCCGTCGGCGGCGACGATGCGACCCGCGCGAACGGTTTCCTGCCCGCCTTTGTACTTGAAGGTGACCGAGTCCGCGCCGACCGACGTGACCCGGGCGCGCTCGAGGTAGGTGATGCCATCCATCGCGACGGCACGAGCCCGGAGCTCCTCTACGAGCTCGCCGTGCTCGGAGGAAAACCCGAGGGTGCCGTCCGCGTAGTGAAGCTGAATCGGTTCGGAGCCGTCGTCGGGGAAGACAGCGAAGCCCCGGCACGGCGGGTGGTGGGCGGTGGCAGCCTGGGGCGCGAGCCCCATTCGCTCGAGGACGGCGCGGCCGGTGTGGTGAATCCACTCGCCGGCAAAGCGATGGGACGCCTTGGGGTTGGCCTCGAGCAGCAAAACGCGGGCGCCGCGGCACGCGTGTCCTGCGGCGGCTCCGGTTCCAGCCGGTCCCGCACCCACCACCACCACGTCGTAGTTGTTCGCAAGGTTCATGTGTGCACCTTCTGCACAGTGCGACGGCGGCAACACCGCACACTTTTGCGCAGCAGGTGGGTAGCAGGGGCTGTGTCGAGCGCGGGAGACTATCCGGCGAGCC
Organism: Myxococcota bacterium; assembly: GCA_039186435.1. Lineage (GTDB taxonomy): Bacteria > Myxococcota_A > Polyangia > Polyangiales > Houyiibacteriaceae > JALVDI01. The sequence continues at coordinate 36,755 of JBCDAA010000001.1, read as the reverse complement.
GGCTTGGGCTCCGGCGAGTCGTTCCCCTGGCGGTGCGAGCCGGGGTGGCGCGGCGGTATCGAACAAGAATCCTAATGTTTCCGTTCTGTTACGCCTCGGCGCCCGCGACCGGGGTTCGCACCTCGGACGGACCGAGTCCAGGCCAAGTCGAGGCCACCCACCTGTTTTGACACGTGGTTTTCCGCGATTCGACCAAAGGCCGAGGTTGGGCCACCCACCCGTTCTGAGACGCACCTCGGACGGTTGGCCTACTCGCGACCCTCGGCGAGATGCTGCCGGATCGCTTCCACCACGTCGTCGTCGGCGTCCTCCGCCCAAAGCTCCCCCATCAGGAGTCTGCCAACTTCGGTTCGCGTTCCCTCCACTCGAGTTTGTCGGTACCCCTCCCGCGCAAGCGCCGGCTCCGTCGCGGTGAGCCTTTCGAAGTGCGTCCGACGTGCGCGATAGGTGCGGAAAACCTCTTCCGCCTTCTCCGCGTCCACGAACGTCAGCGTCTTCGTCTGCACTCCGCGAGAGGATCGAATCTCAAAAACGACGCGTCGATCGTCCACCGTCGCGGACGCGATCTGATCGTGGCGAGCAAATCGCTCCGGAAAGAGAACACCGTCCACGCCAAACCAGAGCGCACGCTCCCGCGACGCCGTTGCCCGACTCGAACGGACCGCAAACCACAGGAGAACGATGACCGCGGCAACGCCACCGATGGCGGCAAGCGCAAGGAAGCCATCCGAAATCGCGATCGCAACCAGCATCGCCCCAAGCAAAAGCACCACCTCGAACGGCGACTGTCGTTTCTGCACCTCCGCGATCAGCGTCGTCAGCTCAAACTCCGATCCGCAGAGTAAGCGGCCGTCCGGCAGCACGACACATCGCACCCGTCGCGGCGGCGGGAGGTCAGCCACGCAATTCTTCGTCGATCGCAGGCGAGGAGCTCAGCGACACCGGCAAACGCCTTCCGCATCGAAATGCCCATCCTGCCCGTACTCCCAGCAGCAGCGCTGACAGCGCACATCGAGACCATTCCGAGACTGGGCACTCTCGCGGTGGCGCGCGCAGTGGCTGGTGGGGTCGCATCCCGCCAGCAACGTCATCACCTGCAGGCTGAGCAACAAACGCCCCATCTACTGAAGACTGCGAAGCGCGTCCTGGAGCGCGTCCGCATCGAGATTCGGTGGCGCGTTCCCGGTCCCGCCGAGGAGCTGCATCACCTGGTCGAGCATGCCGCCCGCGCCGCCTTCACCACCGCCGCCGAACCAATCCGCCATCATGCGGCCCATGTCGGCTGCACCAAGATCCTCGTCGCCGTGCGTCCCATCGAGCCACCGCCGCTCGATCCGCCGAACCGCGCGCCGATGGCGACCGCGCGCCAAAAGCGAAAAGAGGGACCGCGGCTCCGCCACGCCAAAACGATTCTCCCGCACGTAGCGTCGAAGCGCGCGATAGAACGCCGCCTCGCCGACCACGCGCTCCGTCTCGCGATACGCGAACGCGCCCTTCCCGTACACGAGCCCGGCGTACGCCATCGGATGCTGAAAGGACGCGACGGGGCGATCGACCGCACCATCCTCCAGCCCTTGATTCCGCATCATGTGGTAGTTCGACGCCACCTGCCGGCGCGACTCCAGCTCCGCACGCTCGGCCCCATGGCGATCCCGCATGTAGCGAACCGAACTGAACTGCGCGAGCGATTCGTCCACGAAGGGATGAAGCCGCGCGTCGCTTCCAACCACACCGTGCCACCACTGATGGGCAACCTCGTGCGCCACCACGAACTCGAGCATCGACTCGCGCATCCCCGGACCGGAACCTTGCCGATTCATCAGCGCACCGATGATCCCGAGTCCCGCCCCGTCCCCCGACGGGTAAAACATCTTCGCGATGGTTACGAGCCCGCTGAACTCCACGCCGCCCGCGCCGCCGACAAGAGGCGCCTCCACGACGTCCAAGTCGGTGTACGGATAGGGGCCAAAACGTCGCTCAAAAATCCGTAGGGCCTCGGCCGCCGACGCGAGCACCGTCGCGCCCTCTGAACGATCCGCCGGTTCAAACCAGCTTCGAACGGTCACGCCGTTCACCTCGCGCTGCACAAACTCGAGCCGGTCGCTCACGACGATCGCAAAGTTGCGAACCATCCCCGCGACCGCACGCACCTCGTGCTGCGTCGGCTGCCCCAGCACCGTCTCCTCACGAAGAACGTGACCACTCACGGCCACTCGCGAGCCCGGGGCACAACGAATACGCGCGCGAAAGTGGCTGATGTCGCCGCTTCCGAGATCGCCCATCGTGCTCTCGTCGCGCTTCACCCAACGGCCGCCCCGGCGCGCGGCAACCATGGCGTAGAAGTTCCCGAGCGACGCTACGCCGTTGCTCTCCGCGAGAAGTCCGTAGTCGCCATGGAGGTTGCCGGACGAGAGCTGCGCCTGGCTCTCCATGGCCTGCGCCATCATCCCGGTTCGCTGGGGATCGATATGCGTCAGGGCGCCGTTCAAACGCAGCCGCACCCGAAGCCGACCGCCTTCCGGAATCGCGGTCTCAGGACGAACGGTGATCGCGCCGTGGCGCGCATCGATTTCGGACGTGCATGTCGCCGCAACACAGCGAACGTCCGACACGCGAATCCTTGGCGAGTCCCCGACCGAGTTCGCGAACACCCGAAGCACCAAGTCTTCGAGCTCGCCCCCCGTGGTGTTCGTAAACCACACCTCTTCGTCCATCTCGAAGCGGGTTTGGTTGTGCGCGAGCGAAAGGTCGAGGTCGTAGTAGGGGACCGCATTCGGCCCGTGAGGCGTGTAGCTGCTGACGTTGCGGCGGTCGTCCGCACGCAGGTTCGCGAGGAGCGGTGCAGGGTCGTACCAAGCCACGTCCTGCCCCTGCGCCGGTGCACCGCAACCGTGCAGGAATGGCAACACCCCGACGAGAACGGGAAAGACTCCGAGAGAAACGAACTGCCGCATCACCGTGCACCAAGCCTACACGGCAACCCGCGGCTCCGCGATGTGGGTAACCCGAGGGACCGAAAGCACTACAATTGCGCCATGCGGACCCTCGCGCTTCTCCTCGTTTGTGCCTGCGGCGCCTCGAGCATGCCTTCCGACACCCCGACTGCAGACGCTCCGACGCTCACCTGGCGAACCTGGGAGAGCCAAGCGTTCGCCGAAGCGCGATCGTCCAACCGAATGATCCTCGTCGACGTCGGCATCGAGGGCTGCACCGCTTGTCGCTGGATGTACGAGGACACCTACACGCACCCGGATGTTCGAGAGCGGCTTCACGAGCACTTCGTCACCATCACCGTCGACGCGAACGCCCGTCCCGATCTCGGTGAGCGCTACGCGCGCTGGGGTTGGCCCGCACTGATCGTTCTCGCTCCCGATGGCACGCAGGTTCACGCCATTCGCGGGAACAAGCGCCCGCGGAACTTCATCCCGATCCTCGACGCCCTCATCGAACGACACCAGAGCGGGCAGCTTCTCGCCGAAGCGAGTCAGCCGATCGAAACGCAGCCGCTTCCGGACGACGGATGGGAAGCGCTCGGATGCCGCACGACGCTCGAAGCGCTCGACAGTCGACGGAACAACCCCTCCGGTTGGAACGCGCGCATGACCTTTGTGGAGAGTGCACCGGTTCGTCACGGCTTCTTTCGCGCGCATGCCCGAGAGGAAAGCGCGCGACGCGACCACGCAATTCGGACGGCGGAAGCGTACGCGTCGCTGATGGATCCGGTGTGGGGCGGTGTTTTCGTCGCCGGAACTGAAACGCGTCGCATCGTCGAAAAGCGAACCAAGCACAACGCCTCCGCGCTGACCGCGTTCGCGCACGCGTACCATCTCACCGGCGACCGCCTTTGGCTTCAGCACGCAGAAAACGTTCATCGCTATTTCAGCACCTGGATGATGGCGGGAGACGGAATGTTCTACGCGACCCAGGAAGACGATGCGCCGAACCTGCCCTCCTCGATGAGCGCGCAGGAGTACTACCAGCTCGGTGACGAAGAACGACGCGCGCACGGCATCCCGCCCATCGATCGCAGCGTGTACACCGACCTCAACGGCCGAACGATCAGCGCATACGCGACGCTCTACGCCGCCACGCAAGACCGCCAGTGGCGTGACGTTGCGGTTCGCGCGGCGACGTCCCTTCTCGAAACCCGCATGCAGCCCGCCGGCTGGATTCGGCAGAGCGCTCCTTCAGTTGCCGATGGGGACGACCGCATGCGGGCCCCGGAACATCTCGAGCGCGCGTACCTGGTGACGCAAGCCGCGATGGGAACGGCCCTCCTCGACCTCTATCAGGTCACTGGAGACTCACGCTTTTCCGATGCAGCGAGGCAGATCACGGACGCAACCCTCGAAGCACTCGCGGCAGACGGCGGCGGCTTTCATGCATCCACCACCTCCGAGACCGACTCGCTCATCCCGCGAACCGTCCCGGTCACCGAAAACGCGACGATGGCGCGCCTGCTCCTCCAGCTCGGCTCCCTTACCCAAGAGGAATCCTACCGGGATGCAGGCCTTCGAACGCTCCGCGCGATCACGCCCCGCGAGGGCATCGAACAACGCGGCATCGAGGTCCTTGGAGAGCTCGCGCTCAGCTACGAATGGGCAACACTCGGTCCGGTCGAGATCTCCATCGTCGCCGAGCCGGACGATCCCGCGGCCACTCCTTTTCTGGACGCGGCGATCGCGCTTTGGGAGCCGCGCAAGATCGTGCACTTCGAACCCAACGGTCGCTACCCACGTCAGGAAGGACCGATCGTTCACGTGTGCACGACGAGCGCGTGCTCCAGCCCGCTTACCGATCCTGCAGAAATTGCGGCCACAGCCGAGGACCTTCGGGATGCGTCCGGCGCTCCCTGCGAGTGACCGCAGGTCGGTTCAAGCCTGGTCAGGTTCCGAGCTGGAACGGATAGGCGATCGAAAGCTCGTCGCGGGTGAAGCGAGGAAAGCGTGCGCTCTGGACGACGCTCTCCATGCACGCGGCGTCGTTTTCATCCGCACCCTCCGACGATACTTCGATGACCTCACCGGTGTTGCCGCTCACCTTGATCGAAAAGGTCACGCGACCGTTGAAGCTCGGTGAGCACCCCTGAATCGCACCGCGCAGCGGCGCCATCGTCGAGAGAATCGCGTCGCGCGGCGGCGTTTCCGGAAGCGGCGGCGGCGGCGGCTCCCCACCGAGCGCGCGGAGACCATCGCGAGCCGCCTGATTCGCCTGGTCGAGGCGCATCGCTTGCTGAAGAGCGGCAACGGCGGCGTCCCGCTGGTTGTTTTGCGCGAACGCGCGACCGAGCGCGACGAAGTACGCCGCGTTGCTCTCGTCGGCCGCGACCGCCTGCTGGTACGCGGCGATCGCACCCGCGAAATCACGCATCGCGAGCTTGGCCGCACCGAGACCGGCCCACGTTCCGCCGTGACCGGGCTCCATTTGCGCAGCCGACTGATACGCCGACGCCGCAGCCGAGTAGTTCTGCAACCGGAACTGCGCGCGCGCCTGCTGCCGGAGCGCCTCCGCGGCGGACATCTGGTTGACGCGAGGGGAGCGCGGGTTGGTGCGCGGGTTGCGCGGGGGAGGCGGGTTGTTCACCACCGGAGGAGGAGGAGGCGCGGCGGATCCTCCGCCCCACTGCACGAACGCTTCCGCAGCGCGCGGGCTCATCTCGAATAGCTGGCTCGCGGCCTGCGGGCCTCCCAAGCGGCCCGTTGCCGCCGCAATGCACTGCGCCAAACCGGGCGTGGGTCCGACGTGCCATCCGCGAACCTGGGACTCGCGATCCGAAACGCCGCCCGGGCACGCCTCGAGGAGCCGAAGAAGTCCTCGACCGCGGTTGTCGCGCGTGAGGTTCCGCGGCACGCCGAGCATCGTCGTACGCAGCTTGCGCGTCACCTCTCGGGCGACCCGACGATTCACCCGCGCACGTCGAAGCGTGCCTTCCAGCTCGCGGCCATCGTCGGGCGCAAGGTACGGCAAGGCCGAGGGCGTGTTGGTTGCCGCCGCGAGAAGTGCGTCGCACTCCCCCATGGTGACGCCGTAGCGATGCGCGCACATCACGGACGCGTTTCGGCCCGCCTTAAAGAGGCCGGTTAGCGTCGCCTCGTCGAGCCCCGACCCGAGTGCCTCCAGCACTGTGCGAACGCGGTCGTAATACTCCGCTCGCGGGGGCGGCCCGTTTCCGTAGAGCGCGGCGTGAACCTCGCGGCGGAGATCCGAATCGAAACGGTCCCCACCCCGCTGCGCGTCTTCCCGGAGAACCCCGTTGATCGAACGAAGCAGTGTTCGAGCAGCGTTCTCCGGCATCTGCGCGTTTTGAACGAGCCGACGAATGACGGCAGAATCCTGGGCGCTGACGACGCTGGAAAACGCCGTCAGAACGACCAGCCAACTTGCGAACGCGGTCTTCATCCTCACTCCGGCTTTCGACGAGGGCTACAGCCCCAGATTCACTCGTCGAAATGCGGCCCTTGCCTTATCACCGTCGCGTGGAGATCGCCATCCACCCCCCAGCAAGCACCAAAAAACACTTGTTTTCGAGCGGTTACGCAGCCCCAAAGAGCCGGAGAGGTGCACTGCACCGAGAGCGCACCTTCGTGCCCTCTGTGGGTAAGAGTGGGGCAGCTTGGAACACCCAGAACAGCAAATCGTTGGGAAACTCGCTCCGGCACGCTTCTCGCTGAAGGCGCGGTCATGCGCTTTCTTACCTTCTTCCTTCTGCTCGCGTGCGGCCGATCGCACATGTTGGATCCCTCAGGCGCCCCGCCGACGGACGCGGGGTGCCGCGTCCAATTCGACGAAGGCATCAGCGAACGCGTCGATGCACCTCTCGGTTGCGAAGCCCAGGAGTTCTACGGATGCGCGGACTCTACGCACCAGTGGTTTTGGAATGGCCGCGACTGCGAGCTCCGCTTCGACTGCCGCGACGCGGGCCACGCGACGCGACACGCGTGCCTGGAAGCATTCGCGGCGTGTGGGGTCGACGCGTGCTCGCCGATGGATACAAACCACGTCGACGCGTGCGGCATCGTCAGCGGCTACACGTGGACGGGTCGCGAGTGCGCACCCCTCGGCTGTTGCGAGGGACCTGACTGTCCGGCCTTGTTCCCGAACGAAGCAAGCTGCACGGCGGTTTATCGAGCGTGCGGCATCGAGGATCGTTGCGGCCCGGAAGTCACGCTGGGGGCGACGGACCTTTCCCGCGTAACACCCTTTCCCGCGACCTCCGACGCCGAGTTCTGCGGCGCAAGTCTTTGGAACGCGCGCGCGGTCTTTGTCGCGCCTCGCGAGGGGAGCTACTGGATTCTTGGCGATGTACGCATCGCAAGTCCGACCCACACCTCGGTCGCAGTGCTCCGTGGCCGCTGCACTCGTGAACTTCGAGAGTGCATCTGGCCCGACACCGGGCCGCTCTTTCTACGTGAAGGAGAAACGATCACGATCCTTCTCGCGCACGAAGACGGACCGCTCTTCGTTCAGGTCTTCGAAGATGATGAACGACGCTAGCGCCGCCCTCGTCGCCCTCGTCTTGCTCGAGGGATGCTACCTCGCCCACTCGGTCGAAGACTCCGACGACGCCGGTCCCGACGCGTACATCGCCGTCGACGCGGCGCCGGAACTTCCGGATGCCGGAGCCCTTCCTGTCACGCCCGGATGCCATCGCAACCTCGCGTTCTGCGACGCAACCCGAGAACGATATGTCTTTCGACGCGATCGCGTTCGATTCGGCGACATCGCGGCGTCCCAGTCGGCCCTCCTCGTTGCATTCGATCACGGCGACGAGTCAACCCTCGCGTCGCTCACGCCCGACTTAGCGCTCATCTCGGAGACGCCTGCACCGCACCTCGATTGGCCCGAGGTCGCGTGGCACCCCGGCGCGCAACGAGGCATCGCCGCCGGTGCCGACGTCGCGATCGGCCTCGACGAGCGCGGCCGCCCGACCCGCACCGTCGAGATTCGCCCCTTCGGACTCCACGCCTTTCGGACCACGCCCGTCCCCGTACCGAGCGGGTTTCTCCTTTTCGTTTCGCCGCAGTCGGGCGGACGCCTGCGCGGCAGCTACGGCGCTCTGGTTCCGTCCGAGCTACCCGCGAACATCTCATGGGACACGTTTCGCGAGGACGTCCACGCGTCGCTCCGGGTTGTTCCCGCGCTCGACGAATTCGGGTACGCGCGCGCGCTTGGCACCGGCGACTTCAACACAGCGTCCCTCGTCCTTTGGTCCATCGATGGCGACCGCCCCGGCGAGATCGTCTATCGCGAACCTGTCGGCTCCGGGCTCGAGCCGGAAGCGCTCCTTCACCAAGACGACGGGCTTGTCATGGTCCGCCAGTCCAGGGTTGCGACCGCGTTCTCGGAGGTCCGCGGCGGGGAGATCACCGAGAGCAGCTTCGTCGACGGCGAACGGATCGGCGGGCCCATTCAGGCATTTGGCAATCGCGAAGCGGACGCGCTCGCGTTTCCCGAGGGGCATCTCGTCGCCGCACAGAACCACGACAACGACCTCCTCATCCTTCGCTACCAGCCGGACCGCGACCTCGTTTCGACCCGAATCTCCGAAGCCGGGTTCAATCGACTCATGCCCCGCCTCGCGCATACCCCGCTCGGGTACGCCGTTTCGTATCAGTGCGGTCCGGACGCGTACTGCGTGGAGAGCGTCAACTGCTGCGAGCCTTGAACCTCGACAGCGGTGAATGCACCTCATTGCAGGCCGACCGACTCGGTGACCGATACCGCCCCGCTCGACCCGGGCGGTGATAAGTACAGGCCAACGCCGTACACGGTCCACCCACCGGATCCGATGCTCTCCGACCTCGAAAGGGAGAAGGGACCAAAGCCGCCCATCGCGTTGACCGACGTGCCCTCCATCGAGCCGGATCCGAACGCCAGCGTGAACGACGCCCCCGCCCCCCGGCTACGACCAAGCGCAGGTCCCACGAACCCATAGAGCCACGGTTGATTCCCCGGGAGACCAAAGTGCGCCTGAACGCCCCCGTGCCCGCCCACGCCTTGAACGACATGTGCATCCACCGTAATCCCCGGCGATACGTAGACGACTTCATTCAGGCTCCCGTCCCCGCTCTCGAAGCGACGGAGTTCGTCGGGGTACTGAAGCTCGACCCGAGGGGTGGCGAGGGGCGCCGGATAAACGAAAAGGGACGGCGGGTCGCACGCGGAACACATCGGCCCTCGGTCGCGCACCGTCGGCTCGCGTGAAACTTCCTCCGGCCAACGAAGACGCGCCTCGGTGCCCTGTTCGGGCTGCTGCGACGGAAGAACATCCGGAAGAGGCGGTCCCTGAACCTCGTGAAGGATCGGGTCGCTCAAGAACTCGCGACTCTCCTCGAACGATGGCGCGTCCGGCGTGTCATCGCCCCCAGGAGGGTCATCCGCATCGCTGCTCTGCGCGGAACCGTCCGACTGATCTTGCCCCACCGACGCGAACATCTCCGGCGTAAAGAACGCCTGATCGACATCCTGGCCCGTGAGCCGCCGCGCGTCGTCCCCGTCGGCGTAATACATTCCGATCTCTCCGTCCCACCCGATGGAAAGCCCGGTGGGGTCCACATAGCGAAGCGGGTTGTTCAACACGTACGCGTAACGATTAAACCCTTGTGCGTTGTAGGGCGCAGACACGATCGGATCCGCGGTGAGGAACGTTGCGCTGAGGGGGTCGTACACGCGCCCGTTCATGTCGATCAGACCTAGATGGACGTCGTGATCGTGCCCGGTAAATCCGACGTGCAAGGCGTCCGTTCCCGAGGGCTCGTCGTGGGGAATGCCCGCGTCGTCGGTGAGATGCCCGAAGGGTGTAAACCAGCGACGCTCGGACAGGTTACCTGCGTCGTCCGTCGTCGCGACGCCTGAACCGAGCTTGGCTTGGTGCAAGAAGTGGCGCGTCTTCGCCCCGCTCCCCTCGTCGTACACGACCTTTGCGACGGTTCCCACGTCACTCGCGACAAAGAAGCGATGCGCTGCCGTACCTTCGGTATCCCGGAGTTCGTAGAGCTTTCCTACGGAAATGGTTCGAACTCCCTCCGAGAGCTCACGTACGCGGCGACCGTCGGCGTCATAGGCGAAGAGAGAGACGCGGCCCTCTCGCTCCACCCGAGACGGAAGGTCGTGCCGGGTATACCGCACCTCATCCCACGGGCCTTGGACTCGCCGCCCGTTGCCGTCGTAGTCCATCTCAAACTCGGTGCGAATCTCGCCGTGCTCAAGCCGCTGGTACGAACGCGGCGCATTCCCGGTTGCAGCCCGCCCGATGTACTCCTCCGTTTGGACATCGCCTCCGCGGTGGTGCCGCTCCGCGAGGCCGCCAACGCGATCGTAGACATACTCGGTCTCGAATTCGGTGCCTCCGGAGAGGCGACGCGTCCACCAGGCCAGGCGATCGCGTGAGTCGTAGGTGTACGTATCGAAGCGATTGACCACGACTTCCTGGCGCGACGTGAGATTGCCGTTCTTGTCGTACGCGTAGTCGAACCCGAATCGCGGAATGGTTCCGTCGTACGCTCGCACGCGGGTCAGCTGGCCGGTTCCAGGATCGTACTCGCGGTCTGTCACGACCCCGTTGCCGGCGCGCTCGGATTCGATCCTTCCGGCTCCGTCGCGGGTGATCGCGGTCCACAAGTTCGCGCCCCCTTCCTGGTCCACCGTCGCGAGGGCGCCGTTCCCCGCGTACCCCAATCGCGTCACAAAGCGAGGCTGGCCAGCAACCACGGGGTAATGCACGCGCCGGAGGCGAGAGCTCGCGTCGTAGTCGTAGTCGACCGCGTAACCTCCACCGTCGACACGCGTTCGCGACCCTCGAAGGCGCCCGAACGTGTCAAAGAGCGTTTCGGTCTCCGTTCCGTCCGCGCTCCGAGCGCCGTGACGCGCGCCAAGCCAGCGGACGCCGCTTCCTCCCGGCATGGGATCGTCCCAGAAATACTCGTCGGTTCCGTCGAGCGACGTGATCCGCTCGACCCGTCCAAGCGCATCGCGCACGTAGCGCACAGGAACCCCGGCGATGTCCGACTCCGGATCGTAGAGCGTGTCCATCTCACCGTAGGCGTTGAGCGTCCAGTGATGGTTGCCCGCGTCTGGATCGTTGAGCGAGGTGCGTCGACCTCGCGCGTCGTACCCGATAAGCACCCGCTTGCCTTCGGCGTCCGTCACGGCCTCGAGGAGTCCGAATGGCGCGTATTCGTAGGTCGTGCGAACGTGGTCGGCCGTCGCCGCATCGGTCGCGACCTCGACGCTATCCGTCATGCGGCCGTCCACATCGAAGCGGACGTACGAGGTATTGCCGTTGCGATCGACGGTCGTCTGCTGGTCGAGTCGATACTCGTTTCGAAGGTCGTGTCCGAGCGTGTCGATCACCTTCGTCACCCGATTCAGGGCGTCATACTCGGTGGTCGTGAACACGCGATCGGTAGGATCGATGAAGGCGTTGCTTTCCTTCGTCGGGCGGCCCAGCAAATCGTAGACCCGTTCGATCACTGCGACCGAGCCGTCGAACGACTCGCGCTCATGGCGCATTGGACGCCCGATGACGTTGAGCTCCGTAACGCTCTCTTCTCCAGAGACCTGCCGATTCCAAATCCGCATCGGGCCCGCGTATCCAGGCTGATAGTCGCGCCAGCTCTGCCGACCGCTCGCGTGCTGCATGCCTCGCGGCCGCCCAAGGCCGTCGTAGGCGAAGTAAGTCTCCACGCCGTTGGGGTCGCGGACGAGTTGAGGCTCGCCGAACTCGGGATGAATGGTCACTTCGGTCGCGTGCCCCATCGCGTTCGTGAGCAGCGCCGGAAAGAGGTATTCCGGATCGTACTCGACGACCTGTGTTCGAACGGAGTGCGCCGTCAGAGGATCCGACGGGGAGGTCTCGCTCGTGATGGTTTCGACTTCACCGTGCGCGCCGAAACCGTAGGTTGTGCGCAGCTCGAGCCTCGGGCTCCCAGGCTCCGCAATCTCCTCTTCGAGGCGTCCCGCGGCATCGTGCACGTAGCGCGTGGAACGGGTCACCGATCGGGTGTCCGGAGGCGCCGCGAAGCTGGTCACTACCCGGTCGAGAGGCAACCGAACCAACCACGGATCGGGACGGATGTCGTAGGTCGTCGTCACCAAGGTTCGCTGACCGTGATGAAAGACGGGCGCGCCGGACTCTTCCGATTCGATGTAGCCGCTCGTCTGGGACTCCACCGTTCGCGGGTTCCCGTAGTCGTCGAACGTCCGGTCCACCTCGGAAACCCGCTGCGCGGAGTCGAGCTCGAGTTCCTCCGGAATCGGCCCGTCAAACTCGAACACACGCGTCACGCGCCGACGCTCGTCAACGCGAAAGACTCCATCGTCCCAGCGCCACGGTACGTCGAACGCCCGAGACGTGAGCTCCAGGTGATGACGCCCGTCGGGGAGCTTCGTCTCCACGCGCCGGAGGTCCCAGCGACTCGCCACCGGATAGGCGCCGTGCTCCCGCCGGTCGGTGTCAAAACTGAGGGTGAGGGTACGGTCTGCACTCGTGTCCTCCATCACGTGACGGTGAAACCCAACAAAGCCACGCCCCTCGACGTCCACGCGGCCATCTTCGTAGCGATAGTTGCGAATGCGGATTCCTTCCGGCGCGGACTGCGTCAAGGTCTGGACCACTTCACCGCCGCCACGCATGCAGCGCATCGGGTGCACGCAGCCACTGCCGGGCGTGTACACATCGCGGTTGGTGAGGGTCGTGTAGTAGACCTCGTCAAACCTCCCAAAGCCGTTCTTCACCCGACGCAATCGATCGGGAGGCGCGCCCTGTCGCTTTGCCACCCGGAGCACGCGCCTTCCGTAGTCAAACTGGACCAGGTCGGGCAGCCCGTTCCCGTCGACATCCATGAAGCGGTGTCCGAACCCAACAAAGCTCGAGTAAACGCCGTACTCCTCGTGGTGCGCAGTTTCCGAGATCGCGGGCTCGAGGATCAGCCCGGCCGGCGCAGCGTCGTAGCCGCGGCCGTTGGAGAGGTAGAGCAACGGCCCCGATGCCGTCGGCACCAAAAGGTCGTCACGGCCGTCCGCGTTGAAGTCGAGGACCCGCACCCCCGTGTCCGACATCGGATTCAGCGGAAAGAACCCGGAGTAGGTTTCGAGGGTTCGTTGTACGGCGCTTCGCTGCTCTTCGGGGGGCTGGTAGCCCGGACCGCTGGCCAAGTACCAGGGGCCAAACCCGTTGCCCGTATTGATCCGCGCCGCAAGGTAGTCGCTGCCGGCGTGCTCAACCCCGTTGACGGCGACCACGTCGCGCAACCCGTCTCCGTTGATGTCCAGGTACACCGGCGAGAAGGGCCCAAAGCGCGTCATGCCGGCCACCTCGAACCAGCGGTACGCAAGGTTGATCGGGACTCCGCTTCGCTCCGCGCCCGACGCGTCCACCTCGAAACTCTCGTAAAGCGGCACGAGGCCGAGTTCCCCTTCCGGTTTGGGGAGGAGAAGCTCCATTCGACCGTCCCCGTCCACATCCATCGTGAGGCCGAGACGGCGGCTATCCACTTCGCGTTGCACGTTGGGAACCACGCTCGTTTGTCTCAGCATGTACGGAACCGTTGTGCTCGGCGTCTCGGGGCCAAAGCCAGCTCCCCCACCTAGGCGATAGGCCCAGTGGTACTCGTCCCACTCGCCCGGGCCACTCCAGCCGCTCACGTATTCGCCGAGAACATCCCAGTCGGTGCTCGCCATTGGCCGGTCGAGGTTGGTGAACAGATCCATCCGGCCGTCACCGTTGAAGTCGCCAATGAAGCGCACGTCGGGCTCGCTGTTGACCAGGCTGTGGAGGCGGGGGCCCGGTAGCGTTTGAAGAACGGTTCCCGTCCCGCGACTGCGGATCTCTCCTGCGCGCGCGGTGTAGAGGTCCGAGAATCCATCCCCGTCGAAGTCGAGAACCGTGGGCGCGTTGTATTCCTCCGGACTGCTGCCATGGTCGATCGGCACGTAGGGGCTCGGCCGCGTTTCAAAGTCCGCTCGCAGTCCCGTCGCAACGGTGGTGGAGAAAATCGTTCCGTTGCTGTAGGCGATCCGCCACTCCCCGGTGACTCCGATCGTCCCCACGGAAGCACAAGGCTCGCCAGCGCCATCCCACGACAGCTCGCTGCTGGGGTCCAACAAGCAGTGCGCACGACGCCCCTCCCAATAGAGGAGATCGGACTGGCCATCCCCGTTGAAATCTCCCGACGCCCACCGCGGAATCTGGCGAAAGTCGAAGACGCCTTCGAGCTCCTGTTCAATCTCGTCGTAGGCGGTGCTACCCCCCTCCCACGAAAACTCGGTCGCGGGGAGACAGCGGTCTCCAGCATCGCAAAGCGCTACCGACGTCAGCAAGGAGCGGCCGCTCTGCTCGCTCTGGGCGTATCCGAACTTGTAGTACCAGGCGAGCGAAGGTTCGCGACTCTCCCCGCGTGGGGCGAACATGTCGATGCGACGGATGCGGCGTCCAATGCGAATGTGCACGCCGGCGCTGTACATGTCGACGGGATCGCTGCGGTCGTCATACGCGAACCGGACCGTCCGCAGCGCCTCGAGCCCAGATTCGTGAGACGTATATCGGATTTGGTCGGGATAAAACTCCAGCGCGTACCGATCGTCGTACGCGAGTGAGGCGGACGGTGTCGCTGCAACCTCCTGATAGTCGAAGTGCATGGAGTTCCCGGACCGGTCGTCGATGCGGGACAGCGCCCAAGACCAGACGATCTCCCGAGTCGTTGGACTCAACCCACGAATGTCTCGATGGTCCACCTGCTGGCCCTGAAAGCGTCGCTCGTAGTGCCAGATCTCTCCGGCTGGGTGCCGAACCTCAAACCGCGCAGGCACCCCGAACTCCATTCCCGCGACGGTGCCGTGCGAGAAGACTTGAACTTGGCGATCGTTTTCGGTGCGGTACTCGGTCCCGTCGTCACCCGGGATTCCTGAGATCGCGACCAGCCGTGCGCCGTCGAGACAGTACGCATCACCAACCTGAAACTCGACGCGCCCCGAAGCACCGTCCTGCGCCGTGGTCCGTCGGCAGGGTGTGATGCGAGACAACCCGTTCAGCGTCCAGCCAACGCCGAAGAGACCATTCGCCCCGGCTCCTGAATACGACACAGAGAGCCTTGGCTCGAGCCCACGACCTTCCGGAACACGAATCGGCAGCGCGTACTGCGGGGATCCGCTCGGGCTGACCGTCAGCGCGCCGGGAAGCGTGCCCACCTCCTGCGTTGGGAGAATCTGACCCTCTGGGGTCGTGGGATCCGGGGGCAGTGGCGGCGCGCCATCGAGGGAAGCCGTCGTCGCTTCGTACGACGTGCCGGCGTCGTCGCGACAAGCCACTGGCGCGACCAAAAGTACGGCGAGCAGGCAGACCCGAACATGGTGCTCGAGCTTCGGATTCGTTTGCGGTGTGAGCATCCTGCCCAAGCAGACTGCAAGACACGATCCGCACCGTTTCCCGAAGAATCGCGGGTGGAAGAGTCAGGGGAGTGCCCTCGAAGTGCAACGCACGTGAACTTCGAGAGCAACCGCGGCGTCCTAGATGAGCTCTAGTCGCTCGGTCCGTAGAGGGCGCGCCCGAACGCGAAATCCGTGTGGGGCACCTGCGAGTGGCATTCGTTGCAGCTGATGGGCGTTCCGTCGGGGCGGCGTCCGTACCCTCCTGGGTTGGCGGCATTGCCCTCGCCGCGCCAGATGATCTCCGGGACCTGGTCCTCGTTGAGGCGAAGATCAAACCACTCCCACTGCGCGCACCCGTCAACGTTGAAATCACCGCCGCGTTTCACCATCGCGTGGATCTCCCACTCGGTGGGCTCGCCGACTTGAACGCTCTTCGCGAGGATGGTGCCAATGGGCATCGGCTCGCCCCACACGGGAATCTCCCCGTGCACATAGATGTAGCTGGGCGACCCGCGCTGATGTCCATGGGTCGAACCGATGTCGGGAACCTCCCAGCGCGGCCACCGCAAGAGATCAGCAAAGTCCGCCTGCATCGCGATGAAGGGATCGCGTACGACCGGTGCAGACTGGTCCTTGGTGCACGCGAACGCGGAAACGGCGAGGGCCCACGCCACCCACCAGACGCGCGAGGCTCCGGGCCACTCAGCCACGCGCACTAGCAGCCCGTCTCCGGAACTCCGCGCGACATGCGGCTACCCGTTCGAGGTTTTGAGAGGAGGGGCGTGTCCCGCGCCGAGAGCCGCCGATCGTCGCCAACGAGCGCATCGCGCTGCACGATACCAGCCCTCGCGAAGCAACGCCGGCCAGGCCTATCTAGGGTGCCAGGCCCGCAAGCAGCGAAAGAAGTGCGTCCGCGCCGATCACGTAGCCGGCCCCCTGTGCGGCAGGTCCGGGCTCACCCGGTCCGGTGCTGTGAACGCCGACGACGGCACCGCTCGCGTCGAATACCGGAGCGCCGACACCCGCGGCGCTTCCGTGTTGGATCTGCCGTCCTTGCGCATCGGTCGTGACCGAGCCGACGCGCATCTCCACGGTACGAGCGACTTCACTCGCGCCGTAGCCATAGCCGAGCAAGAGATCACCGGTGTCCAACCGAGTCACGCGATCCAGCGTTGCAAGCGTCACAAGAGAGGGCGCGGGCGTTTCGATCTCCACCAGTCCGACATCAGGACCCGCGGCGGCAGGATCAAAACTCGGGTGACGCCAAAGCCGCTGCACCGTGGTCGTGCCCGCTACGCCGCGCGCGTCGATCGTGGAACCCGCACCGCGCCGGGCCTCGATGGCCAAAACACACCGTGCAGTCGTCGCGAGAATCTGACGGCGTACGGCGAAGGCGGTGCAGAACGTATTGGTTTCGCCGCCGCTCGTTTCTGCGAGGCGAAAAAGCGCGCCGGCGTTCGCCGCCGTTACATGCGCCGGATCCGGTCCACGGCGTTCGCCTCCTGCGCGAAGGACGAGCACCCCCAACACGGCGAGCACGAGGACAAGAAGCGCCGCGAGAACCCCGACAGCGATTTTTAACCCCCGTCCTGCGCGCGCCTTTCGGACCGCGTCTTGAATCATGAAGTTGACGGTGCGCTGACCGTATTGCTTCGCTCCCGGCGTTGGCGTCGCTGGGGGCAGCGACGCATGACTGGAAGAAATCGCAGGTGTCGGCACGGCGAAGGCGGGTGCAGCGTCCGCCGGCAACGGAGTCATCGGACCCGTCGCAGCCCCGACCGCAGCAGGGGTCGCCCCCCGCGTCGATGCACCCGGAGGCGGAGGAACAACCGAGGGCGGCACGAGCTCCACCCGAAGCCGCGGTCCGCCGGGACCGAACTCGAGTTCGTCACCGTGAGCGAGAACGCGTTGATCCACACGCTGCCCATTGACCCAGGTGCCGTTCCGACTGCCGAGATCGACGACCGACCACGCTGAACCTTGTCGCCGTAGCTCCGCATGACGGCCCGACGCATCGAGATCCGCGTGTGCATCGAAAGCAACGTCTGAGTCCGGCATACGCCCGATGCGAACCAGCTCCTGATCGAACGCGAAGCTCCGACCCGTGTGCGCACCAAACGTCTGCTCTAGCCGGATTCGCACGCGGCGCCCCTAGAACGGGTTTGCAGGAGGCGCCATCGACGCTTCCATCGTCTCCTCGGCCATCGTGTTCATCGCGCTCATCGGAGAAGGCGCCATTTCCGAAGTCATGGTCGTCATCGTCGATGTCATCGTCGACGTCATCGCCGATTCCATCGTGGGCGCCATTACCGTCATTCGCGTCGGCGGTGTCGTCATGACGCTCGGAGTGTCCTCGGGCTCCTCGGCGTCGGCCGGGTCTGACTCGACCTCCGATTCCTCCGCAGATGCATCCCCACCGTCCGCGCCCGCGTCCTCCCCCGCACGAAGCGCCCCCGCGGGAAGCATCAGCTCCACGTCGGCCGGAACCCCTTCCCGAACGGTCAAGGTTGTCGTCGCCGCCGCGCTGTCGCCGACCCGCGCCTCGAAACGATACGCTCCGGGAAGAAGCTCGATGCAGACGCTGTCGCCCTCGCGAAGCGGTCCGTAGCTCTGGCCGTCGACGAAGAGATCGCCGCCAACCACGTCGGTGCGAACGCAAACCTCAACCGGCTGCACCACCGGAGGACCCTCGGGCACCTCGGTCGGCTCCGGCGGCGGGGTTCGCTTCGACGAGGACGCCACCACCGCGATCACGATCCCCAAAAGAAGGAGTGCCACCACGAGCATTCCCCACGGAAAGCGCGAGTGGGGCACCTCGGGGTCGTCGGGGTCGTATTGGATGTGCTTGACGTCGGCGCCAGGCTTGCGGCCGCCGGTTTTGATCGTCGGCTCGCGCCGCGGAAGGTCGTCCTCCACCTCGTCGATCGGAGGGAGCGGATACTGCTGGTAGACGGCTTTCGGCGCGCCACTCGGGGCCGCGAGTCCATCGCCATCGAGCTCGGCAACAACGCACGTAATGTTGTCGTGGCCGCCGCCCGCGTTGGCCATCTCCACCAGTCGGACGGCGATCGCTTCGAGATCGTCGCCCTCGCTCATGACCTCGCGAATCATCTCCGCATGCACCAGCCCGGAGAGGCCATCGGAGCAGAGCATGATGCGATCGCCCTGGCGGAGTTCCAGGAAGGTCAGGTCGACGCTGACGTCCTCGGTTGTTCCGAGGGCCTGGAGAATGATGTTGGAGTGCTCGAAGGCCTCGGCTTCTTCTTCCGTGAGCTGCCCGGCTTCGATCAGCTGATTGACGAGAGACTGGTCTTTGGTGACGAGCGCGAGTTCGCCGTTTCGAAGAACGTAGCAGCGGCTATCGCCGACCTGGCCCACGAAGAGAAGCTTGTCGATCAGACCCGCGACGGTGGCCGTCGTCCCCATCCCCCGCCGGCTGCGATCCATCTTGGCGGCGCCGAAGATTCGGCTCCCGGCTTCCTCGATGGAGTAGACCAGCCGATGTGCGAAGCCGTCCCGATGGCGCGGGGCGTCGCAGGCGAGCATGACCTCCCGGATGGTGTCGATGGCCATCTGGCTGGCCACTTCGCCTGCAGCGGCGCCACCCATGCCGTCACAAACGGCAAAGACGATGCCCTTGGGTCCAATGTCGCCCGCGATGATTTCGGTGGGCGGGGACGCGCTATCGCCCTCGCCACCCCAAACCGCTTTTCCGCTCTCGAGGTCGACGACCGCGAAGTTGTCCTCGTTGTGCTCTCGAACCTGACCAACGTCGGTAATCCCGAAGTAACGAAACGCGATCGTCCCGTCCGGGTCGTCAGGCTCGTCCGAGGTGCCGTCGTCATCCTCGTCCGAGGTGCCGTCGTCCTCATCCTCGTCCGAGGTGCTCTCGTCCGAGGTGCCGTCGTCCGAGGCGCCGTCGTCCGAGGTGCCGTCGTCCGAGGCGCCGTCGTCCGAGGTGCCGTCGTCCGAGGTGCCGTCGTCCGAGTCGTCCGAGGTGCCGTCGTCCGAGGTGCCGTCGCCCGAGGTGTCCTCGTCCGAGGTGGTCTCGTCATCAGAGTCGGCCTCTTCCGAGTCGCCCGAGGTGCTCGTCGCCGCCGGCTTTGACCCAAGCTTGGCGAGATCGGCGCGCAGCTTTGCCGCCGGGGCGTCGGGCATCGTCGCCGTGACGTCCTCCTTGGTCTCTTCTGGTTCTTGGTCCGAGTCGCTCATCCAGACCCATCATCGAAGCGAAAGAGGTGGCGCCCAACCCGAAACTGGTCCCCCGCACGAAGAAGGCACTCTTTGCGAAGGCGAACCGCGGTCCCGTTCGAGGAGCCCAAATCTCGCAAAGTTACGCGCTGAGTACCTCGGTCCACGGTGATGGCCGCGTGTCGACGAGAAAGGAAGGGGTCGTCAGTAAAGACAACGTCGCCGTTCTCCCGTCCCAGCACGGTTTCGTCACGATACAGGTAATGTACGTCCCGGCCTACCCCTTCCGTTGTGTACTGGACCAGACGCGCATACCTCGGCACCTCGGGCGTCCCAAAGGCGAGCACTCCTTGAATACTGGCGGGTCCAAGCGGAATTTCGGCGTCCTCAAGGGTCTCAAACCGAAGGACTTGCTGTCCGATCAGGATTTTGTCGCCGTCCTGAAGCTCCACGGGGTCCCGAAGTCGAAGGTACACCCCATTGACGCTTCCGAGATCCCGGAGGATCCACTGGCCGTTTTCTCGGCGGACCCGCGCGTGGCGGCCGCTGAGATAGGGATCGTCGGCGAGCACGACCTCCCCCTCGCCCCGGCCGATATCCGAGGATTCCCGGAGTGGGAACGCGGCTCCGTCCGACCCATCCTTGAGAATCGAGACCAAACGGGCACCCGCGACCGCCGCGGCTTGCCCAACCGACGGGACGTGGGGGCCGGGTGATGTGATCTTCGGCGTGGCGGGAGCGTCCGCGAAGCGAGCCCCGCAAAACTTGCAGAACTCGGAGCCGACATCCCCCACGCCACGACACCGCCAGCAGACGATCCCCCCCTGAACGGGGCTTGGCTGGGATCCGACCGGGGTCGGTGCCAACCGATGCGGCGATGCGGCACCTGGGACGTTCGGCCCGGGTGAGGTGGCCGCACCTGGGACGGATGCGGAAACGCCGGCTGGCCCTGCCGAGGCTTGCTCGGCACTCGGAACGCCCGCAGGTCCGACTGCACCTGGGGCGCCCGCACCCGGGACGCCGGGCGAGGCCGCTGCTGGAGCTTTCAGCTCGTTCCCGCAGTGCACACAAAACCGCATGTGCGGTTCGTTCGCACCCCCGCAGCGGCCGCACGTCACCTTAGGCTTTGCCTGGGCCTGAAGACGCGTCCCGCACTGTTGGCAGAACACGCTCCCCGCCGGGTTCCCATGGCCGCAGCTCGGGCAGTTCATCCGCAGGGCGAAGTGGACCTCGTCGGACGGGACTACGTCAAGCGTTGATCTTGCAAGGAATTCGCATTCAGGTGGAGGGAAGAAGCACTAGGCCGACGCTCAACGCAGCCGCGCCGACGGGCCCGAAGCCTTCCGCCCTCTCGACCCCGTCGCTCGACGTCCGAAATGAGGTCGTTGAGAGCCATCGAAGAGTGGCTCCGATGGTGAACGCGAGGGACGCGGAGAGCTCGAATTCAACGCCTAGCTGAACGTCGACGAGGCCACCTGCTGCATCGGCGCGGAACGTGTCTCCAAAGAGAAGCCCTCCGAACGCAGCTCCAATCCATGGATGGGTCTGTCGATCCCGAAGGAATTGGTAACGAACCCCGACTCGGAGGCTCTGCATCGTCGTGAGCTCGTGCACACCGTTCCCGTCCAAGAACCACGCGTCGTACCCAAGGCCGAGCCCTAGACCAGAGGGCCACCGCCACTCGACCAACGCCCCCAGACCCGCGCCTCCCCCAAAAACACAGCGACTCCCACTCGGGCAGATGGGCTTTTGGTCAAGAGGGAACACCACATCCAAGCGAAACTCCGCAGCGATCCGCGGCGGATGGGAACTGGGCGGCGGGGGAAGCTCGAAGGCGTCTGCGCGCACAGGCGCGGAACTGCTCGAAATTCCGAGCAGACAAACCGCACCTAGGGCGAGTCGAAACCACTGCATTGACACCACAAGCACCATTCTTATAGTTCGCGCCGTCTCAGGACTTCCAGGTCAACAATAGCGCAGGTGGCTTGTGGAAATCTTCCTTGGTAGGCGAGCGGTACGGCAAGTCCGACTTTCCGCGACGGATGCGATCGATGACGGCGACACGGAGACTCTCCGGGAGGACCTGATCGACGTGTTTACGCAGGATCAGGTGGAGCTGATCGAGCGGCACATCGACTCGGGCGATATCTATGAATTCGTGTCCGAGGTGCTCGATGAGTGGGGCGGCGACGACGTCGACGAGCTCTTCGAACTTCTCGAAGGCCAGCTCTCGGACGCCGACCTGGAGCTCAAATTTCCGACGCTGATGGAGGAAGACGACGAAAGCGACGATGATCGCCTCGACGACCTCGATGACCTCGCGGACGAGACCGACGAAGACGAAGACGATCTCTAGATTGCTCGTCAGGCCTCGGCGCGCAATGCGCGAACTCTGTTTCAAAGCGAGCAACGCCGCGGGGGTCGCCAGAACAAGCGAGCGCGAGGTCAGTTTGAGCAAAGAGCGACTTAGTCGCAGTCCGAAGCGATTCGTGCGGTCGCGCGCCGCCTTGCGGAACCCACGTCAAACTCAGCGACGGCATCCCGGAGCATTTCGCACCCTCGTCGGATCCTGCCCGATCCCAGAAGCATTTCGCCAAGCTCCACCGTTGCGTCGTCTCGAAGTGTGGAGTCCGGGAATCTTCGAGAAAGCTCCTCGAAGGCGTCTTCGGCAGCTTCAGGGTCCGCCAAATGGTCGCGGTAGATTCGCGCGATTTCGAGCTGAGCGCGGGGAAACGCCGGCAGGGTGTAGCTCCCGACGATGGTGGTTTGCTCCGCGCGCTCAAGCATTGCGCTTAGGCGCCGCACCGCTTGTTCCGGAGCTCCGTCTTCAAGATCCATCTGCGCGAGTCGCTCGATAGCGTCGTCCCATCGATGCCCTTGAGGATACGGGTGGTCGGCGACCAGCTGCTCGAGCGCACCTCGGGCACCTTGGCGATCGCCCTCCTCGAGTGCGAGTTCCGCCCGGGCGGCGAGGAGGTCGTCCGCGAGGTCGGTATCGCGGAGGTCTCGATGGAGCACCTCGGTCAGCCGGCGGGCACTCCCCGGCGGAAGCTTGGACAACCAGAGGCGAAGCGCCCGCGCGGCGGGACCCTCGTCTGAGTGCTGCCGAACGACTCGCTCGAATCCAGCGATTGCTTCCGACTCGTCCCCAAGACGCTCGTGCAGTAACGCCGCGTCGAAGATCGCTCTCGCCGTTCGTCGGGAGGGCGGCCGCGTCGCTGCAATTTCATCAAGGATCGCAATCGCTTCGTGAAATCGCTCGCCCTCGCGCAGTGCCCTACTCTGCCGATATCGGGCCTCATCACGGTCAACGCGGCGTTCGGCCTCGCTGGCGGCCTGCGAAAACGCCGTGGCTGCCGCATCGAAGCGCCCGTGGCGCATTTCGCGTTCGCCTTGCGCCAGGTAGTCCAGATGAGGACCGCTCTCCGGTCGGGATAGTGTGGGTGGGCAGCCAAAGGTGAGGATGGCAACCGCTGCCCAGACTCGTCCCAGGTGCGGCCGTCCCAGGTGCGGCCGTCCCAGGTGCGGCCGTCCCAGGTGCGGTCGTCCCAGGTGCGGTCGTCCCAGGTGCGGTCGTCCCAGGTGCGGTCCTTCCCACTTCATCCGCGGACAACGCGAAAAACGTCGAGTGCCTCTTCGATATTCGCGTCGCTCAGGTCTCGGTGGGTCACCGCGCGAATGGATCGTGGCCCAATCGCCCCAAGGAGTACGCCTGCCTCACGTGCTCGCTGGACAAAACGCTCCGCGGACATCTCGACACGAAACACGACGATGTTGGTGTCCACGATCGAGACGTCACAGTCGTAGCCTAGAGCCGCGAGTCCCTCCGCAAGCCCCTTCGCGCGGCGATGGTCGTGGGAAAGGTCGTCGCGGTGGTGTCGCAGCGCGTGAAGACCGGCCGCTGCAAGCAAGCCCGATTGACGCAGTGCGCCCCCGAACCTCCGTCGCAAACGCAAGGCATCCACGCGCCGCTCTTTCGGAAAGAGCGCGACAGAACCCACGGGCGCGCCAAGCCCCTTGGAAAGGCAAACGCTTACGGTGTCCGCGGGGGCCGCAAGCTCCGCCACCGAAAGCCCGGTCGCGACCGACGCGTTCCAGAGCCGCGCTCCATCGAGGTGAACCGCAAGGGCATTCGCTCGAGCGAGAGCCGCAACCTCCAGAACGTCGTCTTGCGGAAAGACCCGACCACCGCTGTGGTTGTGGGTGTTCTCGATCGCGACCGCGCACTGTTTCGCGTAGTAGTACGCTTCGGGCGGATGAAGCGCGTCGCGGAGAGCGTCCGCCGTGAAGCGGCCATCTCCGGCGAGCGGTGTCAGCTGCAGGCCGGATAACCCGGGCGCAGCGCCACTCTCATAAAGAGCGATATGCGCGCCACTCCCGACGAGGATCTCGTCACCCGCACGACCGTGGAGCGCGAGGCAGATTTGATTCGCCATCGTACCGGACGGAACGAAGAGCGCGCTCTCCTTGTTCAGAAGCTCGGCAACATACGTTTCAAGCCCTAGCACGCTCGGATCCTCACCGTACACATCATCGCCAACTTCCGCGCTCGCGATGGCGCTGCGCATCTCGGAAGTCGGTCGTGTGACCGTGTCGGAGCGAAGGTCGATCATGGGTCGACCATAGCGCAAACTACTCAACCCGGAAGACGCGCCGCACCTCGGACGGCGACCACTCTCGGCCCACGTCCACGTCAAAGAAGTCCGTCGTGGTGACGTCGCCGCTCGCCTCCGTCATCCTCAAACGGCTCACGACGACGCCGCGCCCCACCATCACCATCTCCCGAAGGAACTCGCGAAGGGGGGACGCCTTCGGCCGAAGACGGAGTTCCCAGGTGCCGTCTTGGACCGTGAAATTGATGTCGTACGCGCGCTCGAGCGCAGCGCGGTCCCCCGCAAGCACATAGCGAAAGCTGTCCACGAAGCCCGCGACAAGAGGCTGTCTCGAAAGGTCGAACTGCTGGCGCCTCCCCCCAGCAGACATCGTCAGTCGGCCGTCCGCAATGAGCGCGGCTGAAGTCGTCGGGCCGGTGACGCGACGGAGCAACCGGCCCGGAGGCGCAAAGTGAATCTCACCTTCGCTTCGCAGGGGGGCTGCCAAAAGCGCAACCTGCTTCTCCTCCCGAAATCGCGCGCTCAGGCCGGAAAGGCCACGAAAGGACGCCAGCAGGGAATCGAGGCTGGGCGCCTGCGCATTGACGTCCTTCGGCACCACGAGCGCACTAAGGACCAGGAACCAAACGCAGGATCTCATGAGGGGTCTCCAGCAACATTTCCTCGCCGCGCATACTGACGAGCGTGATCCAGGCTCGCGCCGCACGGCGATCGTGAGTGAGATTGGTGACTTCGCCACCAAGCAAAATTCGCTGCTCGGTTTCCTTGAACCAACAGCGTGCGCGCAGCAGCTCGCCGGTACGCAGGGGGAAGGCGTGTCGAATTCGCGATTCGATCACGACCAGGTGCAGTCCGTGATCGCGGAAGTACGGGAGCGTAAGGCCGATGCGATCGAAGAGACGCTCCCGCGCGATCTCGAAGTACTTCAGGTAGTGGCCATGCCATACGATGCCGAGGGGGTCGCAGTCGTGAAACGGAACCGTCTGTTCGTGGACGCCTTCGAGGCGCTCCTTCTTCAACGTCTTCATTGGCCGCTCCAAAAGTCGAAGAAGTTGAACCAGTTATCCGGCTCCTTTCGACAGAACTCTGTAAGCAGATCCGCGTATTTTTGCGCGTATTCCGCGATCGCCTCCTGGCGCTTTCCGCGCGGGAGCACAATTCGGTCCGCAAAGGGAATGCAGAAGAACTCATAGTCAGCGCCGCCCCGGTAGATCCCGACGGTGAAGTACACGGGTAGGCGCAACGTCGCGGCGAGGATGTAGGGACCCGCGGGCACCTGGGCCTTCGCTCCGAGAAAGTCGACGTCGACCGTCTTGGCACCGGGTTGCGTGCGATCGCCCAAAATCGCGATCAGCGCTCCGCTCTCCGCACGTTCCCGGATGGCGAGCATGAAATCCATATCGTCCCCGTCACCGATCTCGATGAGCCGGGTCGTTGAGGTCGGGTCCAGCTCCTCAAGGACGCGGTTAAATCGTCGCGCGTTCTTTGTGTACACGACAGGAACAACAGGAAGCGCTTCGTCGCGACTCTGACTCCGCATGGCGTGAATGCTACCGAGGTGTGCTCCAAGGAGGATCGCACTTGTGCCGGTTTCGCGAAGTTCGCCCAGGATTTCGTGGCCGTTGCGCTCCACTCGAAAGTGCTTCGTCATGCCCCGGAGCTGAAAGAGTGCGTCGAGCGAGCATTGTGCGAACCGAAGTACAGTGCGGTAGGTCGCGCCAAACCCGGTCGAAACGCCGAGTCGGCCGCGAAACGAGGTGACCGCGCGACGCACCTGGGACGAGGCGAGGGTGTAGTAGAGCGCGACGAGGTAGAGGATGGCCCGCGCGGGAGCACGTCCAAACATCGTCGCGCAAATGACAAGTGTCTTGATGCCAACGACGGTCCCTCGTTCTTGCATGTTCCGCCACGAGGGCTCGGTCCTATCCGGAGGGGTCGCAACGGACGTGCGGCCACGGTCGTCCAAACGCCGGGTCATGATCCCTCCGGCGGGAAAAGCGTCGAGAGCAAGCGGTCGTGAAGGCCGCCACCGTAGTCCCGAAATCGGTACTTTCGGACGACATACTCCCCCGCAAACATCACGCCGATCAGCGCATAGGCGATACCGCCGTTGTAGGCGGCCCACCACGAAATGGGCGCTACCAGCGCCATTCCCGCTGCCGTCACCGCATTCAGGAAAAAGAAGACGCACCACGCAACGGTCGCTTGCCTGCAGTGCGCCTGCTTCGCCGCTGAGAGGTCAGGTTCTTGGAGGCGGGCAAACCGCTCGATCAGAGAAACGTCCTGCCGAAGCGAACTTCCGAAGGTGAGGAGAAGCGCTCCGTTGATAAAGACGGGGAGGAAGAGAAGAAAGCGAGAGTCGTCGGTCGCCACGCCCAGCAGAAGGACGGTGAGAATGACGAGCGGGACCCGCAGGACGGCGACGAGGTGCTCGCGGTCGGCCTTCCAGAAACGCAGGACGAGTATTGGAACGACCGCTGCGAGCACGAGAAGTCCCACAAATCGAGGACGGAAACGGGTGAGCGCGAGCCAGACCCCGATTGGGTAGGCGATGACAAGCACCGCGTTCAGAACCGCACCTAGGACGCGCATCCGTACCGCTGGCTGGCACGTCGGTCGTCGACCGAGGTGCAGGTCCAATCGCCAGAAACCGAGCCCGCTCTCCCTACGGAGAAATCGAGCACCTCGGACGAATCGAGCTCCTCGGACGAATCGAGCACCTCGGACGAATCGAGCACCTCGGACGGATCGAAGCGCTGCGCCCCGTGGAGTGGCGGGACCAGTGGAGCTCCTGGGAGGATTCGCGCGCACCTGGGACAAAGCGGGCTCACAGGCCTCCGCTCATCACAATCGCTTGTCCGGTGATGTACCCCGCAAGATCACTCGCTAAATACGCAACCAACGACGCGACTTCCTCCGGCTTCCCGATTCGGCGCATGGGGATGTGCTTCAAGATGATGTCGAGGGGCGCACCCTCAATCATTTCGGTCTCGACGAGCCCTGGCGCCACGGCATTCACTGTGACCCGGCGCTTGGCTACCTCTTGCGCGAGCGCCTTGGTCGCGCCAATGAGTCCCGCCTTCGCCGCCGAGTAGTTCACTTGACCGCGATTTCCGATCACCCCGCTGACGCTCGAGACGTTGATGATTCGGCCCCAGCGGCGACGCACCATCGGCATTACGAGCTGACGGGTGACGTTGAAGAAGCCGTCTAAGGTAACCCGCGTCACCTGTTCCCACTGCTCCCACGTCATGGTCGGAAAGCTGTTGTCTTGCGCGATTCCCGCATTGTTGACGAGAACTCCAACCTCAAGCTTCTCGTCCAAGAGTTGAGCAACCGCGGCGTCCGCGGCACTGCGATCGGCGACATCAAAGGGGACGAGCCGAACCTCGCCGCCGGTGCTTTCGATCGAGGCTTTCACCTGCCCCGCCGCGTCGTGGTTGGATCGATAGTTGAGGAGGATGGGATGCCCCGCCGCCGCAAGCGCGCGCGCGATGGCAGCGCCGATTCCGCGACTTCCCCCGGTCACCAGTGCGTACGGCCGCGCGCCCGACATGCTCACCTCCTCAACGGCACCGACCTATCACGTCCACCCTTGGATTCAACTCTCGCTGGCCCTGGATGCCGTCACCTCGACGCCTTCTTCCGAAACCAGCTCGTGTTTGGCCACCTGATGTCGAAGCGCCCGGAAGATGATAGGCGTCCAGCTGACCCAGCTGTGATTCCCTTCGTATTCCTCGGCGTGATGACGGATCCCCGAACGTCCGAGGTGCTCGCTGAACCGCACGTTCAGGTCCTTCAGTCCCCCGCGATCCCGGGTGCCCCATGCGAGGAAGATACGGAGGTCACCAACGTCCTCGGGTGCTGTCCAGCGGAGGAAAATATCTTCATCGGCGATTCGCGAACGCGGCTCCGAGGGGCCGAAGATCCGATGGGTGGGGATCAGGATGCTAAAGAGGCGGTTGTTGGTGAAGTCCGCCATCTGCTCCGTCGTGAAGATCGGGCCGCTCAGCGCGCTAACGGACGCGAAGTGTTCCGGTCGATGCAGCGCAAACCGAAGCGCGCCGTGTCCGCCCATCGAAACTCCCATAACGTGGCAGCTCTCGGGGCACCGCGCGGTGTGATAGCGCTCCGCAACCTGCGGCATGAGCTCATCGACAATCCAGTCCTCGTAGCGGCGCGTGCCGTCGTACCAGTTCATCCAAAAACCGTTGTCCCCCTGAGGAAGGAAGATCACGGCACGAGGCACTTCGCCGGCGCGAACGGCAGCGTCCAAACGTGCGGACAATCCATAGCGGTCGAAGACAGCCGGGTCGTCTCCACCACCGTGGAGAAACAGCACGAGCGGCAGCTCCTCGTCCTCGCGAAAATCGGGCGGCGTGTACACGGAAAACGAAAGTTCGGCCCGCATCACTTCGCTCCGAACGGGCACATATTCGAGCCTTCGTTCGAAGCCACAGCCGGCGACAACTACGGCTAGCAAGACAAACCGCGTCATTTCGGGGCGGTAGGCTCAGTCTCGTGGACCGTCAACGCCGGCGGCGCTATCGTTTCGCCGGCCACGATGGAGCAGCTTTCGGGACTGGATGCGTCGTTTCTGTACCTCGAGACCCGAGAGATGCACATGCATGTCGCTCTCTGCGCGGTCCTGGATCCGTCAACGATGCCGGGCGGGTACCGCTACGAGGCTGTCGAAGACCTCATTCGAAGTCGCCTCGGCCGGCTTCCACCGTTCACGCGACGACTGGTCGCCGACCCGCTTGGGATCGATCACCCGTACTGGTTTGAGGATCCCGATTTTGATCTGATCCATCACATGCGGCGGGTGACCTGCCCCGCACCTGGGACGGCGAAGCAACTCGGCGAACTCGTCGGGCGAATCAACAGCGCGCCGCTTCCGAGAGACCGGCCGCTTTGGGAGCTTTGGGTCGTGGAGGGCCTCGAAAACGGGCGGTTCGCCGTCGTGTGTAAAGTACACCACAGCGCAGTGGACGGCATGATGGGCGCCGGGCTCATGGTCCATCTGCTCAGCCTTCAGCCCGAACTCGCAGAGCCGACGGCGCTTGAGCTGCCCCGCGAACCGGTCCCCTCCGAGTTCGAAATGCTGAAAACGGCGGCGTCGCACCGATTGCGGCAACCGCAACGGTTGTTTCATCTCGCAAAGCGCACGGCGAAAGCATTTGGAGAGGTGCTCGACCGCCAGCGGGATCCCCAACGTCCCAGTGGCGGAATTCCGCTAACAGCACCTCGGACGCGGCTGAATCACGCGATCGGTGCGCGCCGCGACGTCGCGTTTTCCCGTCTCCCACTAGCGGGACTCAAACGCATCAAGAAGACCGTCCCAGGTGCGAAGCTCAACGACGTGATCCTCGCGATTTGCGCAGGAGTTTTGCGCCGCTACCTCGCCCATCACGACGACCTCCCCTCCCAATCGCTTGTCGCAGGATGCCCGATCGCCACCGGCGGTCGAGGTGGCGGTAACAACGTTTCCGCCATGTTCGTCCCTCTCGGAACCCACATCGACGACCCAGAAGAACGACTGCGGTACATTTGCGCCGCGACTAAAGGAGCGAAAGCAAACCACGCGACGTGGGGGCCTCATCTGCTCCGCGATTGGGCACAGCTCGCCCCTTCGAGCACCTTCGATTTCGCAAGCGACCTCTACTCGCGGTTCAAACTTGCGGACCACCACCGGCCTATCCACAACGTTATCGTCTCCAACGTGCCGGGCCCACCCTTTACGGCCTACCTGGCAGGAGCGGAGCTCGTATCGGCCTATCCAATGGGACCCGTCATCGATGGAGCGGGGCTGAACCTCACCGTTATGAGCTATCGCGGCGAGGTCGATTTTGGTTTCATGGTGTGCGCCCAGGTGGTCCCCGACGTGTGGAGGATGGCCGAGGCGGTTGCCGGCGCGTACGAGGAGCTCTCGAGCCTGGTGCGCGAGGAAGAACGATCGCAGGTTTCACAGTCATGAAAGGCCGAGTCTGCGTAATTACCGGCGCTAGCAGCGGTATTGGCCTGGAAACGGCGAAGGCCCTTGCCGTCCGAGGTGCTCGAGTACGCCTCGTCGGCCGCAACCCGGAACGCACCCGGGACGCAGAGGTAGCGGTCCGCCAAAGCGCCAAGGAAAGCGACGTACAGTCGTTTCAAGCAGACTTCTCGTCGCTTGATGCCGTGGAAAACCTTGCGGGGGAGTTGCTTCGACCCGGCGAACCCATCCATGTGTTGGTCAACAACGCGGGGGTCTGGCATCAAGAACGCCGCAGCTCAAAAGAAGGCTTCGAAGACACCTTTGCAGTGAACCATCTCGCACCTTTTCTGCTGACGCACCGACTGCTCGGACGGATGCTGGAATCGGATGGCGATCGAAGAATTGTCCACGTTTCATCCCGACTCCACGAGCAGGCGGGGCTGTCGGGTCCAATGGGGCGCGCGGTCTATCTGGCCAACGTTGTGGGAATCCCGATCCGGCTTACCAGCCCTGGGCTCAACTTTGGCGACCTCGCGGCGACTGGGAGTTATCGTGGCCTCGAAGCGTACGCGCGCAGCAAACTCGCGCAGATTCTGTTCTCCGCGGAACTCGCACGGCGCCTGGACGCAACCATCATCACATCCAACGCTGTGCACCCCGGATCCGTCGCAACCAACGTGACTCGAGACAGCAAAGCCCTCGCGCTCGCCACACGGCTCGCACAACCGTTTTTGAAGACCGCTAGCCAGGGGGCTGCGACTTCCGTGTACGCAGCAAGCGACCCCTCTCTCCGGGGAGTCTCAGGGAAGTACCTCGCAGACTGCCAAATACGGGTGCCTGCGCCGTCCGCGCGAGACTCGTCTTCAGCACTCGAGCTTTGGAATATCAGCATGGAGATGGTCGGCCTTCGCACCTCGGACCTCGCTGAGGTCGTGCGGGCCCCTTCCCTGGCAGGAGCACTATGAGCCTCGTCGACGATGCAACGTTCAAGCAGGTCATGCGCCGATGGGCGAGCGGAGTCACAGTGCTTACTTCGCGCGCAGGTAGCGAGATTCACGGGATGACCGTTTCGGCGTTTTCGAGCGTATCGGCGGAGCCCCCGCTTGTTCTGGTGTGCGCGAATCGATCTTCGACAACCCGCGATGTGATCGATGCGGGGGGGGTGTTCGCCGTCAACATTCTGTCGTCGGACCAGGAAGCGATCAGCACACGCTTCGCTGTTGTCCCAGGTGCGGAACGGTTCGACGGGGTCTCGTGGACCGAAGGGAATACCGGCGTGCCCTTGATTGATGGGGCCCTCGCCCAATTGGAGTGCCGCGTCCGGTCCGCGCATCTCGAAGGCACCCACACGATCTACATCGGTGAGGTGCTCCACGGCACCGTCGACGGTTCGAAAGCGCCTCTGCTCTATTTTGACGGTTCGTATCGCCGTATCGACGCGGACTAGAGCGGCTCGCGGACAGTTCGTCGTTCCGACGGTGGCGCAACCGCACCTCGGACGGCACACGTCAGACTGTCGACCCTTTAGCACCCTTGGAAGTCCGGCTGGACGGCCGCACCTCGGGCGGCACGCACCAGCATCTCGCACCTCGAGCGGCACGCACCAGTATCTCACACTTGGGCCCGGCGGCCGCCGATCCGAAACCGCCAATCCGCCATTCGGCCGCCCTAACTTGTTGAATCCACTCGCCCGAGCGACCGGCACGACAACTGCTCTTGCAGTGGTCATGTCCTGGCCGCGACCGATCGTCCGTGGAGCAACGACCTCGCTCTGCCGCAGAACCATTCTTCGAAAAGCCTTCCTCGCGCCGTGGCATCCGCTCGTAACGCAGACGTGGCTGTACGCGCTCGCTGACGCGCAACGGCACACGCAAGTAGCAGTCCACAGCACAACGCTCGTCATCAACCACCACCACACGCACGTCACGCCCACGTCGGAGAACCTGCCCGACTTCACGCAGCGAGTTCACGAGGACGTGAGCAAGGGACTCAACGTGCTGCTTCTCGACCAGGGCTTCGACCGCCCGCGGCAGATTTGGGATCAACGGTCGACTCACCAGATGCGTCTCTTGGATGCTGCATCACAAGCCTCCGACGTGCTGTACGGAGTTCTCAACTGTGTCGCAGCCGGGCTGGTTGCATCGCCTTCGGAGATCCCAGGGTGGACCTTCGATTTCGGATTGTGGAAACAAGGAGCCTTGGTTGTCGAACGTCCGCCGATCTACTTCGGGAAAAAGCGCCCCCGTCAACTCGCACTACACTTCGAGCCTCCCCCTGAACTCTATGGTGCGTTCGGCGGCGACATCGATCGGCTGATTCATCACATGCGCTCGCTACAGCGAACCGCTATCGGTGCGATTCGGCGTGAGCGGCGCGGGAAGCCCGTTCTTGGCGCGACAAGACTCCGAAGCATCCACGCCTACAACGAGCCCGCGTCACCAAACGAGCTCGACGGCTACACGCCCTCGTTCAAGGTCGGCGCAGCGGGGCTTACAGGGAGGCAGGTCCGCGCGCGAGCACACGCGGAGCGACGCAGGTTTCGTAGCGCGCACGCATGCGCCCGCCATGACCACCGTCATGGAAAGCCAACGACGTTTCCCTATGGGACCTACAAGATGCGGGTCGAGCACAATGCTCCGGTTGGGGATCCGGCACACGACGCCCTCTACCTTGCTCCGGGGAAGACGTTGGCGGATGTCAAAACTGACCTCGCCTCCAAGAAGGTCGAGCTCGATCTCTCGCGTTCGGTCGTCAGTGCTGTTCGCTCTGCGTTCAAGGATGAGGCCGAAGAGGTTGTACGTGCGGAGGGAATTGAACTAACTGGCAGCGTCGCGGACGACGAGCCCATCAGACGAGCGCCGTGCACGACGAAACGCGGCAGCGGTTTTGAACCGGGTCCTGCACCGAGACGCCTCGTCACGCTTCGTGACCTTCCGACGATCCGGCGGCCGACGGGAACAGATCCGCCAACTTGACGACGCCGCCGGAACAAACGGGGTATGGTTTGAATTCATGGACTACGGCGAAAACGTTCACGTCATCACCCACCCGCTCATCCAACACAAGCTGACGCTAATGCGGAAGAAGGAGACGAGCACCGGGACGTTCCGGCGGCTGCTCACCGAGATCAGCATGCTGCTTGGATACGAGGTCACACGATCGATGGCCGTCACCTACGAGGAGATCGAAACACCCCTCGCAACCATGCAGGCACCAACGCTTGACGGAAAGAAGGTGGTCATCGTTTCCATCCTTCGCGCGGGCGATGGAATCCGCGATGGGATGCTCGCCATTCTTCCGTCTGCGCGCGTGGGTCACATCGGTCTCTATCGAGACCACTCAACTCTTCAGGCCGTCGAGTACTTCTTCAAAGTGCCGCGCGAGATGAATGATCGCGACGTCATCGTATGCGACCCAATGCTGGCGACTGGTAACAGCGCGATTGCCGCGATCGAACGACTCAAGAAGACGGGTCCGCGATCGATCAAGTTTGTATGCCTGCTCGCTGCCCCGGAGGGGCTCGAGAACTTCCATCGAGCGCACCCTGACGTTGCGGTCTACACGCCTGCAGTCGATGAGAAGCTCAACGAAAAAGGGTACATCCTTCCTGGATTGGGCGACGCTGGGGACCGACTATTCGGAACGAAATAGGGGTTAGCGTGCTCGTTCCAACTCCTGGTCCGCCCATCGAATGGCGGCATCAAGGTTTCGA
This sequence comes from Myxococcota bacterium, assembly GCA_039186435.1. GTDB lineage: Bacteria > Myxococcota_A > Polyangia > Polyangiales > Houyiibacteriaceae > JALVDI01. The sequence goes on along the minus strand of JBCDAA010000001.1, from coordinate 2,899 downwards.
AAGCTCCTGCTCTTCAGGGCCGGACGCACGAAGAGGTGGAGCATTCCGACGAACGCACGTCCCATGATGGACTGAACGACAAAGGCCTGCGCAACGTAGCGGTCAGCGATGGCGGGTCTCATGCGGGCAAGTGCGTCTACCGCGCAGTCGCGATGCGCTCGTGAGAGTGAGTCTAGCTGAACACCACGGGCGTCGATCACGGAGGCGACAGGCCCACTTGTTCTTGTTGCGAGCGCTTCGAGCTCGCGAAAGTGCGCCATCATCTCATGCACGCTAATCGACCCATGTGCGTCGATCCGGATCAGACCCCCGGCTTCCTCCATGCGGATCACCGCTGCGGTGTTTCGGATCACCGCGGCAGTGTCAATCGGACTGTACAGCCTCCGCCTTGGCGCGAATGGATCGTGACATCACCGCCATGAGCGACGACGAGCTCGCGCACCAGGGCGAGGCCAATTCCAGTGCCCGGCATATGCTGAGTCTCTTCTTGGTCAATCCTATGAAAGCGTTCAAAAACCCGCTCTCTCTCGCTCTCAGGGATCCCCGGGCCTCGATCCGAGACTTCGAGCCACGGCACTCCCAGGTGCTCACCCACGTCGACCGTCACTTCTCGCTTCGCACCTCGACCGTATTTGAGCGCGTTATCAACCAGGTTGAGCACGATCTGCTCCGCAGCCTGTCCGTCGTAACGCGCACTGATGGGTGGGGTCTCATCCGGAAGGTGGAGACTGAAGCCTCGCCTTTCGATTAGGCTCTCTTGCGAGACCAGCAGCTCACGCACGTGGGACCGAAGATCGCGGGGGAGCACCTGGAGAGTTCGCTTGCCCTCTTCGAGTCGAGAGAGCTCGAGGACGTTCTCGACAAGCCGCCCAAGACGGACACTCTCTTGAACGAGCTCCCCGTACACCCGCTCTTTTCGGGCTTCGACAACCATGTCCTCTTGCAGCATCTCGGCGTGCATCCGAATCGTGGTGAGCGGCGTGCGAAGTTCGTGACTGACGGCGGAAACGAACGCGCTCTTCTGGCGCGACAGGTCTGCCGCCCGACGTGCGGCACGGAGAATTAGAATCACTGCGGAAACAACGACGAAGAGAAGGCCTAGGAGGGTCGCCCACTGAAGATGGTCAGCACCTCGAGCGGAACGCAGCAGCGTCGCGACAGCATCCGACGGGAAGCAGAGGTCAAAGGGGAGCACCTCGGACACAGCCTCGCGGACCTCGCACTGAGCCTCCTCTTCCTGGACGATAAGCTCCGGGGTTACCGTTTCGTTCCCGATGGACGCAGTGCCGTAGCGCTCAATGAGCCCAGGAATCCAAGACTCCTGGAGATGCACTCGGTCCAGAAGTGCCCCCTGAACGACGACCGCCCCTTCATGGTCGATCAACCGATGGAGGAGAAGAAAGTTGTCGACGTCTCGCCATGCCATAGTCGTGTACCCGACGTCGGCATCCCGCTGAGAAATCAGTGCGTCGCTCTCTGGCACGTCCACGAATACGTTAGGCGCGGGAGCAGGCGCCGCTCTCCTACGTCGCCGACGGCGGGGTCGACGACGCTCGGGAACCGATAGCGGTGCCTGTTGAATGCTGTCGGACTGCCCAAACTCGACCCAGGAGATGTCGTTTCGCCGGGTCGTGGGAGCACTTCGCCCGCGTGCCTGGACCCGCGCGTTCGCAACCTCGTCCCCGAGCTGGGCGGCCTGAATCTCATCAAAAACGATGTTTCCCCAGGTGTTTAGACTGACGGTGAGTGGCCCCTGGGGCTCGAGCGACTCGTCCGGAGTCTCCGCACCTGGGACGTTGCGTGGTTCGGTGGGTCGGGCACGACCCGTGGGTCGGGCACGACCCGCACCTCGGACGCTCGGCGCACCTCGGACGACTCGCGTCTCCACCGGTCGCGGAGGCAGCGCGGCCAACAAACTTCCTTCGTTCCCGGCCTGACGAAGGTCGCGAAGAGGCTCGAACGACGGACTACGGAGGACGTCGAGAAGCGCCGCAACCCACGCGACATGATGTGCGCCGTCCCGCTGGGCGGGAGTACGGACCGCCCCGTCCGGATCGATCTGAAAATAGCCAACGATCCGCTGGTCCTCGGGCTCGTGGGCGAGGGGCGAAACAGCCACCGGGTCCGTCACCGACTTCACCTCTGATTCGGGAGGACTGTAGTAGTGGTTGTAGAGGTAGAACGGTCGGCGATCTTCTCGCCGACGCAACTCCTCAAGAGACTCATCGACAACGCCTCGAACGGAATCCGCGGCATGCATGAGACGCTGTCGTGCCTCACGCGCGCGTGCCGCGTGCTCGCGCTCCGTGGCGAGCAGCCAGCCCACCCCGAGGATCGCGGCGCACACAGCGATCGAGAGCGCGAGGACGGGCAGGCCTCGAGTCACGCGACCGGCCCGACGAAGCGATAGCCTCGCCCACGTATCGTCTGTATCCATTGGGTTCCGCCAACGGACGCAAGCTTCGCGCGAAGCTGCTGAACGTGAACGTCGACAGTTCGCGTCCGAATGTGACCGTCACGATATCCCCATACGTCCACAAGGAGCTCCTCTCGGGTCACCGGGCGATGTCGCCTCTCAAGGAGGTAGTGAAGGAGCATACCCTCGCGCGCGGTGAGTCGAACCGACCCATCCTCCGCCTTTACGGTCAGTGCGTCGAAATCGATTGTGAACGGACCGGCGGTGACCGTCGTGGCGACCGTGTCTTTGGGTCGGCGCCGTAGAATTCCCTTCGCTCTTGCGACGAGCTCACGGACTCCAAAGGGCTTGGTGACGTAGTCATCCGCACCTGCCTCCAACCCCGCGACGATGTCTTCTTCCGCACCTCGGGCGGTAAGGATGAGTACAGGAACTTCGTTTCCGTGGGCTCTGATTCGGCGAAGCACCTCGAGCCCCTCAACC